>JBEKOK010000049.1:0-15425 GCA_049521875.1 Steroidobacteraceae bacterium
GAAGCGCACGTCAAGGGCTTCACCAAGCGCCATCCGGCCGTGCCACCCTCAAAGCAGGGCACCTACGCAGGCCTGGGCGTTAAGGCTGTCGTTGACTACGTGAAGTCGCTCGGCGTGACTTCGATCGAGCTGCTGCCGATCCATACGTTTATTCACGACAGTCAGTTGCTCGAGCGCGGACTGAAAAACTACTGGGGCTACAACAGCATTGGCTTTTTCGCACCAGATCCCCGCTACGCCTCCGAACCGGAGCAGAGCCTGCGGGAATTCAAGGAGATGGTGGCGCGCTTCCACGATGCTGGGCTGGAGGTGATCCTGGATGTGGTCTACAACCACACCGCCGAAGGCAATGAGCGCGGACCAACGCTGTCATTCAAAGGTATTGATAATGCGACCTACTACCGGCTCGCCCCAGACCGGCGTTACTACATCAATGATACGGGCACCGGCAACACGCTCAATCTCTCGCATCCGGCAGTCATTGAAATGGTGGCCGACAGCCTGCGCTATTGGGTCAACGAGCTGCACGTTGATGGCTTCCGGTTCGATCTGGGCACGATCCTCGCGCGCGAGCCGAGCGGGTTCGATAACCAGAGCGGATTCCTCAAGGTTTGCAATCAGGACCCGGTATTGCGCAGCGTTAAGCTGATCGCCGAGCCCTGGGACTGTGGACCGGGAGGCTACCAGGTGGGTGGCTTTCCACCTGGCTGGGCCGAGTGGAATGATCGCTACCGCGATACGGTACGCGACTTCTGGAAAGGCAGTGCTGCGGCTGCCGAGCTGGCTCCACGCTTGTGCGCCTCCGGTGACATCTTCAATCAGCTGGGCCGCCGCCCATCGGCCTGTGTGAACTTCGTAACGGTGCACGATGGCTTCACGCTGAATGACCTGGTCAGTTATAACGAGAAGCACAACGAAGCGAACGGCGAAGGCAACAACGACGGCACGAGCGACAACCACTCGTTCAATCATGGTGTCGAAGGGCCCACGGACGACGCGGCCATCATCGTCCTGCGACAGCGCCAGATGCGCAACATGCTGGCGACGCTCCTGCTGTCGCAAGGTACCCCGATGCTACTGGCAGGGGATGAGTTTGGCCGCACGCAACAGGGCAATAACAATGGCTACTGTCAGGACAATGAACTCGGTTGGCTCGACTGGGAGCTGCTGAAGCCGGGCGCCGAGCAGGTGCTTTTCGTCCAACAGCTATGCGCCCTCCGCCATAAGTACGCGATCCTGCGCCGCAACCGGTTTCTGACCGGTGCCGTCGATGAAGAACTCGAAATTCGTGATGTCAGCTGGATCAATGCGACCGGCGCACCGATGCAGGAGAGCGAATGGCTGGATACGAGCATGCGATGTTTTGGCATGCTCATCGACGGTCGTGCGCGTCCGACGGGCTTGCGGCAGCGGGGCACGGAGGCGACGCTGCTGCTGCTCTTCAACGCGCATCATGATTTTGTCGAATTTACGCTGCCGGAGTACTCTGATGGACGCGGCTGGGAATTGCTGCTGGACACCAATATTGCGGACCGCTCGGCCGAATATCAGGGCGCTCCGGGCGACAAATATGGCTTGACTGCGCGTTCACTCGCGCTATTTGCCCTAAAAGTCTAAAGCGAACGTGGCAGTCGATGTGCACAGCGGTGGTGCGAAATTGGGCTCAGTCCTACAAGGCTGTCGGACTTGCTCCTACGTGATTTTCTGAGTTCGACCACTAAGGTATGTGAGACAAATCCTGCGGTCTTCCCGCCGCTTCAACTACCGAGAGGACACTACAGCATGAGCACGTGGGCACTGGTTCTAGCGGGCGGGGAAGGGCGTCGACTGGAGCAGCTGACCACCGAAGATGGGGGCCGCCCGACGCCGAAGCAGTTCTGTTCCCTGTCCGGCGGCTTGTCGTTACTGGAAGAGACCTTGCAGCGCGCCACTGCCGTGTGCGACGCAGCACACGTCTGCGCAGTAGTCACCGAGCATCACAGGCAGTGGTGGACGCCCATCCTTCACGGGCTGCCAGCCGACAATATCGTGGTGCAGCCAGTGGGTCGCGGCACTGCGCATGGGGTCCTGCTGCCAGTGCTGCATATCCTGGCGCGCGATCCAGAAGCGACGATCTTAGTGCTGCCCTCTGATCATTACGTGCACGATGAGGAAGTACTGCGCCGGGCGATGAGAAGCGCCATCGCGCGCGCGAAGCTTCGTACGCAGCAGGTCTTCTTGTTGGGAATCCAGCCTGATGAAGCCGACACCGAGCTGGGCTACATCGTGGCCAAGCTTCCGCTTATCGGGCGCTGCGGGCCGGTGTCGCAATTTGTCGAGAAGCCTACGGCCTGGAGCGATATCAGTCGCCTACGGCTGCAGGGAGCGCTCTGGAATTCGTTCATTTTTGCAGCATCAGGTGCGGGCTTGGTCTCACTCTACCCGCAGAAATTCAGCGCTACGATTGAATCGATGCGCTTAGCGGTAGAACAGGATCGGCGAACCGGGACGACCTGGGCCACAAGCGCGCTCTACCGCACGCTGCCCAGCCTGGACTTTTCCCGCGAAGTGCTCACCGGGCAAGAGGCCTCCCTGCAGCTAGTCTCGGTGCCCTCCTGTGGCTGGTCGGACCTGGGCACCCCGGGTCGACTGGAGCGCACGTTGCGCCGACTTGAGCGGCAGCCGCGGATGGTCTCCGAGAGCGAACGCGTCTCGCGTCCGCTGATCCTTCGCGAACAGCTTGAGCGCTTCGTGCTGGGCACGCGTTCGAATGCGCAATAGCTGCCATACCGATGCGGCGTGTCTATTCGATGCCCTTTGGGGCTCAAGTCACGCCGGCGGGAGTGCGCTTCAGGCTGTGGGCGCCGGCGGCACGTAGCGTCGATCTTCTCCTGTGCGACTTGAGCGACTCGCTGTCGCGCCCCATGGCACAGGCCGCCACCGGATGGTTCGAACGTGTGGAGCCCGATGCGAGACCTGGCAGTCGCTATCGCTTCCGGATCGATGGCACGCTGGAGGTTGCGGATCCGGCCTCGCGCTATAACCCAGAGGATGCCGAGGGTCCCAGTGTCGTAGTCGATCCGGCGTCCTTCGACTGGGGGTCACAGCAATGGGGCGGGCGGCCGTGGAACGAGGCCGTTATCTACGAAATTCACGTGGGAACTTTTACCACTGCGGGCACGTTTCGCGCCGTGATCGAGCGGCTTGATCATCTGGCTGCGCTCGGTGTGACGCTGCTGGAACTGATGCCAGTGGCCGACTTTCCGGGACAACGCGGCTGGGGCTACGACGGGGTGTTGCCATTTGCACCAGATTCCGCCTACGGCAGGCCCGATGACCTGAAGGCGCTGATCCGCGCTGCGCACGAGCGCCACCTCGGGGTCCTGCTGGATGTGGTTTACAACCACTTCGGGCCCGAGGCCAACTACCTTCCGAGCTATGCGCCGCAGTTTTTCACCTCGCGCCATAGCACGCCCTGGGGCGATGCAATGAATTTCGATGCCGATGGGTGTCCTGAAGTGCGCGACTTCTTCGTGCACAACGCCCTGTACTGGCTTGAGGAGTTCGCCTTCGATGGACTACGCGTCGATGCGGTCCATGCCATTCACGACGACAGCGATGTGCACATCCTGAGCGCAATTGCGAGCGCGGTCCGGGCCGGACCCGGCGCGCAGCGGCACGTGCATCTGATCGCTGAAAACAATGCGAACGAGGCGCAGCGGCTCGGTTACCCGTTGGTAACGGAGCGCTTCGACGCGCAGTGGAACGATGATCTGCATCATTGTCTGCATGTCCTGCTTACAAGAGAGACCGACGGCTATTACGTCGACTTTAGCGAGCAACCCGCCAACAAGCTGGCGCGCGCGCTGGCAGAGGGCTTCGTCTTCCAGGGTGAGTACTCGCGGCACGAGCAGGCCAATCGTGGATCGGTGAGCACCCATCTGCCGCCGACGGCGTTCGTCAATTTTCTGCAAAACCACGATCAGATTGGCAATCGGCCACTGGGAGATCGGCTGACCAGCCTGGTAGCCAGCGAAGCCGCGCTACGTGCGGCAGTGGCGATTCTATTGTTGGCTCCGGCCATTCCGATGCTGTTCATGGGCGAGGAATGGGGTGCGCACGAGCCCTTTGCCTATTTCTGCGATTTCAAGTCGGAGCTGGCTGCCCTAGTACGCGCCGGGCGCGAACAGGAGTTCGCCGGCTTCGCACGACTGAAAGGTGGCGAGAGCATTGCGGTGCCGGATGCAGCCGCGGTCGGCACTTTCGAGCGTGCGCGGCTTTACTGGGGCCAGCTCGAAGATCCGCACTCTGCCGACTGGCTGGCCTTCTACCAGCGCCTGCTCGCCTTGCGGCACGCGGAAATCGTGCCCCGGATACCTTTGATTCGCGCCAGTCACTATGCCGACGGCAGTGATCGGGCCTCGCGGGTCGCCTGGACGCTCGCGGATGGATCTGAGTTGGTGCTGATGTTCAACCTGAGCGACAGGCCGGTGGCCACTTCAGGCCGCACTGATGGTCGGGTGTTATACGCCACGATGAACGCGGATCCGCTGCCAATTGTGCTCGAGGCTTGGAGCGTGCTCTGGCTGCTTCAGGAACACGGCACTCCGCGGCCGGGCATCAGGGGATAAGCGCGATGCTTCCCCGCGCCACCTATCGACTGCAGCTGCATCAGCAATTCACACTCAGGGATGCGACGAAGCTGATTCCATATCTGGCACGGCTCGGCATCAGCCACGTTTATTGCTCGCCGTATTTTCGCGCCCAGGCAGCAAGCACGCATGGCTATGACGTGGTTGATCACAACGCCTTCAATCCCGAGATTGGCAGCCGCGAGGACTTCGAGCAGTTTGTGGCGGCGTTGCGCGCGCACGGTATGGGGCACATCGCAGATTTCGTTCCCAATCACGTCGGCATTGGCAATGACAACGCCTGGTGGATGGACGTGTTGCGCAACGGTCGCAATTCACGGTATGCCGCCTATTTCGATATTGACTGGAGCGCCGGCAAGCTCATGATCCCCGTGCTGGGCGAGTCCTATGGCGCAGTGCTCGATCGCGGTGAGCTGAAATTGCGCCACGCTGGTTCCGATGAGTTCTTCGTGAACTATCACGATCACCATTTCCCCATCGCAGCTGCTGATAATTCATTTGCGGCGGAGCTGCTGCAGCAGGATGGCGGTGTCGACGCGAACACATTGCATGAGCTGCTGGAACGACAAGTGTACCGCCTTGCGCACTGGCGGGTGGCCTCCGATGCAATCAACTATCGGCGATTCTTCGACATCAACGCGCTGGCGGCGTTGCGGATGGAAGACCCTGAGGTATTCGCCACGACCCATCGCCTGCTGCTCGAGCTGGTCCGCTCCGGGCAGGTGGATGGGGTGCGGATTGATCATGTCGATGGCCTATATGATCCGATGACTTATCTGGAGCGCTTGCGCGCGGCAGCTGCCGGGCCACCCGGTCAGCCGATTCATATCTGGATTGAAAAGATCACGGCGATATTCGAGCGACTGCCCGAGACATGGCCGGTCGAGGGCACGACTGGCTACGGTTTTACCAATCTGCTCAACGGACTGTTCGTGCGTGCCAGCTCCAAACGGCGCATGCACCAGAGCTATGAGCACTTCGTTGGTTATCGTGTCTCCTGGGAGCAGGTGGTTTATGAATCCAAGCGCACAGTTCTCGAGACTGCTTTTGGCGCGGAGTTGCGCCTGCTGATCCAAAAACTGGCGGAACTCGCCGGCGCCGACCGGCACACCCGCGATTTCACGCTGAGCCACCTGGGTACAGCGGTCCGCGAGGTCATCGCGTGCTTTCCGGTTTACCGCACCTATGTGGCCGATCGGGCCTCGGAGGAGGACCGCCGCTATATCGAGTGGGCCATAGCCGTTGCCAAGAGACGCGTCTCGTTGGTGGATGAGGGGATCTTTGAGTTCCTGCGTCAGGCTCTGCTCAATGAGCTGCCGCCCGAAAGTGCCGCCCCACGGGCGCTGGCGAGCAGCTTCGCGATGAGTTTCCAGCAGCTGACGGCGCCGGCAACCGCCAAGGGCGTAGAGGATACGGCGATGTATCGCTTCAACCGCCTGGCCTCTCTGAACGAAGTGGGCGGCGATCCGGATCGTTACGGTACCAGTACGGCGGCATTCCATGCAGACCTGCGTGCCCGACAGGCGCGCTGGCCGCTGGAATTGCTGGCGACCACCACCCACGACACCAAACGCTCTGAGGATGTCCGGGTGCGTATCGATGTGTTGTCGGAGTTTCCGACTTTGTGGCGACGCACGGTGAATCGCTGGCGCCGTCTGCATCGCTCACGCAAGCGCTTGGTGGATGGACAGATGGCCCCGGGCCCAAATCAGGAATACCTGCTGTACCAGATACTGCTGGGCAGCTGGCCGCTAACGAGGATGGATAGAGTGGCGCACGCTGAGTATCGCGAGCGCATCCAGGCTTACATGCTAAAGGCGGTACGCGAAGCCAAGTTGCGTACCAGTTGGGCCAATGTTAGCGCCGACTATGAAGAGGCCCTGAGGCAGTTCATAGATGCGGTGCTCGATGGTAGTGACAAGAATCCGTTTCTGGTTGACATGGCCGCAGTACAGGCTCAGGTGAGCCGGCTCGGGCTGCTCAACGGACTCGCGCAGACCCTGTGCAAGCTCACTGCGCCCGGCGTGCCCGACATATATCAAGGGAACGAGCTGTGGGATTTTTCGCTCGTCGATCCGGACAACCGGCGCCCAGTCGATTACGGCCGACGGGTCGAGCTGCTGAACGAGCTGGAGGGTCAGGGACCACCGACCGCGGAATTCGCCGCAAGCCTCGTTCACACACTCGAGGACGGCCGTGCCAAGCTGCACCTGATCCACACGGTGCTGGCGCTGCGTCGGCGCCATGAGATGCTCTTTGCAGCCGGAGAGTATCTCCCGGCGCGCGTCAGCGGCGACCACCGCCAGCAGATCTGCGCCTTCTTTCGCCGGCTGCCGCAGCGGCGGCGACGCCGCGAGGGCCTGGAACGGTCGGAAGGACTTACCACGCTAACGGTAATCCCGCGCTTGTGCGGACGGCTCAGCGCCACGAGCTCCATACCGATTGCGGCCCAAGCATGGGGCGATACGGCGATTGAGATTCCACGACGGCTGGCTGCCGCGCGCTGGCTGAGCGTGCTTGAGGGCGGCCAGCTGATCGCAGCCGGCAGTAGTGGGCAACACAATCTCCGCGTTGCCGACGTCTTCGCTCATTTCCCTGTGGCGCTGCTGATGAGTGCCGGACTGCAGTCGTGAAGGACACTAGGACAGTTCCTACAGCCGATGTCGAATCACCGATGCACATCATCGGTCAGCGTGGCGGCGCCGAGAGCACTCTTAACGCGTACGCTCCACGGATTGCAGCACTTTCGCAGCCGTAGGGCGAATTCGATCATGCAGACCTTTCACTGTACGCACTGCCAGAATCTGGTGTTCTTTGAGAACGTCCAGTGCCTGAGTTGTCACAACACCCTAGCCTATCTGGTCGACAAGGGGCGCATGGCGGCCCTGTCGAAGGATACGGAGGGTCTGTGGCACGTCTTGGGTGGCAGCGGGGAGCAACCCGCTTATCGGTTGTGCGCGAACTACGTCAAAGAGAACGTGTGCAACTGGGCCTTATCGGCCAATGATACGGGTACATTGTGCGAATCGTGCCGACTAACGCGGGTAATTCCCGACATGAGCGTGCCGGCCAACAAGTCCGCCTGGTACAAGCTGGAGGTGGCCAAGCGCCGGCTGATTTATACGCTGTTGAAGCTCCATCTGCCGGTGGAACCGCGGCGCGCTGATGGAAACGGCGGACTGGCCTTTGAATTCCTGGCCGACATCACCACGTCCAACGGCGATCAGCAGCGCGTACTCACCGGACATGACAATGGCTTGATTACCATCAACATCGCCGAGGCCGACGACGTGCTGCGCGAAAGCCAGCGGCGTCAGCAGAATGAACCTTACCGGACCCTGATAGGCCATTGCCGCCACGAGATCGGGCACTACTACTGGGATCTGTTCATTAAGGACGGAACGCGTCTCACGGCTTTTCGCGAGCGCTTCGGCGATGAGCGGGCCGACTATGGTGCCGCTCTGAAGCAGCATTACGAGCAAGGGCCGCCGGCGCAATGGGAGGACAACTTCGTCAGCGCTTACGCCACCACTCACCCGTGGGAGGACTGGGCCGAATCCTGGGCCCACTACCTGCACATAACCGACGCGCTGGAGACGGCTCATTCGATGGGATTGTCGCTGCGACCGCCCCGCTCAGATGAGCCCTCGATGAGCGCGCCAGCCCATCCGCTGCGCGCCGGCGGCCAGGATTTCGAGACCATGATGGCCGCATGGCTGCCATTGACCTACGTTCTAAACAATCTCAACCGTGGACTCGGGCGCGCGGACGGTTATCCGTTTGTTCTCTCGCCACCAGCAGTGGACAAGCTGCGCTTCGTTCACGAGACGATCCACGACATTCCTGCTGCGTCGGATGCGGTAATCGCGACCGCGTCCGGCTAACAAAAGCGCAGGCGCGAGAACGGGCGACTGGCGCACCCCGCTCAGCCGCCCGTCTTGGAGAGCGCTTGTTGGCGCGCTTCGCGAGCCTTTAAAGGTTTGGATCCTCGCGCGTACGGCTCTGCTTAGCCACCGCCATCGCAACGTCCAGATCCGCATCCGCTCGCTTCTTGCAGACACTCTGCGCCTGGCCGCTGAGTGCCTCGCACTGAGCGATCGCAACTTTGTGTGCGCCGGCCGCGTCAGTCTCGGTCACGCGCTCATGCTCGACGGCCTCTTCATGAGTCAGCTGCCGCCGATCACTGCTGACCTCGGCGCCCGCCTTCGCCACCTTCTCGGAGGCATCCTTTGCAACCGCGGCGTCCTTCTGCTGCGCGCTTTGCTCGGCCGAAGCCAGATCTGCGGCAACCTGCGAAGGGTCCCGAGCGCGATCGCACGCGGCGAGCGTCAACAGCCCCGCCAGAGGTAGAACAATCACCAAACTGCGAATTGCCATAATAAGTCCTCGAAGTCGTGAAGTTTAATTTCCACAGTTATCGCGCTATGAACTACTTGCTGCCATCAGCATCGAAGCGCGCGATTCCTCGTCTATTGCAAGACTAGACATATGCACTTCGTCCCGCAGCCGGTGATCGACGCGGTGCAACGTCAGCCGAACCTTACAGGTGGTGTTTGCAAGCGTGCGATCAGCACTTGGGCCAAGGTGCAGCTGCATCGGCGAGCGCGTCTGGCTTCAGACGTTCGCTCCTGAGTGCGCGTCGAATTAAATTGGCATTGACGTTCAAATCGAGAAAAGCAGCGCCGGCCCGACAGTGTTGCGGGGCCGGCGCAGCGGCGAGCGAATCGAGCTCGGGTCCGCCTAGCGGCGCGCGATCAAAAAGCCCACAGTCAGGCCCGTGAGTGCCGCGATGCCCACCGCGGTCCATGGGTTGTTGCTGACATAACGGCCACCGGCATTGACGGCCTCGCGTGTCTGGCGCTGCACTTCATCAGCTCCATCACTGAGCATCTCGCGGGCATTGGCCAGGCCACTTTCCACCTTGGCGCGAATGCGCGAGATCTCCGGGTCGATTGAATCAGCAACTCGTGTCATCAGATCATCGACATCTGAGAGCAGGTTGTTGATCTCGTGCTGGCCCGCCGATTTCATCCTGCGAGCCGATGCATGGGCGTCGCTCTTCAGATGCTTGACGTCACCACGAACCGAGCGACCATGTTCATTTGCAGTAGTTTCCATTCTTAATTGACTCCTAAAAAGATGTGATTGATGTGGAGGGATTCATCGCTAGAGCTTTCAATACATTTGCCCGAGAGCGGACCTCAGACGCGTCGACGCCCTACGAGGAGCGCCACGATGGCGCCGATTAGAAACAGGAAGAAGAGGATTTTTGCGATGCCCACTGCACCGGCAGCGACGCCACCAAATCCAAAGACGGCGGCGACGATGGCGATGAGAAAAAAGACCGCGGCGTAATACAGCATAAGTGCCTCACTTAGGTTTGTAGGCCGCAGAGTGACGGGTACACAGTACCGCGCTGGAATCGCCCTTTTGGCTGCGAAGCAGTATCACGCCTTGAGTACAGCACGTCGGTCGGGACCAGCCCCCAGTGGCTGTCGGACGGCGGCTACAGGGTGCCGCAGGATGGGACCAGCGCGGCTGCGACGCTTGCCTGCCCGCCCGGTGGGCTGGGCCTTTAGCTGGACGCGCGGCCGTAGGCTACTGCGCCGCACTTGCGGTAGGCTTTAGCGCGCCAGAGGGAGACTTCGCTGTCGTGGGGCGGCTGTCAGCGTCCTCCTACACGCGATGGAACTATTGGCGTACTCTGGACGAGGATATCGGGCGGTAACATATGGCAACTAGCCTGGATTGCCAAAAATTTAAATGGGCGAATACGGCCGAACTAGGGGCCTTGAAACGCCGAAGGAGGGACTGTGACAAACGTACTGATTGCTGATGATCATGCCATGGTCCGCACCGGCCTCCGACATTATCTGGAGCAGGATCGGGCATTTGACACCATCGCGGAAACCGCGACCGGGAGCGAGACGCTGGACCAGCTGCGTCGCGGGCACTGGGATTTGGTAGTACTGGACATCAATATGCCTGATCGCAGTGGACTCGATATCCTGCGACATATCAAGGCGAGCCACCCCAATACCCGGGTGCTGGTGATCAGCGGATTTGCGGAAAAGCAGTACGGCATCATGGTGCTGCGCAGCGGCGCATCGGGCTACATTGCAAAGGACCAGGCGCCGGAGGAATTCCTGCGGGCTGTACGCACAGTGCTGGCGGGGCGCCGCTTTGTCAGCGCTGAACTCAGCGATATGCTCGTCAATGCACTTGACGAACCGGGCAACCAGCCATTGCATTCGGTGCTGTCGCAGCGCGAATTCCAGATTATGTGCAAACTCTCGGTGGGTCGCACCGTCACGGAGATCGCTGAAGAGCTGTTTATCAGTGTCAAGACCGTCAGTACCTACCGGGGACGGGTTCTGCAGAAGATGAATTTTACGACCAACGCTGATCTAACGACCTATGCGCTGAATCACGGGCTCGTCTAGGCCCGCCTCCTGCATCATGTAGGGCCGCGCCGACACGGGAGCGGGCCGTCATCTGATCACGGGGCTCGAGCGATGCGTGTAGCTTCAGTCACGGAAGCCCTTGCGATGCTTGGAGTCAGCATCGCTTACCGTCCCGAACCAGCGAGCGCTCTACAGCCATCAAGCACCATGACCGACTCCTCAAAAGCCCCTGTCTCGGCGCTGCGCATCATGCTGGTGGAGGACTCTGCAGTTCTGGCCAGTCATGTTACGGAGCTGATCGAAAAGCTGCCAGACATGTGGCTCACGGGCGTCGCGGACAATCAACAAGATGCGATCAAGATGCTGGCGGATACGCTGCCCCAAGTCTTGATCCTGGATCTGCATCTGCGCCAGGGCAATGGCTTCGGGGTGCTGCGCGGTATGGCCCGAGTGGATCCGCCTCCGAAGGTTGTGGTGCTGACGACCTTTGGGTTGCCCGAGTACCGCCGGCAGGCAGAAAAACTCGGCGTATCAGCATTTCTGGATAAATCCAGCGACTATCATTTGTTGCCGGGCCTGTTATCGGCGATGGCTAAAGATCTCTCAGGTGGTGAGCCAGCGCCAGTTTAGCGGACGCCCTCAGGCTCGTGCCTTGGTTGATTTAGCCCGAAGGTTCGCGGAGTAATTTTACCAGCGGCACTTCAATCGACAGTTTGGTGCCGCGTTCGGGTAGCTCGATCCACTGCAACCGACCACCCAGCCGCGAAGCGCGAAAATTCATCGCGGCAATGCCGTAGGTTCCGGTACCAGTACGCTGTGCTGCCGTCATGCCGATGCCATCATCCTCAAGCGAAACGTTCAGCGTAATCGCTGTCTCCTGCACAAGCAGGTGCGCGTTGCGGGCAGCGGCGTGCTTGATGACGTTGGTAATCCCCTCCTCAACGATTCGGTAGACGCCAATAGCGGCCTCCGGCAGTACACTCAGCTCCTCTTCCGGGAGATGTTGGGTATAGCTAAGTTTCGCCGGCTCGCAGGACTTGGCCATCTGCCAGCGCAGGGCCGAATACAAGCCAATATTGTCGAGCAACGTCGGCCGTAGATCCTCGACAATGCGGCGTTTGACCTCGACGCCATGGCGCAGCGAATCGTGCAGCCGCTTGAAATGCTCCGCGACCTCGGGATCATTGCTCGGCAGACGTTCCTCGATCCAGGCCACGTTGAGTCGCGCCGCGACCATCAATCCGCCGATTTCATCGTGCAGCTGATTGGCGATGGACCCGCGGTCGCGCTCGGAGCGATCCTGGAGGTAACCACACAATCCAGAGAGGCTAGTTAGTTCTCGCTGCAAATGTTCATCATCCATAGCGTCACTGTCTTCCCAAATCCTTGGACTGTGGGCCGTCCCCAGCCTACAGTGTAATGATGGTCGAAAGCATACTGCTGTTAACGTTTTTGTTTGTGAAGGGTTGCAGAAATCGCATTGATGTCGGCGTTGTCTGACAGACGATCAAGGACGCCCTCCTACGGTTTCTCGCGGACCATTTCGCTACCATAGATTCATCTCGCACAGTTGCTGAGGTGAGGCCGATCCATGAGCTATAAAGACATGCTGCTAGTCCGGTCAAAGAGCTGCGAAGAGGGCGAGCTTCAGCGAGCTGCAATGGATTATCTTGCCTTTCGCAATCTTGAAGCACTGCGCGCCTGGCGGCTACGGCGCGTTACCGGAGGCATGCACAAGGCCTCGCGAACCGCGCGTGGTTGGTTGCCTGCTTGGATACATCCGAATACCCAGCGCGGAACCTGACCGTCGTTACCTCGATGTTGAACTACTCGGGGTCGGAAAGTAGTTCATCGAACTAATTACCGATTAGTATGCGCCGCAAAATCTGCGGCCTAGCGCGATCGTTGCCCTAGCACCAACGCGGCGAGCAAACGCCCGAACGGATACTTGCCGAACAGTGTCTGGAGTGCCGCGCCAACCAATTGTCGATTGCCGGCAGCGGCCAGGAGCCAGCGGAACGTAGCACTGCGCGGGAATTTCGCCGGCCCGGTCTCTTGCGGCTTCGCCTGCTCCGGTATGAAGCGTGCGCGCAGTGCAGCCCGGTTGCGATCCAGGGCCGCTAGTGCCTGCTGCAACCGGACATCATCGGCGCTCATTGTTCCGCCGGGTTGTTGGCGTTCATCAGATCCTTCACGACGAGCCGGTCCTTCGCCCATTCCGCCAGCGTCAGCGACATTGGGCGCGGGGCAAGCTGACGGTAGCGCTTGAGTGCCAACAGCGCGCCGACGGCAACCAATGCCCCCAGCAGCAGCAAACAAATCATCACCGGCTCATGAGCAGGCGTATACCAGGTTGCGGCGATCAACCATGCACAGCCCACCGCCAGCGTGAAGCCGGCGGCGACGCTCATAATCACGGCGGCCCATATGCGCTTCACGGCGCTGCGGGTCGATGCCTCGAGGTCGGCAATAACAACATCGGCGTAGGCGCCCAGATGATCTGCCAGCGTCGAAGCGGTGCTCGAGAGCCGACCTATCACCTCATTCTCCATCGCCCCGATCCACATCAGAGAGCACCGGCGACAAAGCTAAGCGCCTGCCGCGACGTCTGTCGCAGCATCTGGCATTGGCTTTGCGAATACGCGAGTGCAGATCGAAGGGCCATAGGGTCTGTCCGGGCTTTAGAAGCCTTGCAAAACGGCAGCGGCAGCACGCTGGCCGAAACTGCGAATGGGTTATTTACAGTGCCAGTATCGCCGTTCGCCCGCACCGCAACGATCGGCTATGGCCGCCAGCCTGTGTAGGCGCCGGGCTACAGAAGCGTACGGGTGCGGTGCACGCGGCGGATTTCCTGTGCCAGCGCCTCGAATGAGCCGCCTTTGGTGACATAGCCGGCTGCGCCCCGTGCCATGGCTTCCGCTGCTAATTCGTCAGCCAGGTAGCCGCTGTAGATCAGGATGCCTAGATTCAATGCACTGGCTCGCGCCTCATCCAGGACTTGCATCGCCGTGCAGTCGGGTAGCCGGTAATCCAGTAGCAGGACATCCGCCCGCGCGGCCCGCGCTTTTGCCAGGGACTCGCCGCCCGTACTGCAGTGGCCTACGGCTTCCAGGTCCGGCTCCAGTGACAGTAACTCCGACAGCGACCAGGCCAGGTCTTGGTTATTGTCCACCACGAAAACGCGGCACCGCTCCGCGGTTGGCGAATTCATCACATCGGTCCTTGGCAGGCTCATGAGTCGAGACCGATAGAGTGTACACCGGCTCCAGCCGGCATCCGCTACGCTATTTACTGAAGTAGATCAGGGGCCGCCCGAGCCCCGGAAGCGCGAATTGTTGTTGGCAGCGGCTGAGCTGCTAAGGCAGCGCCCAGCGAGCACTACGGGGCGAGCGAGAATTTTCGGCCGCCGACGGCCGGCGCTCGATCCGCAGATGTCGCATCATTGCTGTACACCGGCAGGGCACCGATAAGCGGGTGGAGACTGTGCATCGACTTGATATGCCCCGCCAGCACCTTGATAGTCAGCAGTAGCGGCACTGCGAGTACTACGCCGGCCACGCCCCAGAGGGCCCACAGCAGCCACATGCCTAGCAGCACCGCAATCGGGTTGAGCTGCAGACGCCGGCCAAGCACCAGTGGCTGGATAATCTGGCCTTCGAAAAAGGTCACCGTGAGGAAACCCCCCGTCAACAACAGAACCTGTGGCAACGTATTGAGATTAACCAATCCGACTGCCGCCAGGATTGTCAGCATGCAGAAAGGCCCGAAGTACGGCACGAAATTCAGCAGCGCCGCGAGCGTGCCCCAGAGCATCGGATTCGGCAGGCCACAAAGCCGCGATAGCAGTGCCACCGCCAGGCCGACGCCAACATTGATCAGGGCAATCGAGGCGAGGTAGCGCGAGAGTTGCAGGCGGATTGCGCGCGTCAGAACGACACTCGAGCGCGCCATGTCGACACTGTGCGACAGCTGCAGTCTGCGTATCCACTCGGGACCAAAAGCCAGCAGCAGATACACCAGGGCGACGACCATAGCGGCCGTCGCAATCGCCTCAGGCACAACGGTCATCGCTTCGGTTGAAAGTGCGACCTGGGTTGTTTCTCCAACCGCCGGAGCCTGCCCGTGCGCCTGGTAAGCGCCGGCCAAATGCCGAGCGCTCTGGCCGATGCGATCGAGCTTGCCCATTAGCAGCTGCACTGGGCGAACTTTGGCCTCGATCGTGGCCATCGTCTGCGGCGCAGAATCCAGCCATGCCCGCGCGGGAGTCCAGGTGGCGTTCAAGACAGCAGTGATCGCGATCAGCACGCCGACGAGTACCACGGCAGCGGCCAGTGCTCGCGGTGCCCGCAGGTGCACCAGACCGTCCACCGCGGGGGCAAGACATAGGGCG
>JBEKOK010000050.1:0-15355 GCA_049521875.1 Steroidobacteraceae bacterium
CCTCATCCTGGATGGCGAAGTAAAGAGCATCGCTTGGTCTGGCAGCCTGCGGAAGATCATTTTTCACTCCCACGCTGGCTACGACGGCGTGGAGTGGACCCTGCCAGGACCGGCCCCGGACTATTTGCTCCGCATGGGATGGACGAAGGATTCAATAAAGGCAGGCGACAGGCCTGATGCAGTTATTCATTCCGACAAGAATGGTACCGCAAATGGATCGCTGATCCGATTTCTGCTCTCCGACTATGGCACGTTGGAGACGGGACCGCATGGATCCACGCAAATCTATCCACGCGGGGCGCTTACGCAGACATATGCCACGGCCGCCGATGACCCTCTGGCAAGTAACTACGGCAACACGCGCACCTGTCGCGCTGAAGATCCGAAGGGTCCGCCGGAGGCAAACTACTCGTGTCGCCTGTGGGTCAATGCCGACCACACCATGATGATGTTCGAGAATAACAAGCAGCCCGACGGCACATACAAGCAGCGCGTCGACACCGGGATATGGTGGCTCGAGCAACAACTGAATAGAACGGTTTCCTGCACGTTTATCAATGGTTCGGCGAAGCCGCGATGTCACTCCCCTGTAGAGACGCACAAGGTGGGCGACAAGTGGTCAATTCAATTTCACGGCGCGAATGCCGACTGGACCGAGTACCGGGAGCTCTTGCCGGGACGTCAATAGCCGCGCCAGGTTTCTTGACCGGAATTCGAGCTCTTCCCGCGGCAGAGGCGCTGGTGACTAATGGGGGTCCAGCATTCCTGCTTACCAGAAAACTCAAGAAAATCATTGGCGACGCTTTAGCAAAGGGTAATCACGGTGTCACATCGCGTGCGCCTCATCGCAAGCGTCGCGGGAGTGGCAAGTCAGTGCCCATTCGCATCCCACCGTTGGGGGTCGGGGGACTCGTTTGTTAGCGCTGCCGAACCACTCCCGCTCCGTTGACGTGATCGTTGGCATCTGCCGCCCGCGACTCCACACTCTCCAGTGCCGCGACCGTTATCGGGTGGCCCGCCCGCGCAACACCCGGTGACGTCTTTGGATCGGCTCACGGAGCATCCGAGAACCCGCGCCGCCACTCGCCCCGGTCAGTGCCGCGAGAATCGCCACTTGCTGCAAGCAGTCGGTGTACTTATTTCGACTTGCGCTTAGGCGGCCGCTACCGCATGCCAGGCAATAATATGCCACGAGCTTGGCGCAATTTCAGACATTAGAGCGCCCCAATCCTCATGTCGGAGCAATGCACGCGAAGTCTCGATGCCCCCATATTCTCATACTGCGATTCGACCTCACTCATGAGCTTCTTGTTCCGCACTTCGCGAATAGCGTTGCGTGAGCGCTTGCGGCGCCCGCTGTCGTGCGTCTATGACGCCGCGCCTGAGTAACTCTGTACCCTCGCTGTCGAGTTGGCTTAATGTACTCATAGCCACGAAACTCACCAATCGCCTTTTGCGATTGACCGCATTGATTTCATCCATAGCCCGCATTGCGAGATACCGATGTATGCGCTTCAATAAATTGGATTTGAATCTCCTCGTTGCACTGCGAGCGCTGCTCAAAGAGCGAAGCGTCACACGCGCGGGTGTGAGTGTGCACATCACGCAATCGGCGATGAGCGGAATTCTCGGTCGACTTCGAGATTTCTTCGACGACCCGCTGATCGTAACTGTCGGTCGAAAAATGGAACTCACGCCGCTGGCGCAGTCGCTCGTCGATCCGATTAACGACTTGCTGTTGCGTATCGATGCGACGATTTCGGCGCGCCCGGAGTTTGTCCCGGAATCGACGCGCCGGCACTTCTCAGTGGTCGCCTCTGACTTCACGATATCCGTGCTGCTCGCAGAGGTATTGCACCAACTGAAACGCCAGGCTCCTGGGCTGACTGTCGAACTATTGCCCCCCAGCGAATTCGTTGCCGCGGAGCTTGAGTCGGGCGACATCGATTTTGTCATCATGCCCGATCGCTATTCGACCCCAGATCAATCCGGGCATCCCCTGTTTGAGGATACTTATTGCATTCTGGCGGGCAGGAATAACGAGGACATTGGCGATTCGGTCACGTTGGAGCAGTACGTGAACCTGGGGCACGTCGCCTATCAGGCCGGACGATCGGGTCCACCACTTTTCGATACTTGGTTCGATGAGGAATTTGGCACGTTGCGGCGCGTGGAAGCTTCGGTGTATAGCTTTCAGTTGCTACCGCGGTTAGTGATTGAAACTGGACGAATCGCGACGGTTCACATGCGGCTTGTACAGCAGTTCATGACTCAATATCCAGTCCGGATGATTCCGGCACCGTTTGTAATCCCCAACATCCAAATGGTCATCCAGTGGCACAAGTATCGCGATTTGGATCCCGGGAGCCGCTGGTTTCGCGACCAAATCATCGAGCAGGCCCAAAAGTTACCGCCACCCGAGGTAGCGTCCCTTGTCGGCTCGAGGCCATAGCGCCTGAGAACTTCAGGACCGTCGACCCAAGGCAGAGCAACGGCCAGCGGTCGGCCTGGGTTTTCCCTCATTGATCAAACTGCCGCTCGAGCACGTCACCGGAGGCCGTGAATAGCCGGGCCGGCCGTCGCGTGGCGGTCTGGCAAGCACAGCGATCTACTTGCCGATCTAAGAGGTTTTGCGTTCAATTTGCTGCATCAGATTTTGGGATGTGCTGCATGAGCAAATCGAATGTGGCCTTCCGCTGGGTCCTTAAGCTGCAGCGCTCCAATATGTCTTTTATCCAGCGGGGAGAATGCGAGCAATTGCATGCGCAGGTGGCCTTGCTTCGTCGTTTATAAACGCGTGGGCACTGTCGGGCCGCCTATCGTTGTGGCCGTCATTACAGAAAACGATCCAGCGAATGTGCAAAAGCGATTGGACCCAATCGTGCGCGCAAACTAATTTCAACCTGAGAGAAGTGGGTACAAATCCGCTTAGTGGGGGAAACTATGGTTCAGCTGGCCAAGCTGCGGCTTTGGGGAATGTGCCTTTGTTTGACCGTGGCGGCGGCCCCGCACGCGCTGGCGCAAAACGCGCCGCCGGGAGATGCTGGCAGTGACGCGCTCGAGGAAGTGATCGTCACGGCAGAGCGGCGCAGCGAAGATCTTCAGAAAACCGCCACGTCAGTGTCGGTGCGCAATGCGGACGAGATGAACAAGCAGGGTCGTCTGACGCTTGGCGATTTCCTGGAGGATATTCCAGGCGTCAGCGGAGTTCCGAGTCTCATCACGCCCACCGACCCGTATGCCGGTATCTCAATCCGCGGCGTCATCCCGGACAATTATTCGGGTCCCGTGATTCCTTCCACTGCCATCTACACCGATGGCGTCTATCAGGGGCTTGGCGGAGATTACGACCTTGATCACATCGAGGTCCTGCGCGGCCCGCAGGGCACACTCTACGGGCGCAGCGCGACGGGTGGCGTCATCGCCGGCTATAGCCACGATCCCGAACTTGGCACCTTTGGCGGCAATTTCACCGGCATCTACTCAAGCTTTGACACGCGCGATGCCCAGGCGGCACTAAACATTCCGCTGGGCAGCGAGGTCGCCTTGCGTGTATCCGGGCAAGAGCGGGATGCCACGGGTTACTTGAATCTGCCCTCGACGCAGAGCGATTTGCGCGCAAAGCTGCTCTACAAGCCATCGGACAGCCTTTCAATCCTGGTCGGTGCGGCCGCGCAGATTGATCATATCAATCAGGGTGGTCCGAACTACGGGCTGACGGCGCCGAATACGCTCGCGATAGAAAGTCAGAATCCAGTCACCATCGCCAAGGACCGCGAGCGCCAGTACTGGGCCAATATCAACTGGGATCTGGGTTGGGCAACCTGGACTTACATTCCAAGCTACAAGTACGCCGTTTACGCTCCCGATGACGTCTACGTGGGGCCGCCAAGTGAGGTGACCCCCGTCGGTTGGACGGGTTGAGAGCTTGGAACGCTATCAGGGCTGGGTTCTGTATTCCACAGGGCTCAGCCCTTTTAGTTTGAGCGTTATACGGTGGTGATTGTAGTAGCGGATGTAGCCTTCCAGACCCGTCTGTAGCTCGTCGATGCTCTTAAATCTGTGCAAATGGTAGAACTCCGACTTGAGTGTCCCGAAGAAGCTCTCCATCGCTGCATTGTCCAGACAATTGCCCTTTCTTGACATGCTTTGAACAACGCCGTGGCTGCGAAGGATGCGCTGGTAGCTTCGCATTTGGTACTGCCAACCTTGGTCTGAGTGCAGAACCGGCCTGTCTTCACTGCGCAAGCGTCTCACGGCTTGCTGCAGCATCTCGTCAACGATTTGAATAGGTTTCGTCGAGGTTTCGTAGGCGATAATTTCCCGATTGAACAGGTCCATGATGGGCGATAGATATAGTTTCTCGCCCGCGACGTGGAACTCCGTAACGTCAGTTACCCATTTCTGATTGAGCGCTGTCGCTTTGAACTGCCGCTTCAAGACATTCGGCGCAATGGCGCCTATTTCACCCTTGTAGGAGCGATATTTCTTCGGCCGTACCAGTGACTTAAGGCCCAGTGTTCCCATCAAGCGCTGTATCAGTTTGTGGTTTACCGCGCGCCCATCACGCCGCAGCGCAGCGGTGATTCGTCGATAGCCATACCGTCCTTTGTGCGTGTGATAAATCTCGTGGATCTTGGCCTTCAAGGCAGCATATTTATCGGCCGTAAGTCGATTCTGTAGCTGATAGTAAAAGGTGCTCCTCGGCAGGCCCGCCTGTCTAAGCAGATCTTCGATGGGGTACTCGCGCCTTAGCTCGTGCACTACTTGCGCCCTTTCGGCGCTCGTCGAGCTCGAACTAAGGCGTCCAATTTTTTTAAGTAGGCATTCTCCATCCGCAGCTGGTTTAGCTCACTGATGAGCTCTTCCTGGGATCGCTGCGCATCCGGCCGCCGCGAGGGCAGCTTGTCTTTCGGATCCGTCACAGCCTTCGGCCTCCCTTTCTTGCGGGGCTCTAGTGCCTTCACGCCACCTTCACGGTATAAGCGCTCCCAAATGGCCAGGCAACTGTGGCCGCGTAAGTTGAAAATCGCGGCTGTGTCGTAGTAGGAGAGCCGTTCTGTCCACATGCGCTGTAGAACGGATAGCTTGAATTTGGCGCCGTAATGGCTGTATTTGCGGGTAAGGCCCTTGGAACCGTGGGCTTTGTACAGCTTCGCCCACAATCGCACCCTGGCGTGGTTAACACCGTGCTTTACAGCCAAGGCCTTCTGGCCAATACCTCCGCCCAGGTAGGTCTTGGCTATTCGAATCTTGAACGCAGCACTGTATCGATACATGAAACCCCCGAAAGTTGTGTCCAACTTTCGGGGGTCAGTTCAAAGCGGACCGGTCGGATTCAATCCGACGCTGACTCCGATGGACCGATCGGTGACGCAGGAAATGCGCCTGACTTCGGATGAGGGAAGCAAGGTCAAGTGGATTGTCGGCACTTTCTACTACAATAATATTCTCAGCCAGGACAACTATCTGCAGTGGCTCGCTTCAGGCGCACTCGCTTTTAACAACGTGGATCGCCGGCTCACACAGGATCTTGGCGTCTTCGGTGAAACTACGCTCCCGTTGCAGGACACGTTACGGCTCACGCTCGGGCTGCGCTACGACTATACCTACGTCGATCACACGGCAAGTTCCACCAACAATCTGACCAAGGTCTCGACGCTCAATCCCCTGCCGCCCAATTGCGCCAACTTCATGGGGCCGCCCCCGGCCAATCCTTGCTTCGGGCTGCCGGAGGATCTTGTCACGCTGACACTAAACGATGCCCAGGGCCTCAGCACGTTCAATAATGTGACCTATAAAGCGCGTCTGGAAAAAGACCTAACCCCGGTCAACATGGTCTACGCTACCGTCTCCTCCGGTTTCCTGCCCGGCGACGTACAAATCGGCCTTCTCAACAATGCGCCATACAAGAGAGCATTTGCCGAGGAGACCCTGACGGCGTTCGAGGTCGGCAGCAAGAATCGCTTCCTGCGTGACACCCTGCAGCTCAATGGTGCGGTCTTCTTCTACGACTATTCGGGCTATCAGTCCGATGTCGAGCCGACCCCGCTGATCCCGGGCGCAGCGCATGTCACGATGACCGCTCCGGCACAAATGTGGGGCGGAGACCTGGAACTCATCTACCGGCTTACGCCCAATGACACGCTCAACTTGACCGGCGGATTACTTGACGCCGAGTTTACGGGCAATCCGACCTTCAACTTTAGCGGTACCACGCTCTATTTCCTGCAGGCGCAGGGTTTCCGACGATTTGTCGGCATTCCGCCGGCCACCGCGACTGCTGCTTACAGCCACCTGTTTCCGCTGGGCAACGGCTCCAACATCAGTGCTCGGATTGACGCGCAATATTTCTCGTCCTACAACGAGGCCGCGGTCAATAACTACGGCATTGTCGCGCCGCAGACCTTCGCGCAATTGGCTGCCGACTCACGGGTCGGTGGACACGCAATCGGTAATCTTTCAGCCAACTGGAATTCGCCAAGTGGCAAGTACTCGGTGGGTGGCTTTGCACGCAATTTTACCAACGACGTTTACAAGACCGGCGTTAATTACAACTACACCGTCGTTCCGGCCGGAGTCGGCGCGCTGCCCTCGGTCGGCCGCTCCTACGGCGCCACTGTGCACGTGAGCTTCTGAGCGCACTGTTGCTCGCAGCGGTAATGAGGGGGAACCCAATGAAAACAGCTCGTCATCTGGCATTTGGACTCACGTTGGCGCTATGTGTCATGAACGCCCACGCGCAGCAGGGGCCGGGCGGTCCTGGTGGACCCGGCGGCCCCGGTGCGTCGATGGGGCCCGGTGCGGGAGGGCAGCCCGAAGCCAATCCGCCGGTCATCGATTCGGTGATCTATGCCGGCAATACTAAGCTCAGCAGTGCTGTGCTCGCGCAGGGCTCGACGATCAAGCCTGGCGTGCAAGTCAGCAGGGAGTTGGTGAAGGAAGAGATCGACCGCGTTGTTGGCCTTTATCGTAAGGCCGGCTACGACCTAGCAATCTCGCCAGATATCCAACACCCCGCGGCGGGCCACGTCACCATCACATTCCGTATTGATGAGAGCGGAAAGGGCGGTAACGCGGGACCAGCCGCTGCCTCACCAGGGGGAGGAGCGCCAGGTGGGCCGCCTCCGGGCGGAGCTCCACCACCGCCTAAATGAGGCAGCGCTGCCTGGGCCATCGCGACGCCACACCCAAGCGGGAGTTTTTGCCGTCCGCTACCCTGTTGTGGGCAGTCTATATATAGAGTCTGATCCCTGCAGCCAGGCCGGCTCCTGCGGGCTATGGCACTGGGCGGGTCTCATCTGCCGACGTACATAACCATTCACATAGTAGTCCCGTGGAGATCCCCCGCTAATGACGCGCACGCTGTCAGCCGTCCCTCTCATGCTCCTCACTGCATCGGCTACTTTGGCGCCTGTGGCTGGCCGTGCGGCGACCGATACGGTTCATTCCATAGCGGCGGGCTCGACTTGGGAGGTGTCCGAGCCGACGAAGCTTACTGAATTGACGATTGCCGAGGGCGGCACACTGAGTGCGGCGCCGGGCCAGAGCCTGACGATGACCGTCAATGGGACAGAAACAGACCTTGGCCCGGGCCATTTCCAGGGTCAGATTGTGTTGACTCCTACGACGGAAATCAGGCTGCACTTCACTGATATGGGCGCCAACCGGACGGACTCGTTCCGCGCAGGCATCTACGTCGACGATGGCGCCTACGTCCCGGACAAGTCGGTCGCTGCTGCAGTCAGCAGCGGGCGCGTTGGCGACCAGGACGCACAGGATGTTGTGATTGACTCAGTGGGCAAGGAATTCAACGGCGTCATTGTCACCGGCCAATCGAGCTTTGCGATTTCCAATCCCACCATTAACTTTGCCGGCAATGGCCGCAACGATTTTGACGGGTTGGGCGCCGCGATAAAGGTCGATGGCCACGCCCACGTCACTATCGATCACGCTACCATCCGTAGCAAAGGCGTCGCCCGCACCGCTATTTGGGTGGGCGATCACGGTGTTGCCACCGTCAACAATTCAGAGATTGAGGTAGCCAACGGCACCCTGCCCGCTGATTACAGCTGGTCATGGCTTGATCCAGCCCAGTCAAAGGACGTGATGCTCGAAACCCCGTGGATGCTCGGAATTTTGGGCAACAACCGCGCGACATTGGTTGTGGCTGACGGCACCGTACGTTACAACCACACCCACATTCGCGCTGAGGCTTGGGGTGCTCTGTCAACCGACGACCCCAAGGGCGAGATCAAGCTGTTCGCCAATGACTGCCTGATCGAAACCATCCGCAGCGGTTACGGTGCCTACACCGTCGGCAATACGCTTGACAGTTTCAGCAACACCCGCTTTGAAGTAGCCGACTACGGTCTGATCATGGCCAGCGGGAGTGCCGTGTTCACCAATGGCAGCGTGGTGAATTCCCGGCGCATCGGCGTCATGGCCCATGGCGGCGCGAGCGGCAGTCTCACGATCGAGAAGCACAGCGTGTTTAACACCAACAAGGCGGTGATCCAACTGAAAAGCAGCAGCCCGGATATCTGGGTCGATGGCTCCCGGCTACACTCCAAGAGCGGTGTGATCCTCGAAGCCTTTGCAAACGATGACCCCAACAATGGCGGCAGCGGGCCACCGCCTGCCGCTTCGGCACCGGGCGCAGCCGCCGACGCACCCCCGCCGCCGCCTCCCGTTCAGACCGGCCTCTATAACGCACCGCATAAAACCAAAGACATCGAGGCTCATTTAAAGAACGTTGATCTGGAGGGGGACTTCGTCAACGCGCTGACCGCGCAAAGCAGCCTCAACCTGCATCTTGTCCATGCCCACATCGCCGGCGCTGTTACCACCGCTACCGCTACCCATGCATTGGGCCACAATGGTGAGAAGCTCGTGATGCAGGATAAGCCCGATCTCTATTACCTGATTGGCGAAGTCATCGAGACCTACGGACCCACCAACGATCCGAACGGGGTCAATGTTGATCTGGATGCCGCCAGCCGCTGGGTAGTAAGCAAACCCTCCTACATCACCGGACTTACCATCGCCCCGGGCGGTCAAATTATGGCAGCGAAGGGCCAGCGCCTTGAGGTTACCGTCAATGGACTAAAGACTGATCTCAAAGCCGGGCACTACCAAGGGCAGATCACTCTGACGCCGGAGGCAATCTGAAAGACCTCGTTGCTCGGGCACGATATTGAGGTGCGGGGGATTGTGAAAAATGAGCAATAAATACCTGAGGTTTCGCACCTGCGCCGTACACATCGGCCCGACGGTTAGTGCGGGTCGTGTACTGGCCTTACTCCTCGGCATACTTGCCGCTGTCGGCACGTCGGCCGGGGCTACAGACAACGATCCGCTCGCCGGTCTTTACGGCAACACGCTGATCTCTGAGCGCACCATCAACATTTCCCCACTGGGCGGCGCGGCACATGTCTGGCTGGAGAGGGATCGCACCTACATCTCCTTCGATGTGACCACCGGGGGCCGATCGGGCACCTACTCGGTCAAGAGGGACGGCTCCGGCTGGCAGCTGTGCCTAAACTACCCCGCGCCCATCGGTACGCGTTGCTACCCGATCGAGCCTCACAAGGTGGGGCAGACCTGGATCTCCAACGACGGCGACACATTCGGCGTCAACAGCGTCGTGCGGGGCCATCAATGAGCAATAAGAATTTTCATATGCGTAACGTGGTTCTGGTAACTCTAACGCTCTCCAGCGCTTTGGCGGGGGCGGCCAGGGCAGATGACTGGCGCAAGATCGACTTCGATGCCGATCTCACGACCTATCTCGTCGACGTCGACCACATCCAGCATACTGGCGATTCCGCCAGCGTCTTTGAGTTGAACGTGCCGGGCCGCACTTCGATAGCAACCGGTGCCGAATCGCACACAATGTTCGAGCGTCAGTTCGATTGTGCCAAGGGCACAGAAAGACTCGGCGACATTTTCTATCACCGCAACCTGGCCGATCACGGCCAGCAACTGTCGCACCCGGACAGCTCCTTCTCTGTGCGCCACGGTTCGCTGGATGAAATCATGTTCAACATGGCGTGCCACGGTGTAGCCCCACCCAGTGCCGCCGGGTATAGCTCGGTCGAACAGGCTGTGCATCGAGCCTTCATGGACGCCATCAAGTTGCCCGCAGAGCAGAGCGTTCGTATGCAGCGACCGTTTGAGCCTCCTGGCAACCCAATTGTAGGATCTGCTGACAGCCCACTCCCGAGGTAGTTCTTATGTCGGCCCGCATATTCGCGCGCGCAGTCTTCATCGCTGCAATGGTCTCGAATGCCTGGCCACAGTCGGAACCAGACCCCGCCAGAGGCGGTCCTCCGCCTGGCGCTGGCGGGTTTATTAACGGCGCATATGCCTCACCGTCGGGCGCACGCACGCGCCAGGACCCGAAGCGGCTGCCGGATTTTTCCGGGGCGTGGATTCGGATGGACATGGGGCGCCCGGATCAGACCAAGATTCTGCCCTTCATGGAGCCTCATGCCGCGGCCGACTGGAAGCAAAAGATAGCCGCCCATGATTTCACGGTTCCCTGGTCGCAGTGCGAGCCCACGGCGTTTCCGGCCATGCTCACGGAGATGGGACTGCCATTTGAGATCCTCATGACACCGGGACGCGTGACGCTGCTGGCGGCCGACGGCGAGGTGCATCGCATCTACACCGATGGCAGTACCCACGAGAATGCGCCGGACGGAGGGACCTATTTCGGCAACGCTGTCGGTCACTGGGAAGGTAGCACTTTGTTTGCCGAAACCACCGATCTGCGCTCCGACAATGACGTCGTGATGGGACTGACCGCTGGCACGGACTCTATGAAGGTCACGGAGCAACTGCACCTGAGCGGCCCGGACGAACTGCAAGATGACATCACAGTCACCGGACCGACCTATTTGCGCCAGCCCTATCATTATGTGCAGAGTTTCCGGCGGCTGCGCAGTCAGCGTGTCGGTGAATTCGTCTGCCTGGGGAGCAAGAACCGCGACAATGGCTCGACCCTCGACCTCACACCGCCGCCGCCGCAGCAACGTACCCGCTGATCGCTGCATGCGAGACAGGCGCAGCGCAGCGAGGTTTCTGACTCCTGTGCAGCCCTAGCCTACATCGCGAAGGAAAAGACCAGTGAATTACAAAATACTTGGCCTCGGCATGGCCGTGTTCCTGGGCACAAGCGAGATCTCGCACGCGGATTCGGCCTGCGAGAACTTAAAGCGACTCAGGTTGTCCGACACCACGATTACAGTTGCCGAATCACACGCGGCGGCCACTCAGGAGTTTGAATCGCGAGGTGCCCCCGGCATGATCGGGTTGCCCCCTGCCAAAGCCGCACTGCCCGCCTACTGTCGGGTGACCGGTTCGATTCGGCCGACACCCGACTCAGATATTCGGTTTGAGGTCTGGTTGCCCGTGCAGAACTGGAACCATCGCTACCAGCAAGTCGGGAATGGTGGATTGGCGGGCTCGGTGCCGGTCGATTCCCTGATTGTGCCGTTGCAACAAGGCTGGGCCGTCGCTGGTACCGATGACGGACATGTAGGAGACTCGATGGATGATGCGCGCTGGGCTTTGGGACATCCACAGAAGCTTATCGACTATGGCTATCGTGCGGTCCATCTGACTTCCCAGAGAGCGCAGGATATTGTCAAGGCGTTCTATCGCGCCAAAGCGAGGCACGCCTACTTCATTGGTTGTTCGGACGGGGGCCGTGAAAGCCTGATGGAGGCCCAGCGCTATCCCGATGACTTCGACGGCTTCGTAGCCGGCGCGCCGGCGCGCGATCTGACTGCCCTCCAGATCGCGTCCACCTATCGACTGCAGGTAGCTGCGTCACTAGGCGATGGACTGCTGCCTCCCACGCTGATGCAGAGCGTCGTCGAGCGCGAGTTAGTGCAGTGCGACGGTCTAGATGGCGTGAAAGATGGTGTCATCGCCAATCCGAAGCGCTGCCAGTTCGATCCGCATCGACTCATTTGCCAGAGCGGCGAAACGGGCAACTGTCTGACGGTGGCCCAGGCCGATGCGATCCAGAAAGTATATGACGGTCCGCGCGACCCCAGTACCGGGCAGAAAATTGCCCCGGGGTTCTTTGATACGATCGGCACGGACGTGCCCGGGCTGAGCAGCAATGCTCGGCCCGATCGGCTCAGCGCGCAGTTTTTCGGGAATATCATTTACAGCGATCCCACTATTGATCCGCTTACCTTGGATCTGGTGAAGGCCGAGCGGGATGCACGCGCCAAGATCGATGCCATTGCCTCGCCGCTGAGCACGGATCTTGGCCCGCTGCGGCGCGCCGGCAAGAAACTCATTCAATACCACGGTTGGTCCGATCCCTTGATCCCGGCCGATACGTCACCGGCCTATTTCGCGTCGGTGCAACATTCGATGGGCGATACGCAGGACTTTTATCGCCTCTTCATGGTGCCGGGGATGGGCCATTGCGGGGGTGGCGTGGGCCCCACGTGGGTTACCGGCGCGGCCGTTGCGCCCGACGCTGCTCATGATGTAGTCCGCGCGCTCACCCGCTGGGTCGAGCAAAGCGTGGCGCCGGATCAGATCATCGCCTCGGAATTCACAAACTCAGGGACCAACCCGATGGCCGGACCCGATGCGGGCACTCCCGTCAAAGCCACTCGCCCGGTGTGCGCTTACCCGCGCGTGGCCAAATATACGGGGCACGGGAGCACCAGCGAGGCCACGAACTTCGAATGCAGCAGTGAATAAAGACCCCTTCGATTAAATCGGGCGGCGAGGCACGGAAGGTCGTGCACCCCACCTTGCTAAAATCTAGTCGCCGGCGACATTAATAAGCTCGAGACATGCCAACCCGGAGATTGCGATGCCCAAGCCCGTACAACAGATGTTGACCACCCGGCGATACGGCTGCTCAGTTGCCGCCATACTTGCATTGTTCGGCGCTGCCTCCAACGCTCAGGCGCAAAGCTATGCCAACCTGCCGATTATCAAACCGATAGTCAGCTGCGCTGCGCTCGGGAAAACGGATCTAAGCCGTGCCGCGGACACGCCAGCGACTGTCCAGTCGGCCACGCTGATCGAGACTGAAAAAGGGCCGTTCTGCAAGGTGCTCGGCAACATCGAACCCACCATCGGCTTCGAGGTGGACCTGCCAGTCGAACATTGGACGCAGCGCTACCTGGAAGGTGGCTGCGGCGGCTTGTGCGGCATGAGGAGCGTTGGCGTTACCAACGCCAGCGGCTGCGCACCGGCATTGAATGGTGAATTTGTGGTCGCCGGAGATGATATGGGCCACGAGGGGCAGATGGGTGGACCGGGTGAGGCCGAATTCGCGAAGGATCCGCAGAAGCGGATTGATTTTGCGTATCGCGGCAACCACGAAACCACGCTCATCGCCAAGGCGCTGATTAAGTCCTTTTACGGACAGGGTCCGCGCTACTCCTATTTTATGGGTTGCTCGGACGGCGGGCGCGAGGCCCTGATGGAAGCCCAGCGCTACCCCACGGATTTCGACGGGATCTCGGCCGGTGACCCGGCAGCGCTGTTTCAGGTGCAGAATTCCTTCTATCACGCCTGGAACACGCTGGCAGACAAGCGTGCCGACGGCACCAACATCCTGATGCCGGCGAAGCTTCAGCTGCTGCACGACGCTGTCATCGCCGAGTGCGACACGCTCTCAGGCGTGACGGATGGATTGCTGCAGGATCCGCGCGCCTGCACCTTCGACCCCGCTTCGCTGCAGTGCTCTACGGGCGCGAGTGATACCTCCGGGTGTCTGACCGCTGAAGAGACCCACGTCCTGCAAGAGCTCTATGACGGTGCTTCCGATGGCCAGGGCCATCACTATACCTTCGGGGCGCAGCGCGGCAGCGAGGCACAGTGGGGCCTGCCGAGCAGCCCGACCGCGACTTCGATGAGCGCGGGCATGGCCTCGCGCTCCATGGAATTCGTTATCCTGCCCAACGTCAGCCCCGCCGACGGCGAGGTTTCAAAGTTTGCATTCACTGATGCCAACTTTGCGCGCATCTCGGAACTTGCGCCCTTGTATAACGCGACCAACACCAACCTCAAGCCCTTCGCAACCCATGGCGGCAAACTAATCCTGTGGCACGGCTGGTCGGACACGTCGATCACGCCAGGTATCTCCATTGCCTATTACCAGGGCGTACAGAAGTTTATTGGTGCGGCCGCAACCGACAAATTCCTGCGACTCTTCCTGCTGCCAGGCGTGGGCCACTGCGGAGGCGGCGATGGTTACGACCAGATCGACCTGCTCAGCCCGCTGATGGCGTGGACCGAACTCAATCAGGCTCCAATGCAGCTGCTTTCCGGGAAATCGGCGGAGGCTCGAACGGGTCCCCCCGGCGGCGGACCTTCCGGGCGTGGTCCTGGCACAAATGGTCCAGTTGCGGGCCCACCGGGCGGCGGTCCGCCACCGGGCGCCGGGCCCGGGGGACGTGGTCCGTTGGCCTCCGCGCCTCCGAAACTGCTGGCGACACGCCCGGTCTATCCCTATCCGTTTATTCCACACTACACGGGCAACGGCGATCCGAAGGATGCGGCCAACTACGCGGAGGTCAAGAGTCCGATCACTGTGCCGCAAGTGTTCAGCAACGAGGCGGAGACGCTTATCGGTCCTGATAATCAAAAGATCTATGGGGTGAAGGACGGAAAGCTCGTCGTTCTTGACGGCAATTGAATGCGCGCAAATTTCTGGATGCCCATTATCATGATGGTCTGAACGGCAAAGACCAGTCGGCACCTTTCGTACTCGGTACGCAAAGCTAGCCCGTCCCTCGACGTCGTTGCCAAGGTGCTCGCCTCCGCACAGCGCAACGGGATGACGAACATCGCTTTCGCCAACACCGCTGAATTCAGGTAGGGCTACCGTTCTTGGGAGAAGTGCAGGAACTCGGCGGGCGAATGCCCGCCGAGTTTGCAAGACACCTGACCACAACGGCCTTTACATTCCCAGCTGAGCTCAAGTGCCTTCCGCCACTAAAATCGGGAGGACACCGAGGCCGGGATCCATCCGACGCTCGAGTTATTGGATGGGATAGAACACGAAGCTTTCGTACACCGTATCCCAATAGATTGCGAGCTGAGCTGGACCGGTGTAGCTGGCGGCCGGCGTCCAAACATTGAACGTCGCCGTTTGAGTAGAAGTATCAGTGGTAGTCGCTTGTGATTTAGTATCCCACAACCACTTTCCGTTGTAGGTTAGGGTCACCGTCGGCCCAATCGGGCCACCTTCTTTGTCCGAGATTTCAACAGAAACGTAGTGCTGATCGTCTGTGCCAGCGCTCTGCGTGGTCGCGTCCGTTGCCTGACCAACATATGAGTATTCAGTGGGCGTTGCGGTGGCATCATA
>JBEKOK010000051.1:0-15335 GCA_049521875.1 Steroidobacteraceae bacterium
GCCCCAGCTCCACGCCCAATTGCCGGATCGCCTCGAGGAATGGCAGGGATTCGATGTCACCGACGGTGCCACCGATCTCGACCATGCAGACATCGGCATCGCCGGCGCCGAGCATGATGTTGCGCTTGATCTCATCGGTGATGTGCGGGATCACCTGCACGGTTGCGCCGAGGTAGTCGCCACGCCGCTCCTTGGCGATCACCCGCTCGTAGATACGCCCGGTCGTGTAGTTGCTGTTGCGCCCGGTCGTGGTGTGCACGAAGCGCTCGTAGTGCCCCAGGTCCAGGTCGGTCTCGGTGCCATCGGCGGTAACGAACACCTCGCCATGCTGGAACGGACTCATCGTGCCCGGATCGACATTGATATAGGGATCGAGCTTGACCATCGAGACCTTCAGGCCCCGGGCCTCGAGGATCGCGCCAAGCGAGGCGGCGGCGATGCCCTTCCCCAATGAGGAAACGACGCCACCAGTGACGAATACGTATCGGGTCATCGAGGATTTCCGCCGCTTGCGTTAGGCCAGCCGTTCCGTTGCGGAACCAAAGTGCGCTGACGACGGGAGGACAGGTTAGCAAAACGCCCCTCTTGGCTCAATGCGCACAAGCCCCGAAACGGGCTGCGGGCGCAAACTTATTTTGCTTGCGCTTCGCGGGCCGCCGCACTCCCAGATTTCAAGGCGCCCGCCATGCCAGTCGGGCCGCCGCGCCGCCTCCGGCCTTGAGCGCCGGATCGCTCCACAGGTCGGCTACTGCGAGCAGCCGCTCGCCGGCATAAATCAGCGGCACCCGCGCACGCAGCCACGGCGGCACGCGCCGCTCCTGCAGCAGGTGCTTGAGTGATCCGTGTCCGTGAGGCATCGCCAGACGCTCCCCGCCCTGCCGGAAGCGCACCGTCAGCACCTCTGGGAGCGCGGCCAGGCGCAGCGGCCCATAGACCTGGGGCACAAGCGTGAGCTCCCCGGCCCCGGCAAGCGCCAGCGCGGGCTCACGGCCCCAGCGCCAGTCGATCAGGTTGGCCAGCAGCGGCGGCAGGCGCGAGCGTGCGAGCAGCTGCGCGCCGAAGCGATGAATCTCGACCTCCCCATAGCGCACGCAGGTGTGGGCATCGGCTCGTGCCTGCAGCACCGGACCTACGATCTCGAGCAAGCGGCGCTGATCGGGGAGTGCCAGGTGACGCGCACGCAGATAGCGACGCACCACCTGGCGCCGCTCACGCGCGCTGAAGCGGCGCAGGATGGGGACGCTCAAGGCCTCACCCTCCAGAGCCTGCGCCAGCAGCGTATCGGCCATCTGCTCGAGCTGCAGCTGCGCCTCGGCCATCAGCGCGGCGCTGCGGCTCACGGTCGCGGCCGCCGCGGGCCAGCGCTCGAGCAGCGCGGGCAGCACCTGGTGGCGCAGATAGTTGCGATCAAAATGCAGGGCGCGATTGCTCGGATCCTCGCTCCAGCTCAAGCCCTGCTTGCGAACCACCGCCTCGAGCTGCACGCGCCGCACGCCTAACAGCGGGCGCGCGAGCTGCCCCGCGCCGCAGGAGCTGAGCACGCTCATCGCCGCAAGGCCTGCAGGTCCGGCGCCGCGCAGCAGCTGCAGCAGCACCGTCTCGAGCTGATCATCCTGGTGTTGCGCCAGCAGCAGCAGTTCACCGGCAGCGAGTTCCTCGGCGAACGCGCCATAGCGGGCGAGCCGCGCCGCGGCTTCGGGCGAGTCACCCTTCGTGCGCGCGACCTGTACCTGGCGCACCGTCAGCGGCAGCTGCAAGACACGACAACGCGCGGCCGCGGCTTCGGCCCACTGGCCGGCCTCAGCCTGCAGGCCGTGATGAATGTGGAGTGCGCGCACGTGAACATGCTGCGAGCGGCGCAGCGGTGCCGCCAGCGCCAGCAGTGCCGTCGAATCGATGCCGCCGGAGTAGGCGATGCACAGCCGCCGGCCACGCAGCGGTCCGATAAGCTCTTTGAGCTCGCGGGCGAGCCATGCGGAGCTCAACGCGGCCGGGGGCGCTGCGGAGTGAGGGGCCACCGCCGCGCGGCGGCGGCCGGTCACGGCGCGATCTCGGAATACACTCCGAAGCCATCCAGGCGTGCCTGCCGCTGCGCGGCCCGCTGCTCGGGCGAGAGCACTTCGAGCGCGGCGATATTACGCAGCAGCGCCTCCTTGAGCGTCGCGGCCATCGCGGCCGGATCGCGGTGCGCACCGCCCAGGGGCTCGCGCAGGACTTCATCGACGAGACCCAAGCTGCTCAGGCGCTCGGCGGTCAGGTTCATCGCTTCGGCCGCCACTTCCTTGCGATCGGCGCTCTTCCACAGGATCGAGGCGCAGCCTTCCGGGGAGATCACCGAGTAGGTCGAGTACTGCAGCATGATCAGCCGGTCGCAGACACCGATGGCGAGCGCGCCGCCCGAGCCGCCCTCGCCGATGACGACACTGAGGATCGGCACTGCGAGCGTGGCCATCTCAAACAGGTTGCGCGCGATCGCTTCGCTCTGGTTACGCTCCTCGGAGCCGACGCCGGGATAGGCGCCGGGCGTATCGATGAAGGTGATCAGCGGCAGGCGGAACTTCTCGGCCAGCTTCATCAGCCGCAGCGCCTTGCGATAGCCCTCGGGCTTGGGCATGCCGTAGTTACGCCGGACGCGTTCCTTGGTATCGCGCCCCTTCTGGTGGCCGATCACCATCACGGGGTTGCCATCGAGGCGTGCCAGTCCGCCGACAATGGCCAGATCGTCGCCGAACATGCGATCCCCATGCAGCTCCTGGAAATCGGTCAGTACCGCCGCGAAGTAATCGAGGGCATAGGGCCGCTGGGGGTGGCGGGCCAGTTGCGTGATCTGCCACGGGGTCAGGTTGGAGAAGATCGATCGGGTTAACTGGCGGCTCTTGGCCTGGAGCTTGCCCATCTCCTCCTCGATATTGACCTTCGAATCGGTCGTAATGTGGCCAAGTTCTTCGATCTTGGCCTCAAGTTCGGCGATTGGCTGCTCAAATTCGAGAAAGTTGACGGCCATAGGGAATTTTTGTCGCTCTATGATTACCCGTGCGGGTGCGCTCGGCCGCGCGTCCACTCCGGGTCAGCGCGGCCGGGGAAGGTTACGAGCCCGGGGGCGGGACCGCAAGGCAGCCCAATAACGGCGTTGCAGTACGCGCTGCTATGCAGTACACTAGTATTAGATTATTGATACTAATATACTGTATGATTACTTCGGCACGATCGCTCGGTTTCAGCCCCGAAGCGCAGGTCCGAGACCGGAGCCAGTTGGCTTTCCTGTCCGCATTACTGCGTCACGGCGCTGACCGATACATCCTCAAGGGCGGCATGGCGATGCGCGCGCTCTATGGCAGCGCCCGACTCACCAAGGATGTCGACTTCGACGGCACAGATTCCATCTCGGACAGGTCGCTGGCGACTCGAATTCCGAGCGCTCTCGAACAGGCTGCGCGCTCTGCTGGAATTGTCGAACAAAGGATCGATCGGACGAAGTCCGGTGAACTGGCAAGCCGCTGGCGTCTCGCAGGTCGCACACGAGATGGCACTGTCCTCACGTGGGAAGTGGAACTCTCACGCAGAGGTGCTCCTGCTGCGGGCTTTGTCGAGACCCATACGATCCAGCCTCCCTACGAGTACACCATCGCACCATTTGTGGCTCGTGTTTACAGCGCTACGGCAATGGCTGCAGCGAAAGTCAACGCGTTACTCAGCGACAATCGTAGCGTGCCACGCGATGTCTACGATCTGGCCGACCTGGTCCGACGGAGCGCATCGCCGGTAGCGTTGTGGATTGAACACCTCTCGCGCGAGAACCTCGATCGAAAGCGTGACGCTGTGCTCCCCAAGGTCACACTTATCGACTTCCCTCTGGCAAATGCGGAGCTCTTGCCCTACCTGGCGCGGGATATCCGTGCCACCATCGATGAAAAGAGGTGGGGCGATCTACAACGCGAAGTGGCCGAAGGAGTCAGTCGTTGGTTTGAGGAAGCTATCCCGAAATCGAAAGCTGCGAAGGATATGAACCGTGACCCGTACGCCGACCACGATCTTACTGGGCGCTGAAGCCCCCCGCGTTATGACGGTCCCGATGATCGCCGCTGCGTTCGCAGATCGGCGCAAGCAGGCTGCGCGCAATACCATCTTCAAATGGATTCGTAACCAGACTGAAGCCGGTGTCCTGAGACCCATTAGGCGGGGGCTCTATCTGAATCAGCTCGCTCGCCCGCAACCAACGGCAGCGGACGCGGCGGCCTTCGTTCGCTCCGGAGCGATTGTCAGCTTACAGACAGTGCTCGGCGACGCCGGAGTAACCAACAGCTATTCAGACATCGTCACATCGGTACTTCCTGCCCAAGGGCGCGTCGCCCAGTCAAGTCGACCTGTCGTTGCCAACGGTATTGAATACCGCTTTCATTCCATGCCTGCGCGATTGCTCAATGATGAAGCGGGAGATCTGGAGGATCGCATTGACCTGGAGGTTCTCTATCCGCGCGCGACGCCGGAGAAGGCACTGTTGGAGTGGATTTATCTTGGTGATTCCCCCCGCACCAAGCTGGCGCCTCCTCCGCTTGATATAAACCTTGAACGCATCGATAAGCACCGCCTCAAGCGGCTCGCCGACCATATGAAATTGACCCAACAACTAGAGGCCTATCTGGAGCGGAAGCGACGCTACGATCGTGACCCGAACGTACGCGCGAACGCTTCAGTCGGCGAGCAAGAACCTCGCGCAGAGCGACAGCTTACAAGCCCCGCAGGAACGCGGGCGAAGCAGGCCGGCAGCGACTGAGGCTTGAATCTGCCAACCTCAGACGCCGTGCCGGTACGACCGCGGCGCATCGTGAGAGCGCCCCATTCTCCCCAGCCGGAACAGTATCCACGTCCAATGTGGATCCTGGGGCCAAAAACGCTCGCTCAGAAGCAATAGACACAAGCGACCGGCCCAGACGCGGATTTTCAGGCTGAGGCGGCGCTACTCGAATCCGCCGTGACGGTATAGCTCAGGCGCGGCGCGCCGAAGGCCGCGGTCAGCTGATCGATCAGGCTCCTGCTGGCCCGGACCTTCCACTCCTCGCCTAGGCGCAACACCGCTCCGGCCGTCGCGCCCTGGTAGCGGATCGCCACGGCACAGGCGCCCCCGCGGTGCGGTTCGAGTAGCTTGGCCAGCCGCTCGGTCATTGCCGGCCCTGCCGCGGCCGGCCACTCGAGCACCAGCAGCCGCGCAAGACGCTCGCGCACGGCATCAAGCGAGGCAATGCCGCGCGCGTTGACGCGCCAGGCATCGCTGAACTCATCGAAGCGCAGCGCGCCCTCGACCTGCACCAGGCCGTCCTTGACGATCAGGTCGCGGTAGCGCTGGTGGGTCTCCTCGTTCATCGTCACTTCCATGCGTCCGCTGCGATCATCGAGGATGAAGCTCACGCGCATGCCGCGGCGGCGGATCTCGAGGATCAGCCCGGCGACCGTGACCGAGCGGGCTTCGCCCCAGCGCACGCCTTCCCCGCCTGCCGGCCGCTGTTCGGCGGCGTACTCGCCGATGCGACCGGTGCACAGCGACTTGAGCTCGCGCTCGAACGGAGCGATCGGATGTCCGGTGAGATAGAGCCCGAGCGTCGCGCGCTCGCCGGCCAGGCGCTCGTATTCGCTCCACTCCGGCACGCCCGACGCTGAGGCGCCACTGACCGCGGTACTCGGGCGGGCCGCCGCCGGTCGCGCCGCAATCCCAAAGATATCGACCTGCCCGGCCTCGGAGCTACGCGCGACCTGTTCGCCGCCGCGCATGGCAGTCTCCAGTGCCGCCATCAGCCCGGCGCGCCCGCTGCCCAGTCCGTCGCAGGAGCCGGAGCGGATCAGCGCCTCGAGCACCCGTTTGTTCACGCGCTGCAGATCGCTTCTGTGGCACAGATCCTCAAGGCTCGTGAATGGTCCGTGGCGCTCGCGCTCCGCGACGATCGCCTCGACCGCCGACTCACCAACGCCTTTGACGGCGCCCAGGCCGTAGCGGATGGTCGAATCGCCGCTGGCCATGAAGGTATAGCCCGAGGCATTCACATCCGGCATCTGCACGTTGAGCCCCAAGCTCAGGCACTCATCGATCAGCGTCACGATCTTGTCGGTGCGATCCATGTCGGCCGAGAGTACTGCGGCCATGAACTGCGCCGGATAGTGGGCCTTCAGGTACGCGGTCTGATAAGAGAGCAGCGCGTAGGCCGCCGAGTGCGACTTGTTGAAGCCGTAGCCGGCGAACTTCTCCATCAGATCGAAGATGTGAGCCGCTTGGCGCTCCGGCACCGCGCGCTGCATCGCACCCTCGATAAAGATGCTGCGCTGCTTGGCCATCTCCTCCGGCTTCTTCTTGCCCATCGCACGGCGCAGCAGGTCGGCGCCGCCGAGCGTGTAGCCTGCCAGCACCTGCGCGATCTGCATCACCTGTTCCTGATAGAGGATCACACCGTAGGTCGGTGCCAGCACCGGCTTGAGCTTGGGGTGCAGGTAGTCGATCGCCGCCCCACCCTGATCGTGCTTGCGCGCAATGAAGTCATCCACCATGCCCGACTGCAACGGGCCCGGGCGGAACAGCGCGACCAGGGCAATGATGTCCTCGAAGCAGTCCGGTTGCAGGCGACGGATCAAATCCTTCATGCCGCGCGATTCGAGCTGGAACACCGCGGTCGTGCGACAAGCCTTGAGCAGCGCGAAGGTTGGCGCATCGGCCATCGGCAGGCGCGCCAGATCCAGTGGCGCCTCGCCAAAGGCGGCGCGCGACTCGTTGATCCGGCGCACGGCCCAGTCGATGATGGTGAGCGTACGCAGGCCGAGGAAGTCGAACTTCACCAGGCCCGCGGCCTCGACATCATCCTTGTCAAACTGCGTGACGACGTTCGCGCTGCCCTCTTCACAGTAGAGCGGTGCGAAGTCGGTCAGCACCGAGGGGGCGATGACGACGCCGCCGGCGTGCTTGCCGGCGTTGCGGGTCAGCCCCTCGAGCGCGCGCGCCATGTCGATCAGCGTCGCGACCTCCTCATCCTCGCGCACCAGGCGCTTGAGCTCCGGCTCCTTCTCGAGGGCCTGATCGAGCGTGATGCCGAGCTCAAAGGGAATCAGCTTTGCGATCCGATCGACCATCGGGTACGGGTGCCCGAGCACGCGACCGACATCGCGCACCACAGCCTTGGCCGCCATCGTGCCGTAGGTGATGATCTGCGAGACGCGCTCGTGGCCGTACTTGTCGGCGACGTAGTCGATCACGCGATCGCGCCCTTCCATGCAGAAGTCGACATCGAAGTCAGGCATCGAGACGCGCTCGGGATTCAGGAAGCGCTCGAACAGCAGATCGTAGCGCAGCGGGTCGATGTCGGTGATCCCGAGCGCATAGGCCACGAGCGAGCCGGCACCGGAGCCGCGGCCGGGACCGACCGGCACGCCATGGCTCTTGGCCCAGCGGATGAAGTCGGCGACGATCAGGAAGTAGCCGGCAAAGCCCATCGGGCAGATGACATCCAGCTCCGCAGCAAGGCGCGCCTGGTAGCGCGTGCTCTCGGCGGCATCGGCACTCGCGACTCGCAGGCGCTCGCTGAGGCCCGCTTCGGATTCGCTACGCAGAAACCCTTCGGGTCCGCCAGGGCCCGGCACCGGGTAGTCGGGCAGGCGCATTTGCCCCAGCTTGTGCGTCAGGCTGCAGCGGCGCGCGATCTCGACACTGTTGGCCAGCAGCTCCGGCACATCGGCGAACAGCGCCGCCATCTGCTCCGGCGTGCGCAGGAACTGCTGGTCGGTGTAGCGACGAGGCCGTGCCGGATCCGCCAGCTGCGCGCCATCGTGGATGCACACGCGCGCTTCGTGCGCCGCGAAGTCACTCGCTTCGAGAAAGCGCACATCGTTGCTGGCGACCGCGGCCACACTGCGGCGCGCGGCGAGCGCGAGGGCCGCCGGCACGTACTGTTCCTCGGCCGCATGCCCGACGCGCTGTACTTCGATATAGAAGCGATCGCCGAACAGCGCCAGCCACTGATCGAGCGCCGCCTCGGCCTGGGACTCGCGCCCCTGCACCAGCGCCCGCCCGATATCACCCTCGAGCGCGCACGAGAGTGCGATCAGCCCCGAGGTAGTGCCGGCATCGAGCCAGCTCCTCTGGATCTGCGGGGGTCCGCGCTTCTGGCCCTCGAGCCAGCCGCGCGTGACCAGGCGCGTCAGGTTGCGGTAGCCCTCGAGGTTCTGGCACAGCAGCGCCAGACGCGAGGGCTGCTGCGAGTCGCTCTCGGCCCGCAGCAGCAGATCCACGCCGATGATCGGCTGCACACCGCACTCGAGCGCCGCGCGATAGAATTTGATCATCGCGAACAGGTTGTTCTGGTCAGTCAGCGCCACCGCCGGCATGCCCGCGGCCGCGACCGCGCTCATCAGCTCGGGCACACGCACGACGCTGTCGAGCAGCGAGAACTCGGTGTGCAGGCGCAGGTGGACAAAAGCGCTTTTCATCGCGTGCGGAGCCAGGCCTCGGGTGGAAAGACCATCAGGAAATCTTCAGCCGCAATCTTACCGGAGCAAAGGTTCTGCGATGTATCGGCGTAACGCCGAGCGCATCGAGCGCTGCCAGATGTGCCTCGGTCGGGTAGCCGAAGTGACGGGCGAAGCCATAGCCGGGGTATTCGTGCTCCAGCGCCCCCATCAGCGCATCGCGGTGGGTCTTGGCCAGGATCGAGGCGGCCGAGATCGCCGGGATCAGATCATCGCCGCCGATCACGCACTCGATGCGTGAATGTGCAAACAGATCAGCAAGCTGCGGCGCCTTGTTGCCATCAATCATGATGTGCATCGGCACGACGGAGAGCGCGGCCAGCGCACGGCGCATCGCCAGCAGGCTCGCCTGCAGGATGTTGAGCGCGTCGATCTCGGCTTCGGTGGCCGCGCCAATGCCGAATGCGTAGGCGCGGGCGCGGATCTTGAGGGCGAGCCGCTCGCGCTGGAGCGCGCTCAGGCGCTTGGAATCGCGCAGGCCCCGGATCGGGCGCGCCGGATCGAGGATCACGGCCGCAGCAATGACCGGGCCGGCCAGCGGGCCGCGTCCGGCTTCATCGACGCCAGCCATCCAGGTCATTGTTGCGCCAGTCGCGTTCAGTGCTTGGCTCCGATAGCGGCGCCGTCCAGTAGGGCAAGAATATGCTCAGCCGCGCGCTTGGCGCCATCCTGCTGCAGCTGCGCGTGAATCTCGGCAAAGCGGGCGCGCCGCTGCGCCGCCTGCTCAGGGTGCTCCAGCTGCTCGAGCACCGCAGCGCCGAGCGCCGCGCCCTTGACCTGCTCCTGCAGGAACTCCGGGACCAGTGCCTCGTTGGCCAGCAGGTTGGGCAGAGAAAAATACGGCAGGCGCACCAGCTTGAAGGTGCGCACCAGCCATGCGCTGACGCGCGAGGCCCGGTAGGCGACCACCATCGGACAGCCGCACAGCAGCGCCTCGAGCGTCGCGGTGCCGCTCGTGACCAGACCGACATCGGCGGCCTGCAGCGCGAGGCGCGCCTGGCCATCAAGCAGGCGCACACCGGCCTCTTCCGCGCCGAGCGCGCTGAAAGCCTGATGTGCAACCGGCGAGGCCATCGGCGCAATCAGGGTGAGGTTGGGCCGGCGCTCGCGCAGCCAGCGGGCGGCGGTGAGGAATTCAGGCCCCAGGCGTTCGATCTCGGCCAGCCGGCTGCCCGGCAGCAGCGCGACGACTTCAGCAGCGCTGGCGAGCCCGAGCGTCGCGCGGGCCGCAGCCAGCTGGCTTGCAAGCGGAATCTGATCCGCCAGCGGATGGCCGATGAATTCGGCCCGCACCTTGTGCCGGGCGTAGAACGCGGGCTCGAAAGGCAGCAGGCACAGCACCAGATCGAGGGTTCTCGCCATCGTGCGTACGCGCCCCTGTCGCCAGGCCCACACCTGCGGACTGACGTACTGCACGGTGCGGATGCCGCGCGCCTTCAGGCGGGCGGCGAGTCCGAGATTGAAGCCCGGGTAATCGACGCCGATGAACACATCCGGCTTCCAGGCGATGAGCTCGCGCGCCAGCCGCGCCCGCAGAGAGAGGAGTCGTGGCAGGTGCGGCAGCAGCTCGAAGAGGCCCATCACCGAGAGCTCCTCGATGCCGGCCAGTGCCTCGCAGCCTGCCGCCCGCATGCGCGGCCCGGGCACGCCACAAAACTCGATGTCCGGGGCACAGGCACGCAACGCCTGCATCAGCGCCGCGCCGAGCAGATCGCCTGAGGTTTCTCCGGCGCAGATCGCCACGCGCAAGCCGCTCATCCTGGACCGCTCGCTCCTGCCATCAGCCTCGATAACGTAAGGGCAGGAGCTAGCGTATCAGGCCGCGCTTGGAGGCGGCGATGAACTCGACGAACGGCGCGATCTCCGGTTGCGTTGCCACGCGCTCCTTGAGCTGCGCCAGGGCATCGGCCAGCAGCAGATCGCTGCGGTAGAGGGTCCGGTAGGCCTCGCGGATGCTGCGGATCTGCTCCGGAGTGAAGCCGCGGCGCTTCAGGCCCTCGGCATTGACCGCATGCGGTGCCGCCGGCTGGCCCACCGCCATCACGAACGGTGGCACGTCGCCGGTCACGGCGGCGTTGTTGGCGAGGAACGCATGCGCTCCGATGCGGCAGAACTGATGCACGGCCGAGTAGCCGGCCATGATCACCCAGTCCTCGACCAGCACGTGGCCTGCGAGCCCGCAGTAGCCGGCCATCACGATCTCATCGCCCAGCACGCAATCGTGTGCCACGTGCACGTAGGCCATCAGCAGGTTGCGGTTCCCGATGCGGGTCACGCCCTGGTCGCTCACGGTGCCGCGATTGATCGTCACGAATTCGCGGATCACATTGTGATCGCCGATCTCAAGCCGCGTGGGCTCGCCGGCGTACTTCTTATCCTGCGGATCCTCGCCGACCGAGGCGAACTGGAAGATGCGGTTATCGGTGCCAATGCGCGTCGGGCCGCGGATCACCGCGTGCGCGCCCACACGCGTGCGCGCACCGATCTGCACGTGCGGACCGATGATCGCAAAGGCCTCGATCTCGACGTCCGCCGCAAGCTGCGCCTGCGGCGAGACAATGGCACGCGGATCGATCACGGCTTCTTGTCCGCCGAGCCGCCAATGTCCGGGGCCAGCATGATCTGGGCACTGGCAGCCTCTTCCTCATCGACCAGCGCCTGCACCGAGAGCAGCCAGATACCCTTGAAGTTGCGATCCAGCTTCGCGGTCAGAATCAGCTGATCGCCCGGCACGACCGGGCGGCGGAAGCGCGCCTTGTCGATGCCCGCAAAGTAAAAGCGCGTGTTCTCATTGGGAACCTTGCCGGCCGTACAGAAAGCGAAGATGCCGGCGACCTGGGCCAGCGCCTCGATGATCATCACGCCCGGCATCACCGGGCGCCCCGGAAAATGCCCGCTGAAGAACGGCTCGTTGTAAGTCACGTTCTTGAGTGCGCGGATGCTCTTGCCCGGCAGGCACTCGATGACCCGGTCCACGAGCAGGAAGGGATAGCGATGAGGCAGATACTTCATCACCTCGTAGATATCGAAACTGATCGGTTCACTCATCGATTTCATCCTGCTCCGCTGCTGTACTGCTCGCAATGCCCACGGCCCGCTCCAGGCGCGTAAGGCGCGCGGCCTCCTTGTCGAGGCGTTTGAAGCGCGCCGCCAGCCGCCGCCACACGCGCGCCGGCTCGGCGGCAAGCGTGCTCGAATACATGTCGGGCTTCGCGATCGAGCGCGTGACATTCGAACTGCCGGAGATCACCGTGTCATCACAGATCTCCAGGTGCCCCGCGATCGCGGTGGCGCCGCCGATCATGCAGCGCTGGCCGATATGCGTGCTGCCCGAGACGCCGGTGCAGCCGGCGATGACCGTATGCGCGCCGATGCGCACGTTATGCCCGACCTGAATCTGGTTGTCGAGCTTCACGCCGTTCTCGATCAGCGTGTCCTCGATCGCGCCGCGATCGATCGTGGTGTTGGCACCGATCTCGACATCATCGCCAATGCGCACGGCGCCGAGCTGCGGCACCTTGGTCCAGCCACTGCGCTCGCGCGCGAAGCCAAAACCATCGGCACCGACGACCGCGCCCGGATGCACGATGCAGCGCTCACCGAGCGTGACATGCCGCAGCAGCGTGACGCGGGCACTGAGGCGCGTGTCGGCCCCGACGCTGACGCCTTCGCTCAAGATGCAGCCGGGGCCGACCTGGGCGCGCGCCCCGATGTGCACGCCGGCCGCAATGACCGCGGTCGCACCGATGCTGGCAGTCGGATCCACGTGTGCGCCCGGATCAACGACCGCGGCGGCATGAATGCCGCCGATGACCGCAGGCTCCGGATACAGCAACGCGGCGATGCGCGCAAAGGTGGCATAGGGATCGCGGTGGATCAGCGCCGCGTTCGTGCACTGGGCGGCATCGGCCGCGTTCAGCACCACGACGCTCGCGCGCGTGGACTCGAGCTGACGGCGATACTGGGGATTGGCGAGGAAAGCGAGCGCGCCGGGCGCTGCCCCGGCGAGCGTGGCGACCCGGTCGATCACTATCGCCGGGTCACCGCGCAGTTCGCAGCCGAAGCGCACCGCCAGCTCGCCGAGCGTGAGGCTCATGGCGTGCGGTACGGCTTGGGCCCTAAAGCTTTAAGGCCGTTACTTTCCGGCAGGTGCCGGCGCGGCCGCAGGCGCCGTGGTGTCGCTTGCCTTGAGCACCGCCAGCACATTGGCCGTGATGTCGAGCGTGTTGTTCGAGTACAGGATGCCGTTGCTGGCCACGACCAGATCGTACTTCTGCGCCTGCGCGTAGGTCTGCACTTCCTTGACCAGCACCGCCTCGAGCTTGGACATCTCCTCGTTCTGGCGCGTGTTGGCATCTTCCTGGAAGTCGGTCTGCTTCTGCGAGAACTCCCGCTGCCCGTCGCGCAGCTCCTTCTCGGCCTTCGTGACCTGATCGGCGGTCATCGTGGCGCGGTTCTTCTCAAGCGCATCGGCCTTGGCCTTGAGCGAGGCGTTGAGCTTGACCAGGTCCTGCTGCTTGGGGGCAAACTCGACCCGCAGCGCCTCCATGGTCTTCTTCGCCTGGGGCGATTCCTGCAGCAGGCGGTTGTAGCTGACCACGCCGATCTTCAGATCGGTCTGCGCCTGAGCCTGGACGAGGCCGGCGGCAAGGGCCGCGCTAGCGGCAAGGGCAATGATCGAAAAACGCTTCACGATTGACTCCTGAATTCCTGACATCGATCGGTACAAAACGATCCCGAGTAGCCGCCGCACACAAGCCTTCCGGTTGTGCGCAACGACCCGCGGACAAACTTTACATAACTTCCGGCCCTGTTCCCCGCCAGTTCTGCCCAGCGTCGCTTGCGCGGGATTAGAACGACTGGCCCACCGTGAACTGGAAGTTCTCGACGCGATCGGCAAAGTGCACTGCATCGCCATCGTACCTGTTCAGCGGCACGCCCAGGCTAAACCGGAAAATGCCCAGCGACGGGGCCAGCCACTGCACGGCCAGTCCAGTCGACTGCTTGAGCTGATTGTACGCGAAATGATAGGTCACGGGGGTGGCCTCATCGCGCCCGGTGTACTGGGTGTTATCGGTCGAAAACACGTTGCCCATGTCAAAGAAGGCACTGATTCGCGCGCTGGTCTGCCATTTCTGGGGGATCGGCAGAATGAACTCGGTCCGGGCCACGGTCAGCAGGTTGCCGCCATAGGGGTTGCCGTTGCTGTCCTTGGGTCCGAGCGAGCTCTCGTAGTAGCCGCGCACCGAATCGGGTCCGCCGGCGTACATCCGCTTGTACGGCGGCAGCGCGGTCGTGTCGCCAAGCGGCATGCCGTAGGACACCTGCAGCTGAAACGACATGGTGGTGCGTAGCGGCAGCGGCAGGTAGCCCAGGAAGCTGTAGTTGCCCTCCCAGTAACGGACCCCGATGCCCGGGGGCACGTAGGTCAGCGCGAGTGAGGAGTGGATGCCACGATCGGCGAACAGGCCGCGGTTCAGCGACAGGTAGTTCCAGGCCGCATTCAGTTCCACGGTCTGGTAGTTGCTGCCGTAGAGGGAGGTCTCGGTACTGAGAATCGAGCCATCCGGATAGACGCTGGTCGAGTACACATCCCGCAAATAGGAGTGGCCGTTGGCCTGCACCCAGTCGACCGCCTGCTGGGCGCTGCTGCCGGCGTAGGTCAGCAGGTCGACGCGGCTCCAGTTGATGCCGGCGCTGACTTGCTGGAACTCGGTCACCGGATAACCAAAGTTCATGCCGGCACCGACGCTCTCGGAACGAAAGTTCGAGGAGGTCGAGACGAACTGGGTCGAGTCGCGATAGGAGATCGAGTAGGTACGCGCCAGGCCATCGACAGTGACGTACGGGTTTGTGTCCGAGAGCGTGTAGACGCGCTGGTAGCGGCCCGAGTCGGCATTGAGGCCGACATTGTTGCCACCGCCCATGAAGTCGCTGTCGCTGAAGTTGCCGTTCAGTACGAACTTCTGCGCCGCCGAATAGCCGATGCCGCCGCCGATGGTGGCACTGGAGCGCTCCTTGATCGTGAAGTCGACATCGACCAGATCCGGCGTGCCCGGCACCTGGTTGGTCTCGAAGGACACTTCCTCGATATAGGGCCGCTGCTGCAGGCGCGCCTTGGAGCGCTCGAGCGCGACGTTGGAGAGCAGCGAGCCCTCGAGCTGCCGCAGCTCGCGGCGCAACGTCTCATCATTGGCGCGCGTCGTGCCCTTGAAGGAGATCTGGCGCACATAGGTGCGGCTGCCCGGATCGACGAAGAACGTCAGGGCGACGGTCTTGTTCGCCTCATCGATCGTCGGCACCGGCTCGACCTTCGAGAAGAAGAAACCCTCGGCGCCGAGGCGGTTGCGAATCAGCTCCTGCGTGGCACTGATGGCCTTTTGTGAATAGATCTGGCCCGGCGCGACGCGCAGCAGTGCCTGCAGCTGCTCCTGCGGCACCACGGTGGTGCCGGCGATCTTGATCTCGCCCAGCTTGTAGACAATGCCTTCGAAGACATTGACCGTGATGAAGATGTCGCTCTTGTCGGGCGAGATCGCGACCTGGACCGAGTCGGTGCGGTAATTGGCGTAGCCGCGATCCTGGTAGAAGGTCTGGATCTTCTCGAGATCGCCCTGCAGGGATTCGCGCGAGTAGCGGTCGCTCTCCTTGTACCAGCTGGTCAGGTTCGGCGTCGTCAGGCTCAAGGTGTCGAGGATTTCCTTGGGCTTGAACTTGGTGTCGCCAACGATGTTGATCTGGCGGATCTTGGCGCGCGAGCCTTCCTTGATGTCGATCTTGATCTTGACGCGGTTCCCACTTTCTTCTTCGACCTTAGTGTCGACCCGCACCGC
>JBEKOK010000052.1:0-15317 GCA_049521875.1 Steroidobacteraceae bacterium
ACCGTGGCGTGGTGCTCGGCGCCTTCCAGGATGTGGAAGATAACCTCGTGGCACTCCATGAACTGCAGAACGAGAGTCAGAGCGAGGCGGGGGCGGTCACCGCAACGCAAGGCGCGCTGGAGCAGGCCAATGACCGCTACCAGGGCGGCTTGGTGACTTACCTCGAAGTTGTCACCGCCGAAACGGCCGCACTGCAGGCCGGGCTTTCGGCCGCCGACATCCAGCAGCGACGCCTGGGGGCGAGCATCGCACTGATCAAGGCGCTCGGTGGCGGCTGGGAACGCCCGCAGGGCTAGTCCAGGTATTAGTGCCTGCCGACCAAGTACTCCTGTGCCGCCCGCGAGCGCGGGTTCGTGGCGGAAAACTGTTCCTAACCCTCGCTGCCGGAATGCTACAGGCAGGACGGTGTGAGATCCAAGAACCCAGGCGCACCTGGCGGTCGCTTGGCACTATGATCCCCGCAAGATCATGATGAACAGGAACAGGGTCGAATCGTGCAAGCCGTCAATATCGGAATCGTAGGAGCCACCGGCCTCGTCGGCCGAGCCGTTCGCGAGATCCTCGAGCAGCGGGACTTCAATGCCGCCACCATCCGCTATTTCGCCTCGGCCCGCTCGGCGGGCGGTACGCTGCCCTGGCGTGGCGTCGACATCGTGGTGGAGGACGCGGCGACCGCGAACTTCGCGAACCTCGATATCGCGATCTTTTCGGCAGGCGCCACCGCTTCGCGCGCCCTTGCGCCCAAGGTCGCGGCCGCTGGGGCTCTCGTCATCGACAACTCCTCGGCCTGGCGCATGGACCCGGATGTGCCTCTGGTCGTAAGCGAGGTCAATCCGCACGCGCTCAAGTCGATTCCAAAGGGTATTGTCGCCAATCCCAATTGCACCACGATGGCTGCAATGCCCGTGCTCAAGCCGCTGCATGTCGAGGCCGGGCTGATACGACTGGTGGCTTCCACCTACCAGGCTGTTTCCGGTGCGGGCGTCGCCGGCGTCGCTGAACTGGAAACCCAGATACGGGCGCTAGCGGAGCACTCCGCCGCGCTCGCCGTCGACGGTCAGGCGCTCACGATGCCGGCGCCGAAGAAGTTCAGCGCGCCGATCGCCTTCAACGTTCTGCCCTACGCCGGCAGTTATTCGGGCGACGATGGCTGGACTGACGAAGAGCTCAAGTTTCGCAATGAGAGCCGCAAGATTCTGGACATACCCACTTTGCCCGTGGCCGGAACCTGCGTTCGGGTGCCGGTGTACACCGGCCACTCCTTGTCGATCAATGCGGAATTCGCGCGCCCGATATCGGTGTCGCGTGCGACCGAGTTGTTGCGAGAAGCGCCGGGCGTGGTCGTGGCCGACGTGCCCACGCCGCTGATGGCGGCTGGCAAGGATCCAAGCTACGTGGGACGCATTCGACGTGACCCGACGGTGCCATATGGCCTTGTATTTTTCGTATCAAACGACAACCTGCGCAAAGGTGCGGCGCTCAATGCCGTGCAGATCGCAGAGCTACTGGCCGCGCGCTTCTGACAGTGACTGGCGGCGGCGCCCTCATCAGCCCTGAAGAACTACTCAGGCGCGACAACAGAGTTGTGAACTCTTAGCGCCCTGACACAGCTTCCTCCGGCGAGCCCTCGGGACTGGCCTCGGCGAGCGCCGCGGTCAACGACCCAAGCGTCGTGAGCGGTGCCGAGCACACGCTCCCCCGGCACAGGTAGGCGACCAGCTGATCGCTCGCCGGCTTGCTTTGCAGCGCCTCGGGCAGATCGGTGGCATCAGCCGGTACCGCGAGGACCATCGTGTGCGGGTTGTAAACGCGCGCCAGTGCCTGCTGCCATGCGGCCATCGCATCGCTTGAGCCACGCAGGATCACGATCTGCGGTGGTGTGCGCCACTCTTCCAGCGCCAGCAGCATCGAGCAGTGGCCTTCCGGATATTTCTCGAGCGCGCGCCAGCCGGCGCGCAGGCAGGCTTCGGCAGCAACCAGATAACGCGGTTCGCCCAGCAGGTAGCCATAGCGCAGCAGCGTTTGCGCAGCCACGCCATTGCCGGCAGGCAGGGCGTCATCGCTGAAGGTCTTGAGGCGGCCTATTAAGGCCTCGTGATCGGAAGCCGTGAAGTAAAACCCACCATCTTCGGCGGCGAAGCGCGCGAGAACCGCATCGAGCAGCTCTATGCCGAACGCCAGCTCGGCCGCATCGAAGCGCACAGTGGCGAGCTCCAAAATGGCGGCGGCGAGGAAGACATAGTCATCGAGATACGCCTCCAGCGCCGCCTCACCCCCTTCAGTGCTGGTCACCAGCAGGCGACCCGCGCGCCAGTGATGAGTGCGCAGATAGCTAAGCGCGCGGCCGGCCGTTTCGCCGTAGTCGGCACGTTGCAGCAGCCGGGCAGCGCTCGCGAGGCCGCGAATCAACAGCGCGTTCCAGCTGGTCAGTATTTTCTCATCGCGCGCCGGGCGTACACGGAGCGCGCGCACCGCGAGCAGCTTGTCACGGGCCACACTGCACAGGTTCTGAATCTGCTCGGCGCTGCGGCCGAGCTCACCGGCAATCTGCTCGAGCGGGCGTGCGATCAGCAGGTGATGGGCGTGATTCTCGAAATTCGGGGGTTGATCCAGTCCGTAGCGGGGCGCGAAGGCCGCGAACTCTTCAGCGCTGAGCGTCGCACGAATCTCGGCCACATCCCAGACGTAGAACTTGCCCTCATGACCTTCGGAGTCGGCATCGAGGCTTGCGAAGAATGCGCCAGAATCGGCGCGCATTTCCCGCATCAACCACGTTACCGTGCGCATGCAGATGTCGCTGAACAGTGGCTCGCCGGTCGCGCAGGCCGCTTCGGCATAGGCGGCCAGCAGCGCCGCATTGTCATACAGCATCTTCTCGAAATGCGGAATGGCCCAGCGTTCATCGACCGAGTAGCGGCTGAAGCCGCCGCCGAGCTGATCGAACAGGCCCCCCTCGGCCATGCGCGTCAGCGAGAGCGTGGCCATGTAGAGCGCCTGCAGGTCGGGCGACGCATCGTGGGCACTGGCGTGCCAGTCTCGCAGCAACCGCATCACGAGCTCGGCGTGTGGGAACTTCGGGGCTGCGCCAAATCCGCCCCAATCAGGGTCGAGGCTCCGTTCCAGAGCGGCGCGACAGGCGCGCAACGGTGCGCCGCTCAGCGACACATCAGCGCCCGCTGCCGGTGGATTAAGATCCGTGATCGCCTGCACGACCGTTGTGGCGTTGTGCTTGAGCTCCGCTTCGTGCTCGCGATAGTAGCGGGCGACGTGCGCCAGGAGTTCGCGGAAGCCCGGCATTCCATAACGCGACTGTGGCGGAAAATAGGTGCCCCCGAAGAACGGCTGCTGATCCTCTGGAGTCAGGAACATTGTCAAAGGCCAGCCGCCGCCGCGCCCGGTCAGCAGCTGGTGCGCGAGCTGATAGAGCCGATCAAGGTCCGGCCGCTCCTCGCGATCCACCTTGATGTTCACGTACAGCTCGTTCATGACGCGCGCCGTCTCGGGGTCCTCGAATGACTCGTGCGCCATGACATGGCACCAGTGGCAGGCCGCGTAGCCGATGGAGAGCAGGATCGGGCGGCGCTCGCGCCGTGCCCGCTCCAGCGCTTCGGGCGACCACGGGTACCAGTCCACGGGATTGGTCGCGTGCTGGCGCAGGTAGGGACTGGTCTGCGTCGCCAGGCGGTTGGCGATGGCCGGTGGCGTCGTGAAACCCATAGGGATCGGGTCGGGCTTTCAGTAGAATGGCGCGCCACTATACCTCAAGGCCGGAATCCTCCCCATGAACGAAGCCGAAATGTTGCTGCCTGCGGGCGCACCGAGCAGTGAGTTGCCGGTGCTGCGCGTACGCCGCGGCGAAGACCGACGCCTCAATGCCGGTCACCTGTGGGTGTTTTCCAATGAGGTGAATACCGAGGCGACCCCGCTGATCGACTTCGTGCCCGGCTCGCTGGCGCGCGTGTTCAGCGACCGCGATCAGTTTCTCGGCTTCGCCTACGTTAACCCGCATGCACTGATCTGCGCCCGCATCCTCAGTCGCTCGGCACTGCAGGTTCCGGACCGCTCATTGATCGTGCACCGCCTGAAGGTGGCATTGGCGCTGCGCGAGCGGCTCTACAGCGCGCCCTACTACCGCCTGGTGTTCGGCGAATCCGACGGGCTTCCCGGTCTGGTGCTGGATCGCTACGGCGATGTGGTTGTCGGGCAGATTGCGACCGTCGGCATGGAAGCGCTGCGCGCAGATGTCGAGTCCGCCGTGGCCGAGATCATTGCGCCTAAAGTGCTGTACTGGAAAAACGATGGCAGCGCGCGCGACCTGGAGCAGTTGCCCAAGCAGCAGCTGACGGCCATCGGCAAGCCGCCCGATGAGCTGCAGGTCGAGGAGGGCCCGCTCAAGTTCACGGTGCCGCTGGCCGGCGCCCAGAAGACCGGCTGGTTCTACGATCAGACCGCCAATCGCGCTGAGATGCGCAAGCTGCTGCCGTCCGCGGCGCGCGTGCTGGATGTCTGCAGCTACGCCGGTGCCTGGGCTATTACGGCCCTGCATGCGGGCGCGCGCGAGGCGCTGTGCGTGGACTCCTCCGAGGCAGCGCTGGCCAGTGCGCAGCGCAACGCCACGGCCAACGGCGTGCGTGTGAACGTACAGCGTGGCGATGCCTTCGATGTGCTCGATGAGCTGCAGCGCAGCGGCGCGCGCTTTGATGTCGTGGTGCTCGATCCGCCGGCCTTCATCAAGCGGCGCAAGGACATCCCGCGCGGCCAGGCCGCCTACCGCAAGCTCAACCAGCTGGCGATGCGGCTGCTCGAGCGCGATGCCCTGCTGGTCAGCTGCTCATGCTCTTTCCATCTGGCCGCCGAGGAACTGACTGGCCTGATCCAGTCCGCCTCGCGCCAGGCGAGCCGCTTCGTGCAGATCCTTGCGGCCGGCGGCCAATCGCCCGACCATCCGGTACACCCGGCGATCCCCGAGAGCCGCTATCTCAAGGCATTTTTCTGCCGTGTGACGCGCGATTAGGCGCCGCGGCCACGTCCCCGAATCAAAACCGCTAGAATTGGCACCCGCATGCTTGTTTACCCGCACATCAATCCCATTGCCCTGCAGATCGGGCGGCTCAGCATCCACTGGTACGGCATCATGTACCTGCTCGGGTTCGCGGTGGCCTGGTTCCTGGCGCGCCGTCGTGCGGCACAGCCGGGTTCGAGCTGGACTGCGGTGGAGGTCGATGACTTTCTCTTCTACGCGATGCTGGGCGTCATCATCGGTGGCCGAGTCGGCTATGTGCTCTTTTACGGACTGGGTAACTGGCGCACCGACTGGCTCTACCCGCTGAAGATCTGGCAGGGCGGCATGTCCTTCCATGGCGGGCTGCTGGGCGTGCTGGCGGCGACCGCGCTGTTTGCGATCAAGCGCCACCGCCACATCGGCGATGTCTTTGACTTCACCGCCCCATTACCCGGTATCGGGCTGTTCGCTGGCCGCATCGGCAATTTCATCAACGGTGAGTTGTGGGGCGGGCCAACGAAACTGCCGTGGGGCATGCTGGTGGAGGATCCACGCGGCGGTCCCCCGGTGGTCCGCCATCCTTCGCAGCTCTATGAGGCGCTGTTCGAGGGCCTCGTGCTGTTCATTATCATGTGGCTGTTCACCGCGCGCCGCCCGCCGCGTTATGCGCCGCTGGGCCTGTTTCTCGTGCTGTACGCAATTGCGCGTATCGGCATCGAGTTCGTGCGCATGCCGGATGAGGGCATCGGTTACCTGGCCTTCGGCTGGGTCACGATGGGGCAGATTCTGTCGACGCCGATGTTGCTCACGGGCTTTGTATTGCTGGTGCTCGCTTATCGCTGGCGCGTGCCCTCGGGCAACTACACGGCCGGAAAATGATCGAGTACCTGCGCTTGCTGCGGCACGTGCGCACGCAGGGGGTGCGCAAGAACGATCGCACCGGCACCGGTACGCTCTCCGTGTTCGGCTATCAGCTGCGCTGTGATCTGGCCGCCGGCTTTCCGCTCCTCACGACGAAAAAACTGCATGTGCGCTCGGTCATTCATGAACTGCTGTGGTTCCTGCGCGGCGATACCAATACCCGCTATCTGCATGAGCATGGCGTTCGCATCTGGGATGAGTGGGCCGACGCGCAGGGCGAGCTCGGCCCGGTCTATGGCCACCAATGGCGCGCCTGGAGCACCGCCGACGGGCGCCAGATCGACCAGATCAGTGCCGCGGTTGAACTGCTGCGCCACAATCCGGATTCGCGCCGCATCATCGTCAGTGCCTGGAATGTCGGGGAGCTGGAGCAGATGGCGCTGCAGCCGTGCCACGCGCTGTTTCAGTTCTATGTCGCCGCCGGTCGCTTGAGCTGTCAGATGTACCAGCGCAGTGCCGATGTGTTCCTCGGCGTGCCGTTCAATATCGCCAGCTACGCGCTGCTGACCCACATGATGGCCCAGCAGTGCGACCTGGAGCCGGGCGAATTCATCTGGAGCGGTGGCGATTGCCACCTCTACCTCAATCACCTCGAGCAGGCCGATCTGCAGCTCGCCCGCACCCCACTGCCACTGCCGCAGCTGGCGATCAGGCGCCGGCCGGCAACGATTTTTGACTACCAATATGAGGATTTTGAATTCGTGAATTACCAGTCGCTTCCGGCCATCCCTGCCGCGGTCTCCAAATGAGCAGCGCCAAGCCTGCCCGCAAGGCTGCCAAGGCCTCCGCACCGCTGTATCGGGTGCGCCGCTCGCGCGTCCATGGCCAGGGCGTATTTGCCGCGCGCCGCATCCGCAAAGGCACGCGCGTAGTCGAGTACCTGGGCGAGCGCATTTCGCACAAGGAAGCCGACCGACGTTACGAGCTCAAGGAGGAAAATGACAATCACACCTTCCTCTTCATCGTCGATCGTGGCGTGATCATCGATGCCGGCGTGACTGGCAATGAAGCGCGCTTCATCAACCACGGGTGCAATCCGAACTGTGAGTCGGTCATCGAGGATCGCCGCGTATTTATCGAGGCGATCCGCACGATCCAGCCGGGCGATGAGCTGTGCTACGACTACCAGATCGGGCGCGACAAGGACGATCCGGCCAACGTCGATGAGGTCTTCGCGTGCCGCTGCGGCGCCGAGAGCTGCCGCGGGACAATGCTGTGGCCGGCCAAGCGACCCAAGCCGCGCGGCAAGGCCAGGAAAGCCACTGCGCGCCGGCCGCGTCGCGCTAAGTAACATCGCGCAGGGTCCCATCACGATGAAAACCAGCAAGATCACCGGTGCCGCCACGATCGGCGCGATGGGTGTCGTTTATGGTGACATCGGCACCAGTCCGCTGTACGCCTTTGAGCAGACGATGCAGGCGACCGGCACCGCGCAGCAGACGGTGCCGATGGTGCTCGGGATCCTCTCGCTGATGTTCTGGAGCCTGCTGATTGTCGTTACGTTCAAGTACATCGTGCTGATGCTGCGCGCCGACAACGACGGTGAGGGCGGCATCCTGGCGCTGTTCGCGCTGGTGCAGCGGCGCATCGAGGCGGCACGCCGCTGGGGCAGCTATGTCGTGGGGCTCGCGGTGCTGGGCGCGGCACTGTTTTACTGCGATGCGCTGATTACGCCGGCGATCTCGGTCCTGAGCGCAGTCGAGGGACTCGAGGTGCTCAATCCGTCCGCGACCCGGTTCGTTGTGCCGATCACGCTGGTGCTGATCGTGCTGCTCTTCTCGTTCCAGAGTCGCGGCACCGAGCGCGTCGGCCGTCTGTTCGGCCCGGTGATGCTGCTGTGGTTTGGCGTGCTCGCAGTCACCGGCTTCATCGCGATCTCGCGCAATCCGGGCGTGCTGCGCGCGGTGGATCCACGCTACGGTGTCATGATGCTGTTCCGTCACCAGGGCGTAGCGCTGGCGGTGCTCGGTGCGGTATTCCTGACGCTGACCGGCGGTGAGGCGCTGTATGCGGACATGGGACATTTTGGCAAAGGGCCGGTGCGGGCGGCGTGGTTCACCGTGGTGTGGCCCTCGCTGATCCTGAATTATTTTGGCCAGGGCGCGTTGGTACTGCAGGATCCCGCCGCGGTGCATAAGACCTTGTTTGCGCTGCTGCCAGGCTATTTGCTGCCGGCCTTCGTGGTCCTGGCCACCGCGGCCACGATCATCGCCTCGCAGGCCACGATCACCGGGGCCTTCTCGATGACCCGCCAGGCGATCCAGCTGGATCTGCTGCCGCGTCTTCGCATCCTGCAGACCTCCGCGCACGAGCACGGCCAGATTTATGTGCCGGTTGTCAACGCGGTAGTGTTCGTCGCGGTGTGCATCCTGGTTATTTCCTTCGGCTCTTCGGATGCACTGGGTAATGCCTACGGTGCGGCGGTGGCCGGTACCATGGGTATCACGACGGTGCTGGCGATCGTGCTGGCCCAGAGCAAGGTCAGCTGGAAGCCGTGGATCACCGCCGCGGTGTTCGGTCCGCTGCTGTTCATCGATGTGATGTACATCATCAGCAATCTGACCAAGTTCGCGCAGGGCGCCTGGGTGCCGTTGCTGCTGGCGATGGTGCTGTTCAGTGTGTTCATGACCTGGCGCTTCGGGCGGCGCCTGCTGCGCACGGCGCTGCGCGCGATGGCGGTCCCGCTCAAGAAGCTGCCGGAGCTCACGGCCAACGCGGTGCGCGTGCCCGGCACCGCCGTGTTCCTGGTCAGCGAACCGAACTTCGTGCCCACCGCGTTGCTGCGCAACCTCGAGTACAACCACGTGCTGCACGAGCGCGTGATCTTCCTGAACATGGAGTTCGTGCGATCGCCCCGCCAGGATCCGGCTGACCGGGTACGCATCGACACCCTGATGCCGGACCTTTATCTCGTGACGGCGCGCTTCGGGTTCATGGAGACCCCGGATGTCAGCGAGGCGCTGCGCCAGTGCCGGGTGCGCAGCCTGAAGCTCTTTACGCAGGACTGCTCGTTCTTCCTCGGCTGGCACCTGGTCGCGCCGCGACCCCGAACGGGATACGAGGGTCTGCGACTGCGTAGCTTTGCCTGGATGCAGCGAAGTAGCACGCAGGCGGCCGAGTTCTTCCGCATGCCCGAGCATGGCGTCATGGTGCTGGCGACCCAGGTCGAGCTATGACGCGCCTCGCGCTGGTGGCCGCGGTGGCCACCAGTGGCGTAATCGGCCGTGGCCAGGCGCTGCCGTGGCACCTGCCCGAGGATCTGCGCCGCTTCAAGGCGACTACGCTGGGTAAGCCGATCCTGATGGGCCGACGTACGCTGGAGTCGATCGGGCGCGCGCTGCCGGGGCGGCGCAATCTGGTGCTGACGCACGCGGCGGCGCTGCCGGTGCCGGGCGCCGAGGCGGTCGCCTCGCTTGCCGAGGCACTCGAGCGCTGTGCTGCCGACCCGCAGCTGTGCGTGATCGGTGGTGCCGAAGTTTATCGCCTGACACTGGCGCGAGCCGATGAGATCTATCTGACGCGCGTGCACGGGAACATCCCCGGGGATACTTATTTTCCACCGCTGGATCTCACGCAGTGGCGGGAGCTGGAGCGCTCGGAGTGGCCTGCCGATGAGCGCAATGCCTACGCGATGAGCTTTCTGCACCTCGAGCGCATCGGCACCAGCGCCGGTTAGAGTCCCGCACTGCCCAGTAACTGTGCCAGTGCGCTGCGGTCGGCGGCCGCCTCTTCACCGCGGCTCAGCAATACATCGAGGACTTTTTCCTGCAGGGCCCCGCGACGCTGTGCCTCCGTGTAGGGGATCTCGGCGTGGAACATCACCATCGAATAGCGCGGGATGAAGCGCTGCGGGAACAGCTGCTCGAGCCTGAGCGCGAGCGCCCGGCGCCGTGCAAAGTCCGGCACCCGCACGGTATCGCGCATCTCCTGATAGTTCTCGAGCGCCATTGCCGCGATCGCCTCGGTGTCGGGGCGGCGTGCCTGCTCGTACGCCACGAAGGCCGTGCGCGGATCAGCGTGCATCGCGAGCAGTTCATCCAGCAGCAGGCAGTCCTCGAAGCCGCAGTTGAGCCCCTGCCCATGGAACGGCAGGATCGCATGGGCCGCATCGCCGATCAGTAAGCAGCTCCCGGCGCTCCACGGCTGGCACTCCAGTGTGGCCAGATGTCCCTGCGGGTGCATCTGGAACTGCTCGCACAGTTGTGGCAGCAGCGCGGGCACGTCGGGGAATTCGCGCGCGAAGAATTGCGTGACGGCTGCTGGCGTGCCCAGGGACTCGAAGCTGGGCGTGCCGCTGCGCGCGAGAAACAAGGTGCCGGTAAAGCTGCCATCGGCATTGGGTAGCGCGATCAGCATGAAGCCGCCGCGCGGCCAGATGTGCAGCGCATGCGGTTGCAGTGCCCAGGTACCGCCGCGCGCCTCGATGTGGAACTCTTTGTAGTCATGCGCGAGCGGGATCTCGCGCACCGCGAGGTGCCCCGCGGCCGCCAATGCGCCACGCAGAGCTGAACCGGCACCGTCGGCTGCCACCAGCAGCGGAGCGCTCACGGCACGACTCGCGCCGCCGGATTCCTGCAGCAGCAGGCGCCCGCTCGATGGCTCAAAGTCCGTGCAGCGCGTATCAAAGTAGAACTGGATGTTTTCGCAGTCGCCCGCTGCTTCGATCAGCGCGCAGTTCAGGCGCGCACGGCTGATCGAATAGATCACCTCCGAGTCGCGACTGCCATAGGGCAGGAATGACTGTGTGCCATCGCTCGCATGTAGCTGGCGACCCTTCATCATCACCATCTCGGGCGTGATTCGCCCCAGCGCATCGGCACGCTCGAGTGCTTTGAGGCCGCGCGCGGCCAGGGCCAGATTGATCGAGCGGCCGCGTTCGGGACTGCTACGGCGTGGATCGGCACGGCGCTCGAATACCTGCACCTGCCGGCCGCGAGCGGCGAGCAGCAGCGCCAGCAGTGTGCCCACCGGACCCGCACCGGCGATCGTGACGACCTCGGTCGCTGCGGGGCTAGTGCGTGTCACGCAACGCTCCGGCGAGCGCCTGGCTGGCGCGCACGGCGTCAGCAAAACTGTTGTAGAGCGGAACCGGCGCCATGCGCACGACGTTGGGTTCGCGCCAGTCAACGATGACCCCGCGCCCCTCCAGCAGCTCATAGACACGGCGCGCGCGCGCCGCATCGGCATCCAGCGCGACCGACAGCTGGCAGCCGCGCTGGGTCGGATCGGCTGGGGTGAGGATCTTTATGGCCCGCCCGCACAGTGTTTGCAGCGAGCGTTCCAGGAACCCGGTCAGTGCGAGGGACTTGGCGCGCAGACGACCCAGTCCCGCGCTGCTGAACTCGGCCAGCGCTGCGGCGAGCGGCGCGCAGGAGAAGATCGGCGGATTGCTGACCTGCCAGCCGGCGGCGCCAGCGGCGGCGAGAAACTCGCGCGGCATTTTGAATCGGGTCGCGCGTTCCGTACCCCACCAGCCCGCCAGGCGCAGCTGCTGCGGATTGCGTGCATGGCGCTGGTGCACAAAGGCGCCACCGATCGCACCGGGACCTGCGTTCAGGTACTTGTAGCTGCACCACGCCGCGAAATCCACGCCCCATTGGTGCAGCGCCAGCGGCAGGTTGCCAATCGAATGCGCCAGATCGACGCCGAGCACGGCGCCGGCACGCCGCGTGGCGCTCGCAATGGCGAACAGGTCGAAGGCCTGTCCGGTGCGGTACTGAACGCCGGGCCAGAGCACCAGGGCCAGTTGTTCGCCGGCACGCGCGATCGCCTCGAGGATATCGCCATCACGCAGCAGCATCTCTCCGGGCCGCGGGGCGAGCTCGATCAGCGCCTGCGCCGGATCGATGCCATGCCACTGCAGCTGCGAGGTGACTACGTGCCTATCCGAAGGAAAGGCGCCGGCCTCAATCAGGATCTGCCGTCGGGCGCCGGAGGGGCGATAGAAGCTTGCGAGCAGCAGGTGCAGGTTGACGCTGAGCGAATTCATCGCCACGACTTCATCCGGCTGCGCACCACAGAGCGCTGCCAGTGGCACGCGCAGCGGTTCGGCATAATCGATCCAGGGCGCGTGTCCCTGCTCGTGGCCCAGCACGCCGCGCTGCTCCCAGTCACCGAGCGCCTCCTCGAGACGGGCTCGCGCCGCCTTTGGCGCCAGTCCGAGCGAGTGGCCACTCAGATAGCACAGCGGCCGGCCATCGGGCGTCTGGGGCAAGGCAAAGTGCTCGCGGTAGTCGCGCAGCGGATCGGCGCGATCGGCCGCGGCAGCCTCGCCGAGTAGCGCAGCCTCGCTCATGTGGCGCTCGCGCCGTACAGCAACGGCTGGGAGGGCAATGCATCCCCGGCGATGCGCGGCACCTGCAGCGCCAGCAGCCAGGGGCCATCAGCGATGGCATCGGGCACGAAGGCGAGCTCGGTGATCGTGCACTGCGCGCGTGTGGCTTCGGCGAGCGCATGACTTGCCGGTGGCAGGCCGAAGAACACGCGGTGTGCGCTCAGGCGGCCGCCGTCATTGGCACGATCCGCCGAGGGAACATCCAGCACCAGGTGCTCGATGCGCCGCTCGACCATGAGCCTTGCGGCAGCCGGCGTCAGGTAGGCTGCCGGTCGCTGCTGGTAATCGCGCACGTACTTGTCCACTCCGTTCGGGCACGTGCGCAGGATCAGTGCACGCGGTACCGGTGAGGGCTGAACCGGCCAGCTGTGCAGTAGCGCTTCGCGGGTGATCAGCGCATCGCCAGCCACTGCGGGTGGATCGCACGGCTCGCTGCTGCCGGCAGCTTGTGGCGTGATTGTCATCAGCAGCGCCGGTAGCAGTGCGTGCGGCAGCACCTCGCAGACATCTACGGCCTCGCGGGTCAGATGCCCGACGCATTCGGTATGGGTGCCATTGCAGTGTGGAGTAAGTTCCAGCGTGCTGCAGTTGCAGCTCGCGCCGCTGCTGACCGAGCCGGTGAAACTGCCGGCGTGCAACGGTGTCGCGCGGGCCGGCGGCGCCGCGAACCAACTTGGCTGCGCTGCGCCTGGCCGCAGCGGGATCGCGAGCTGATGGGGTCGCGCGAGATCCACGCGCCAGCGCGCACCGTCGATCTCCACGCTGGCGCTCTGGCTGGGTTCACTGCTGGGCATGCGCGCCGGCCTGGGGTTGCGAGGGTGGCTCGAGCACCGCGTGGCAGCGTTTGCAGGTGCGCAGGCTCAGGCTCCCCCAGAAGCGCTGGAATACCGGTGGAAACTGCGTCTCGATGTCGGTCAGCGGAAAGAATTCCTCATAGAGCAGGTTCGAGCACTTGTCGCAGTACCACTGCAGGCCATCGAGTTCGCCCGGGCGCCGACGGCGTTCGATCACCAGTCCGACGCTCGCCGCCGGCCGCTGCGGCGAGTGCGGAAGCTTCGGCGGCAGCAGCAGGATCTCGCCGGCCCGGATCGCTACACGGCGGCGCTCGCCGGCCTCGATCACCTCGAGGTGCATGTCGCCTTCGAGCTGGTAGAAGAATTCCTCGGCCGGATCGACATGAAAATCGGCACGTGCGTTGGGACCGCCGACCACCATGATGATGAACTCGGTGTCGTGGAAGACAAGCTTGTTGCCCACCGGAGGCTTGAGCAGGTGGCGGTGCTCATCAATCCAGCGCTGAAAGTTCAAACTTTGAAGTGGGCCCATGTCGAAAATTCCAGACACTTAGTAACATGCCAACTGTTGAGCGTATGGTACGCATAACCGGGCCCGGCCCGCGAATGAATCGACCGCCAAGGATCGCATCGTGAAACTGCTCCCCGCCCAGTCTGCAGCGCGTGCCGGGTTTGCCTCGCTGGCCGTGCCACTCATGTTGCTGCTGGGGGGCTGTTCGCATATATCGGGGTGGTGGCCATGGCATCACAAGAGCCCCGTGCCGCCCGAGTCGGTCAACGTGCTCGTGCCGAGCGCGGTGGGTGATGCGACCCCGATACCGGTGTCCGAGTTCTGGGATGGCAACGCGCTGCGTATCGAGCTCGGCGCGCTCAGCGGCAGTGGCAGCCTGCAGTTCACGCGTGCGCCGCGCCAGGCGTGGCCGGTACGCGTGGAGTTGCGTGTACTGCCGGGCAGTGCGCGCCAGCTTGAGGTCAGTGCCGCCCAGCGCGTGGTGTTCGCGATCCCGGCCAGCGGCGCGCTGATCACCTTTACGCTGCCGCCGGGCACCTATACGCCGACGACCAAGACGATGACCGTATCCTGGGAGCCCTGAGCAGCGGCGCTGCTGGCGGCTACTCTTCGAGCGGCACGTGCGTGCCCGAGGCGACCTGCACCGGCAGGACCTGCGGATCATCCAGATTTACAGCGGTCAGTGTGCCGCCCCATACGCAGCCGGTATCTAGACCGAGCAGGCCCGGTGCCTGAAACAGACCGAGCGCCGACCAGTGCCCGAAGATCACGCGTACTGCAGCGCTCTGGCGCTGCGGCACGCTGAACCAGGGCATCCAGGGGTCTGCTGCGCGCCCTGGCGCCCCTTTACGCTTCAGATCAATCCGCCCCTCAGCCGTGCAGAAGCGCAGACGCGTGCAGGCATTGACGATCAGGCGCCAGCGCTCCATGCCAGCAAGTGCCGGATCCCAGTGATCCGGCTGATCGCCGTACATCTGCGTCAGCAAGCCGACCGGATCGTGCCGCAGTTGGGCGCACACCTCGGCCGCAAGCGCCGTGGCCAGTGCCGGATTCCACTGCGGCAGCAGGCCGGCGTGTACCAGCAGATCGCCGCTCCCGGCCTCATGGTGGATCAGCGGTAGCTCGAGCAGCCACGCCAGCAGCGTCTCGCGATCCGGAGCTGCGAGCACATCATTGAGGGTATCGGAGCGCCGCGGCGCGCGACCCGGAACCAGCGCGATGGCCAGCAGATGCAGATCATGATTGCCAAGGACCACGCGCACGTTGGCGCGCAGCTCATGCACGCGGCGCAGCGCGGCAAGCGATGCCGGTCCACGATTGACCAGATCACCGGTGAACCACAGTTCATCCCGGTCGCTGCGATATCGGATGCGCTCGAGCAGTGTCTCGAGCTCGCGGCTGCAGCCCTGCAGATCCCCTATGCCCCAGCGGGCCACGGGTACCGAAGCGCCTAGTGCAGGACGCCCGGCATCGCCAGCCGGAACGCAGGAATCGGTGCCTCGAAACGCTCGCCGTCATCACCGAGCATGTGATAACTGCCGTGCATCGCGCCTACCGGAGTCTCGAGCACGGTGCCGCTGGAATAGCGAAAGCCCTGGCCGGGTTTCAGATGCGGCTGTTCCCCGACCACGCCCTCGCCACGCACTTCCTGGGTGCGACCATTCGAGTCGGTGATGATCCAGTGACGCGAGACCAGGCGCGCCGGTACATCACCGTCGTTGCGCACGGTGACGGTATAGGAGAATACAAAGCGCT
>JBEKOK010000053.1:0-15232 GCA_049521875.1 Steroidobacteraceae bacterium
GACAGGGAACGTGCCGCGAGGAGCGCTGCAGTGCGCAAGCGCGACTTGAGCGCGTACTCTAAGGCGCAGCTATGATCTGCTCGCCGTTCCTGCCGTGTGTTGTCCTGGCGCCTCCCAAGCAGTTTCAATTTCTCCAGCAATTTAATGGGCCGGAAACCGTCTAACCTCCTATGAAATCCCTGGGTCAGCGTGCAGAGGGTCTGCGGCTTGAGCGCATGAAGAGCTCGCGTATGTGGGCGGGAGAAGGCTTCCGGAACCTGCATCCGATCCAGCCGGGTTTGCGTGATCCTGCCGTCAAGATGCCCTCACTGACAGAGTTTCTGTGCGGTGGCGAGCGGCGCGTCCCCAAGCGACCGCTGCCCGCGCTCAATCCGCGCGAGCTTTGGTCCAAAGGTGTCGACAGCGGGCTGCGCGCGACGTGGCTGGGCCACTCGACCGTCCTGCTCGAGATTGGCGGCCTTCGGATCCTGACCGATCCGGTCTGGGGCCCACGGGCCTCGCCCTCGCGGCTGATCGGCCCGAAGCGGTTCCAGCCCGTACCGGTGCCCATCCGCTCCCTGCCGCCGGTCGACCTGATCGTCGTGTCTCACGATCACTATGATCACCTCGATTATCCGACCATCCGTGAATTTGCAAAGCTCGGGGTGCCCTTCGTCACCTCGCTCGGCGTTGGCGCGCACTTAGAAGCCTGGGGTGTTAAGCCTGAGCGCATCGTGGAGCTGGATTGGTGGGAGACCCATACGGTGCCAGGCACGGGGCTATCGGTAACCGCCGCGCCCTCGCAGCATTTTTCCGGTCGCGGGCTTCACGACCGCAATGCCACGCTGTGGTCCTCAATGGTCATCCGCTCTGAGCACCATGCAGTATTCTTTAGTGGCGATACCGGTTTAACAACGGAGTACACGGCGATCCGGGAGCGGCTGGGGCCGTTTGACCTCGTGATGCTCGAGGTTGGCGCCTTTCACCCGGCCTGGGGCGACATCCACCTCGGTCCAGAGCACGCGCTCGAGGCGCTGGACTTGCTGGGCGGTGGCGTATTCCTGCCCGTGCACTGGGGCACCTTCTCGCTTGCGATCCACGACTGGGACCAGCCGGCCGAAACTCTGCTGGCCGTAGCGCCGGCGCGAGATATTCAACTGCTGATGCCGCGATTGGGCGAGCCCGTTGAACCGGCGCGGGAACACGAGCTCGTGCCCTGGTGGCGCGAAGTCGACCTGCCGAAGGCCGCGCAACGCGCGCCAGAACAAGCTGCCACAACACTGCCGGACGCAATGCCCTGGCCGTTTGACTGAAGAAAGTGACCTGCCGGTCGATTCCTGTCGACCGGCACCGGCTCACAGTCAGCAAACTCCCCTGCGCGTCTCCGACACGTACGGAGAAAGACGGCCAAATAACCTGCTTACACCTTCACGCGACTCTTGGCCGCCAGAAACCTTGCATTCATGCTCCTGCGATCCTCAGCGGAGAAGTGTTTCTTAACATCGGCCCAGACGTTGCGTTCTTCTTCGTCTATGTGATGCTCCACGAGTTCCTTCAGTACTTTGGCGGCGGCTTTATGCTCTGGCGACGCCGCATTTGTAGTGCCTTCCAGACGCAACAAGGTTTTCGATGCCCACTCGTGCTCCAGATAGCCTTCATGACCATCAACCTGCGCATCCTTGTCGCGCAGTGCGATGACGGCATCGTATACCACCTTCTCCTCAGCCTTGGTATGAGGGACCAGCGCCGCCTTGATCTTCTGCACCAGGCTGCGCCGCTGCGGTGCGGTTTCAGCATCGCTCAATTTCTTCAGGAGCTCTTTGACCTCATCGTGCTCCTTCTTCAGCGTGTCAAGGATGTCGGTCGTTTCCGTCTCTGGATCGCTCGATGAAAAAGAGCTGCTGATAGCGCGTACCGTATCTTTCATAGCTGTCTTGACGCTCATGGATCTCCCTCTGTGGCTGATTGAGATATCGCCGTGATGAATGGATAAGTGGCAGGCGAAACTATGCCGCTGGACTGATCGCGATGAAGCGGCGCGAGCGCCTACATCGATGTGGGACAAGTCCTCTTGGTCTGTCAGACAGCAGCTAAATCGGCGCACTGCGCTCGAATGGGCGCATCGGCCGACAGACAGCAATTTACCGGGGGCGTAGGTTAGTTCCACAGAGTGGCACGCTGCTCTGTCGATTCGCGCCGGATGCCATATATGCGTCGGCGTGTGCACCCAAGAGTTGGGGCCACCAATTTATCAACGGAGTATTGTTGTATGAACAGTGAAACCTCTCGGAAAATAATTGTCGCCGGCAGCATGGCCGGTGCCGTGGCTCTCGGTATTCTGGTGGTGACGTTACGCCACCATCCGGTCCCGCAGGTTGCCGACGCGACTGCGCCACCGGCGCCCACCGCGGACTACTCCAGCTCCCCGCCGCCAGCGGCAGTGCAAACTCCCGAGGCGCCTCCGCCAGTGGCCTCCGCCGATAGCCTCGCCACCCAGAGTGCCGGGAGCACTCCTCCGACTAGCGCTCATTCAGTTCCGGCTCAGTCGCCGCGAAGCAAGCCGAGCGCCGCGGCAACTGCGGCACCTGGGCTGGCTAATCAACAGGTAGCAGTTGCCGCCACGGCGGCGCCCGCGCCTGTGACCGCCACCCCTGCTTCCGATAGCGCCGCGAGCGCAGAGGACTCACCGGCGACGTCGGCCACGGAGAATTCAAGCGCGGGGGCGCAGACAACGGCGGAAAACACCGACTATGCGGCTTCGGATCATCAAATCACCGCCGATGTGAAATCCGAGATCGCACTCGACAGCGCTACTAAGGACAGCGACCTCGCAGTGAGTACTTCGCACGGCGTCGTCTTCCTGAAGGGCAGCCTGCCCGATCAGAATGCGGTAGCACATGTTGTGGACGTTGTTGGCCGAGTCAAGGACGTCAAGAGCGTCGATACCTCGGCGCTGACGGTCACAAACCTTTAATCACTCTCGGCGCCCGACGACCAGGATCAGTACTGCGGCGGCCACAAGGATGGCGCCGGAGATGATCAGGGAGTCGCGGGCGCCGGGGATAAAGGCGTTCACGCGTCCTATCAGCGAGCCAAATAGGGCGACGCCAATGACGCTGCCCGTCTGCCGCGTGGCATTCAGTACGCCGGCGGCCACACCTGAGCGCGCCTTGGCGACGCTACCAAGCAGCGTCGAGGTGAGCGGCGGCACGAGCAGCCCAAGACCCGCGCCGATCGCCAGCAGCGGCGTCAGCATCAGCCAATAGTTGGTGCCGCGATTGATGCCGATCAGGACCAGGCAGCCCGCGGCGGCAGTGGTTGCGCCGATAGCAATAGTCACTCGGGCACTGAAGCGTTCCGCAGCGCGAGCCGCGAGCAGGTTCATCGGCAGCACTGCGCCCATCATCGGCAGGAACGCAAGGCCTGTTGCCAACGGGGACAGGTTATTGATCTGCTGAAAGTACAGGCTCAGTACAAATATCAGACCGTAAAAAGCGACATTCACCAGCAGCCCGACCCCCGAGGTCAACGCGAACATCCGATGGGTGAACAGCGACAGCGGCAGCATGGGTTGCCGTGCGCGCCGCTCCCGCCAGATGAACAGCGCGGCAAAAGCGCAGCAGGCGCCGAAGCCTCCTAGTACCGCCGGATGGCTCCAACCCAGGCTGCCACCTTCAATCAGCGCTCCGGCCAGACAGCCCAGCGAGCCGATGGCCGATACTTGCCCCAGCAGATCGAGTTCGCGATCGGAGGATTGCACAGTCTCGCGGGCGTAACGCCAGGTGAGCCACAGTCCGGCGAGGCCGATGGGCAGATTGACCAGGAAAATGCTGCGCCAGCCCACCACAGCGATCAACGCGCCACCGACCAGCGGCCCTGCCGTAAGTGCAATGCTCGCGCCTGCCGCCCAGACACCCACGGCTCGGCCGCGCTCCTGTTCCTCGCGGTAAGCATGATTAAGGAGGGCCAGGGAGTTGGGGACCAGGAGGGCTGCGCCAACACCCTGCAGCAGCCTGGCCCCAATCAGACTTACCGCTCCAGGCGCGAGCGCGCAGGCGAGCGAGGTCGCCGTGAAAAGACTGAAGCCGATCATGAACACTTTCTTTGCGCCGATCCGATCGCCCAGTGCTCCGGCAGTCAGGATGAAGGCGGCAAACGCGATCGTGTAGCTGCTGACGACCCACTGGAGTTGTGACACACCGCCGCCGAGTGAGGCGCCCATGCTGCTCAGCGCGGTATTGACGATGGTGACATCGAGCTGTACGACCCCAAACCCGAGGCTCATTGCGGTCAGAGTCAGCATCCGCGCGCGCACCGAATTGACGCGATCCGACGGGTTCAACTTCGGCACGCGGGACACGCGGCTACGGATTTTCGGTTGCGGAGGTGACTGTGCGGAACTCAGGCGCTTGCACCGCGATACGCGCCAAATGCGGCGTCCACGATAATAAGTGGCCTACGCAGCAGGTGGTGCGGCGATCCCTGCCGTTCAGTGAGTTACACCGGCCGAAGGAGTCAACTGCAGGCGGATCTCACCGCCCGGGTGCGCGGCGCTGTGAACGTTCACATACAGATCACCGCTCTTGAAGCTCTGATATTGGGCATCAGTCAGCTTGGTACCTGCCGGTACGGCCCAATGCATAGCGGAAGTCTTCTCCAACGTCACCACGACTGGGCCACTGACCCCGATCGCGCCCGCATGAATGTGGGCCATGGTCCCTTCGATCCCAATCGTGTCCACGCCACCGGTTACGGTGCCGTCGGCTGCGACGGTGATGGAGCTGGTCCCGGTCGCCAGCGTTTTTATTGCCGGTACCTCCTGGGCGCCGGTAAGAGTCACGGAGAGCGGCTCGGCCATCGTAGGAGATTCGCTCAGATACGCGACACTAGCCGCAACCACTATCACGGCGGCTAGAATCGAATAGTTTCTGTGTCGTGTATGCATGCGAGCTGTCCCTGAAGAACAAAATGATCACTACGCCTGACGCGTTGCGCCGAATGCTGAGCGTACGCTGCGAATACGAATCCTTCTGTACGCCATCGCGCATAGCCTGAGTGTTGCACCACGGAGCGAGTCCGTCGACGCGGTTATACCCGGGTGGGACACTTCAGGCTGTCAGCGCGCCGCTGATTGCCACTGTCAGTATTCACCTACGGTGAGGCGCTCGAGCGGTCGTTCAAATGGACTGCGGTCACTAGTGCCTGGCGGAGCGGACTGCGCCAGGTTCGGATCAGAGTGATTCCAGATCCGTGAGAAACACCCGATCGACGCGGCCCGATCGGACCCTGACTCCCTCGGCGCGCAGCCGCTGAGCTTGCTCGCGATACGAGGTCGAGTAGCGTGGAAAGACGATTCGCCCACCGGCACCCAGGACACGATGCCAGGGGATATTCAAGGTGTCTGGAGCCCGCTTGAGAGCGTATCCGGTCAGTCGCGCGCGGCCGGGCAGTCCGGCAGCGCGTGCCACCGCACCGTAGGTCGATACGCTGCCGCGCGGAATCGCGCAGACCACATCCAGAATGGTCTGGACCGCTGCACTCTCGGAAAAGGAACTGCGATGGCGCGTGGCGCCCTTCGCCCTGCCTGGGGGCAGCAGCGCGATGGCCTTGTGCGTGGATCGTGGCAACGGGGGACCTCGCTTTGCCAGCGAATTCTACCCGATTGTCCCGCTGCGCCTTCGTCACCGCGTTACCCCTGAGACCGAGTCCTTAAAGGTTGTTGGTCACCTGCGTGAGACTGTTCGAACTTTGAGAATTCAGGACATACAGATCGCGCGTCGCCGGATCCGCCGTCGATATGGCATTGGTGGCTTCAAGAAACCCGGAGTGCTCCGTGTCGCGGAAGGTGCCGGTCAGGGAGGTCGCAGAGGTCATCGGCAATACGCCGATCGTGGCGCCGACCTGGTTCGAACTGGCATCGATAGCCACCAGCGTGCCACCGCTGACAGCATCCTCAACATACTGCTCACCAGTCGTCGAGTTCGTCACGGTCACCGTCGACAGGCCCTGGACCTGGAACACGGTCTCATACGCGGTCGCCGTCGTCGTCGTATCCGAAGGCCAGGGCAGCTGCTCACCCCCGTTGACGAAGGTTGAACTGGCCATTGGCGTCTGAATCACCGTGCCATCCAGCCCGACGATCCCGGAGCTCGTACCGGTGCGCGTCAGCGTATCGGTCCCGGAGGTGAAGGTTTGCAGCCAGGTGGTGTAGTAGACCGTCGTCGCGGTTGCGATGAAGGTGCCATCGTTGGTCGTGCTCGCGAACAAGGTGCTCGGCGCGCCACCAGACTCCACCAGCGTGCGTACGGTATAGGTCGGATCCTCGACGCCCCAGATCAGATTGTTGCCGAGTATGGGGAAGTCGAGAGTCACTACGGTGCCCGCTTCGCTGTCCACGACCGTAGGCACTGCCGAGCCGTCGGCCGGCAGCGAATAAATCGTCGTTGAAGCCGCTACACCGCCGCTGGCTGGCGTATTGATCGAGAAATACAGGTTGGTCGGTGAGGCGGCGAACAGTGCCTCAGTGTTTGTGGGTTTCCAGTTTGGAATGGTAAAGAGTGACGCGCTGATGGTCTGTGCCGCGTAGTCGACATAGACGATGTTGCCATCCACCACATACAGTTGCCCGGTCGGATACCCTTCGGTCGTGCCGACCGGGAGTGCCGCGGCGACATTGATCGTCTGGGCAAACGTACCGAGCGTCACCGGATTGGCAAAATTCGAATCTACCAGCGCCAGGCTCGCGCCACTCTTCACGACAAATCCGGAGATGCCGCCTTGGGGCGTGCGTACGGTCGCCAGCGGCATTCCCGAGGCCACAATCGGCGCGCTGCTCGCGGACATGCCGGTCTTGACCATGTGGATGATGTCATCCGGGGTATCGCACATGCCATCAGGCCCTGGCAGGCGATAGAAGTAGGAAGAATTCGTGGGCGTCACCAGGTCCGCGGTGAAATAGACCCCGACGTAATCGTAGTTCGCTCCGGTCACGGCGGTTCCGGACAATGTGCAGGTGTCGTCAATCGTTGCCGTTGTCTCACTCGAGACCTGCTGCGGAGTCGGCGTACCGGTGGTGGTCAGGTCAATCTCAAGGATATTGCCGCTGCTGCTCTTGTAGATCTCGACCCCGGCCTGCTGACCGAGTGCGTTGCCGGTGGTGTAGTCAATCTGGCCACGCAGCGCCTGTTTCTTACCGGCATAACTGCCGATGGGCGCTGCGGCATAGGTGCCGCTGACATCATCAGCCCAGGCCAGAAACACGCCGCTGTCGCCCACGTAGCTGTCCAGTGTCGGGGGCGGTCCTCCGCCGCCGAACGATCCGCCGCCCGCACCGCCGGCACAGCCCGCGAGCGTCGTTGTGATTGCCGCACCTAAGACCGCAACGGAAAGCAGATGGCGCATGGAGATCCCTCGAGACTTGTTTGGTTCGTGCTGGTAACGACAACGTCGCGCGAAGCGGGTTCGTTGACGGTGTCGGGGGGCAATTGCATTACAATCGCGTCATTACAATTGCGTTAGCCGGCGCTTATGCTGACTTGTGCAGCGAACTCGCCATCTTGCATCGGCTGATCTATGGCTCGGCGGTGCAGCTAATGGCAAGCGCTTGGTGCTGCCTACGGCGGCCACATCCAATGCTAGAAGCCGGGCTTCGCCACCATCAGCCAGAACACCACCAGAACACCCGTGAAGGCGGGCCAACCGAGTCCAATCCACCAGCGGTAGTAGCGATAGTAAGCGTGCGGCAGCGCCGTGCCTTCGCGCGCGGCCGCAACGGCTAGATCACGCATGCGAATCTGTAGCCAGACTACCGGCAGCCAGCAGCATCCAATGAACACATATAGAAGTATCGATATCCAGATCCAGGGCAGCGTGAAAGGGAAGCCGGCAACCCAGATCATCGCAAAGCCCGTTACCGGTTGCGTGACGACCGCCGTCGCTGTGAACAGTGCATCAGCCAGCACCACGTCGCGACTCACTGCTGCAATCACGTGGACATCGCCCGTACGATGAGCGCGCATGAAGAAGAACGCGATGCCCGCGCCTAGGCCGAACAGCACCGTCGACGACACGATGTGTGCCCATTTCAGCCACACATAGGCATTGCTCACGGCGAGGTACTCTGGACTTGCATCCTAATGTCCCAGCGTGCGAATTCCGTCTCAAACTCAGGCAGGCTCAAAAGGCCCAGACACGGCCCGGCACCTTCCGGGACCGCCGCTCCGCGTGCGAGCTTGAGTGCCATCAGAATCGCGGCGATGCATGGTATCTCCGGACCGTGGTTGCCGCGGGCAATGAGTTGCCAACTGATGCCTCCGGATCCGCGCCCGGCCACCTGACCGCCAAGGTCCACCCGCATGCCACCGCAAGCGCTCCCGAATCGATTGAGCCAGGTGCCCAGCCGGTTGAACCCTGCTGCCCAACGCGACAGCGGCAATGGCAGGCCGGCGCGTCGCAACCCGGCCAGCGCCCACAAAGCCCAGTGTTGCGAAGCGACCTCGAGTGCCGCGCGGAAGGTCACTGTGCGCACGCCGGGAAAGGCGCGCGGAAACAATTCAAGATCCGGCACGTCGCAGGCTGCGGCCCAGCGCCTGCCAAAGACGAAATTCACCCGGACCAAGGCCTGCCAGCCGTGCACCGTTTGCCAACCGCCGCCAATCATCCAGCGAAACGGTCGCCCCGCGTAGCTCAGCACCGCCGCCATCGTCGCCGCGCCGCGCGGCGCATGCTGGCCGGGCGCGATATACATCTCAATCGACTCAAGTTGCTCAAAGTGCGCACTGAAGTGATCGACGACCGCTGAGGAGAGTGCCGGCAGTGTGCTGGCCCCGCTCAAGGCCACACGGTGCGCCGTGCGCGCCGGTGCATCCAGCGCCGCGGCAAAACGCGCAACGAACTCGCGAGCATCCGCCAGATCAAGATAGTGGGCACCGCACGCCAGCGACGCCAAAGCCACCCGATAATCCTGCCCCTGAAAGGGCCCCGCACAGTGAATGACAATATCCGGATGTAGCGCGGCCAGATCCGCTGTGAACGAAGCGGAGTCCAGATCGAGGCGCGCTGTGCGGGCGCCACCGGGCCCAACGGCATACTCGGCACGGGAGGTCGCCACTATCTCCAGGCCCGCTTCCGGCATCAGCCGGCGACAGATCCGGGCGCCAAAATTGCCGCAACCGCCGATGACGACAATACGCACGGGAGCACTCATCTCAAGAACCGCTCGGGATACGCTTGATCCGTGAGCAGGCACACCGTGCGAGATCCAAACCAGCGCAGTCGATTGCGAGCCACCCAGTCATACACCCGATCAAGCAGCGGTCCGGGCAGCCAGCCCAACACCCGGACTAGCGACCATGGGAACCTCAGATGTCTGCAGATCCGCGAGGTGGCGTCAAATTTGAACCAGGCACGACCCTGCTCCAGCAGGACGTTGGTCTCGAATTGCACCGGATCCAGACCCAGGTGACGGTACAGGGCCTGCCCCAGCGGCGACTGCGCGGCCATCAGGCGGAACACGGCGCGGCGATCATGCTTGAGCACGAAGCGCGCAAAGCGCGAGCACAGCACGCAATAGCCGTCGAAGATGATGATCGGTCGATCATCCGGAAAGGCGGGTACCGACGGATCTTCGCGATAGCTGTAGGCAGGATGCCGATCCGTGGCATCGGGTTCTGTCACGGCAGCCTGATTGGTGTGAGATATCGCCCGTGCGGACACACACATTCATCCTTGTCGATACTAAAGCGGCCCCAGCGGATCATCTCTCGCATCTGCTCGCACATCTATGTTGCCGCCAGAATTAACGCGCGTAGCTTAGCAAGGCGCGCGCGCCAGTGCCCAACGAGGTCATCAGATTCCGCGCGCGCTCATAACTGGCAGGACGCTTGTTTTCAATTGCGCGGCCTAAGACCGACGCCACACACTGGCCAGCCACGGCTGCTGCTCGCGCGGCAAACCCGCGGGCCGGTAGAAGTGCTCGAGTTCGATGAAGCCGGCGCCCTGTAGATAGCGCTGCCAGTTCTCCAGATCGTGGTAAGCCCCGTAGCGCCCGCGATTCCAGCCCTCGCTGTTCTCACCGCGCGGGTTGGAGCTGAAGAGCACGCCGCCTGGCTTGAGGGTCGCAGACAACGCCCCGAGCACGCGGGGAAGTTCCACCGAAGGCACGTGAAACAAAGACGCATTGGCAAATACGCCATCAAAGCTTGCCGCGGGCAGGCTAAGCTTCAGAAAATCCTGCTGCCACACCTCGCACCCGCTGTCGGCGCGCGCCATCGCGGCAAAGCGCGCGCTGCCATCCAGTCCGATCGCCGTATGCCCGCGGCTCGTCAGCGCCTGCAGATCTCGTCCCGGCCCGCAGCCGAAATCCAGGATGCGATAGGGTGCGCGGCCCTCGATATGCCGCAACAGCGCATCGAGGTTCTGGCTGACATCGTGATCACGGGTGCCGGCGCGGAAGTCTTCCGCGTTCTGCTCATAGTAGGCCAGTGTTGTGGCTGCGATCGCATTGAGCTCGGACACTTCGGTGGAGTTACTGGACATGCCTTGTATCTATGAGGTTCTGGTGTCAGTGATCCGCGCGTCGCTCCGCAGTCGTCAGCGGGGCGCCTAGTTTACGCGCCTGCCGATCAGCGGTGCGAACCCACCGGCCCTCGGGCTAATATGGGCTATGACACCGATAATATCGATCGACGCTCTGACCAAGACATACCCATCCGGACTACGCGCCCTGGATCACGTGGATCTGAAGATCGCCAAGGGCGAGATCCTGGCGCTGCTCGGCCCCAACGGCGCCGGCAAGACCACGCTGATCAGCATCATCTGCGGCATCGTCACGGCGAGCACCGGCACCGTGCTGGTCGATGGCCAGGACATTGTGCGCAATTACCGCGCTGCGCGCACGCGCATTGGCCTCGTGCCCCAGGAACTGACCACCGATGCCTTCGAGTCGGTGTGGGCCACGGTCAGTTTCAGCCGCGGCCTGTTCGGCCGCGCGCCCAATCCGGCCTTCATCGAGCAGGTATTGCGCGAGCTGTCGCTATGGGAGAAGCGCAAGGATCGCATCATGACCCTCTCCGGTGGCATGAAGCGGCGCGTGTTGATCGCCAAGGCCCTGGCCCACGAGCCGGACATTCTGTTCCTCGATGAGCCCACCGCCGGCGTCGATGTCGAGTTACGCCGGGACATGTGGGCGCTGGTGCGGCGACTGAACAAGAGCGGCGTCACGATCATCCTGACGACACACTACATTGATGAAGCTGAGGAAATGGCGGATCGAATCGGCGTAATCAGCCGCGGCAAGCTGATGCTGGTCGAGGACAAAGTGAGGCTGATGAAGAAGCTGGGCAAGAAGCAGCTGACCGTGCAGCTGCAGGAGCCGATGCGCACGCTGCCGGCCGGCCTCGCCGACTGGGCACTGGCGCTGCGCTCTGGCGGCACCGAGCTCGAGTTTAGCTTCGAGGCGGGCCAGGAGCACAACGGCATTCCGGGTCTGCTCAAGCGCCTGGGCGAACTGGGCATCGCCTTCAAGGATCTGAATACACAGCAAAGTTCGCTCGAGGATATTTTCGTCAGCCTCGTCAGCGATCGCAACGGGGTGCACGCATGAGTGCGCTGGCCTTCAACCGGCACGGGGTCTGGGCAATCTACAAATTCGAGATTGCGCGGGCGCTGCGCACGATCGTGCAGAGCGTGCTGACCCCAGTGATCACCACCTCACTGTATTTTGTCGTCTTCGGCGCGGCGATCGGTGCACGCATGACGCACGTCAACGGCGTTGCCTATGCCTCCTTTATCGTGCCGGGGCTGATCATGCTCTCGGTCTTTACAGAGAGTCTCTCCAATGCCTCCTTCGGGATCTACTTCCCGAAATTCACCGGCACGATCTTCGAGCTGCTCTCGGCCCCCGTCGCGCCGCTCGAGATCGTCACCGCCTACGTCGGGGCGGCCGCGACCAAGTCGGTGGTGATCGGCCTGATCATCCTGGGCACCGCATCGCTGTTCGTGCCGCTGCAGGTCCTGCATCCGATCTGGATGGTGAGCTTCCTGCTGCTGACCGCGCTCACCTTCAGCCTGTTTGGCTTCATCATCGGTATCTGGGCCCGCGGTTTCGAGCAGCTGCAGTTCGTGCCGATGCTGGTGCTGACCCCGTTGACGTTCCTGGGCGGCGCCTTTTATTCGATCACGATGCTGCCGCCGCTGTGGCGCACGGTAACGCTCTTCAATCCGGTGGTCTATCTGATCAGCGGCTATCGCTGGAGCTTCTACGGGGCGGCCGACGTCAGTATTGCCACGAGCTTTGGCATGACATTGGGATTCTGCCTCCTGTGCCTGTGCGTCGTGGCCTGGATCTTCCGCACGGGCTATCGGCTGAAGAACTGAGGCGCGCTTCAGTGCGCGCCAAGCGCCATCGCTTCGGCCGCCCTCTGGACCCGCTCCACCAGGGTTTCAAGCTCCGCAGTAACGAGCCGGCCGTCCTGCACGACGCCGCGGCCATTGATGAAGCTGTAGTCGACCCGCTCAGGCTGGCACAGGATCAGCGCGGCGACCAGATCCCATTGGGCGCCGGCAAAATGCGCTCGATCAATATTCAGCGCGATGAAGTCTGCCGACATGCCGGGCGCGAGATACCCGATGTCGTCGCGGCCCAGGACCCGGGCTCCGCCACGGGTCGCAAGTTCCAGCGCCGTGCGCGGCGCCATCGCACCGGGATCAGACTCCCCGACCCGCGCCAGCAGGCATGCCAGGCGTGTTTCATGCAAAAGGTTGCTGCCATCGTTCGAGGCCGCGCCATCCACGCCGATGCCCACCGCAATCCCAAGCTCAATCATCTTGCGGATCGGCGCAATGCCGCTGCCCAGACGCATGTTGCTGCTCGGGCAATGAGCGACACCGGTGCCCGTGCTCGCAAAGCGCTTCATCGTGAGGGTATCCAGATGCACGCAATGCGCGTGCCAGACATCTTCGCCAACCCAGCCCAAGGATTCGGCGTAGTCCCCCGGGGTCACGCCGAGCCGCCCGACACTGTACTGCACGTCGCGTACACTCTCGGCCAGATGGGTGTGCAGGCGCACGCCCGGATGGGTTCGGGCCAGCGCGGCAGACTCGCGCATCAGATCGGGCGATACCGAAAACGGCGAGCACGGCGCGATGACAATGCGTGTCATCGCATGACGCTTGTTATCGTGGTGAGTCTCGATCAGCCGCTGGCAATCCTTAAGGATCGTCTCTTCCTTCTCAACCAGGTTGTCCGGGGGCAGGCCTCCCTGGCTTTCCCCAACGCTCATGCTGCCGCGGCTCGCATGGAAACGCAGGCCGAGTTCCGCGACCGCGCGAATTTCCTCATCGAGCGTACAGTCGTTCGGATACAGGTACAGGTGATCACTCGAGCTCGTGCAGCCCGAAAGCATCAGCTCGGCTGCCGCCAGCTGCGCGCTCGCCCGGACGCCATCTGCCGTAAGGCGCGACCACAGCGGATAGAGCGTTTTAAGCCAGTCGAAGAGCTCGCAGCTTTGGGCCCCAGGAACCGCGCGCGTCAGCGTCTGGTAGAAATGATGGTGCGTATTGATGAGTCCGGGCAGGACAATGTGCCGGCCCTTCAGATCCAGCACCTCATCAGCCTTTGGCGGCAGCTCATCACTCGGGCCAATCCGTTCAATAATCGCGCCGCGCACGAGCATCGCCGCATTGCGCAGCTCGCGTCGCTCCCCATCCATCGTCACCAGCGTATGGATGTTGCGGATCAGCAGCGTGCGGGCAGTCATCAGCGCTTCGCGCGCCGGCCGGGCAGCAGTGCATTGAGCGCCAGTGCGCACATGCCTCCGGTCGCGATGCCCGAGGAGAACATATCCCGTACAAAGACCGGCATCTCCCCGAGCGTCTCGGGGACGAAAGTCACACCGAGCCCGAGGCCGAGCGAGACCGCGGCAATCGTTGATGAGCGCCGGTCCATGTGTACGCCCGAGAGGATCTTGATCCCGGCGACGGCGACGGTGCCAAACATGATCAGCGTCGCGCCGCCGAGCACCGCCGGTGGCATCGCCTCGACCACGCCGCCGACTACCGGGAACAGCCCGAGCACGATCAACATACCGCCGACCAGCGTGCCGATATGACGGCTGCCGACGCCGGTCAGCTGGATGACGCCATTGTTTTGCGCAAAGGTAGTGCTTGGAAACGAGTTGAACAGCGCCGCGATCAATGAGCTGACGCCATCGGCCATCACGCCACCGCGCAGCCGCATGAAATACTTCGGACCCGAGATGGGCTCGCCCGACAATGCCGAAGTCGCGGTGATGTCCCCGATCGACTCAATCGCCGTGATGAGGTAAAGGAACATGAACGGCACCAGTGCCGTGGCACGCATGCCGAGGCCATAGTGCAGCGGCACCGGCAGTGCGAGCCACGGGAGGCTATGCAGATCGGTGATGGCCACCTTCCCTGCCACCAGTGCGACCACGAATCCGCCGGCGAGACCCGCGACCACCGAGGCCATGCGCAGCCACTCGCGGCGGCTGTTGTTCAGTGCAACGATCAGAGCGATCACGAGCGCGGCAAAGCCCAGATTCTCCGCGGAACCGAACGTGCCAAGCTGCTTGGCTTCAAATCCGCCGGCAAGGCTCGTGATCCCGACTTCCACCAGCGTGAGGCCAATCAACGTCACGACGACACCGGTCACCAGCGGGGTAATAACCTGGGCGGCGAGGCGGATGAACGGGCCGATAATGATCGGGATCAGCGAACCGGCCAGGCACACGCCGAAAACCACGCCGAGTGACTGCGCGCTGCTACTGCCGGCGGCGATCAGTGAAGAAGCCAGCGAGATAATCGGGCCCAGAAACACGAAGCTCGTGCCCTGAATCGAAAGCAGCCCCGAACCCACCGGCCCGATGCGGCGCGTCTGCAGCACGGTGCCTATCCCGGAGACCAGCAGGGCCATGCTGACCAGGAAAATCCCATCGGCGTCCGACAGTCGCAGCGCGCGCGTGATCAGCAGCGGTGGCGTGACGATGCCGACGAATACTGCCAGCACGTGCTGGATCGCGACCAGCAGCGAGAGACGCAGCGGCGGCTTATCTTCAAGGCCGTAAATCAGATCGGCAGGTCGGAGCTCGGGCGTGCCTTCGATCGGAGGGCTGTCCATACTTTCCACTGGCAGACGTTGGGATCGTAAGGCCCCGCGGCGGGGTCAGGCGCTTACGGGGAATCGAACCTCGATCATACGGAGCCCGCGCGGCCGTGTCTCGCTCAGCTCCCCGAG
>JBEKOK010000054.1:0-15108 GCA_049521875.1 Steroidobacteraceae bacterium
GCACCGGCCGAATAGGTGCTGCTCAATGTACTCGTACCCGCAGGCTGTCCCTGCACGGTCAAGCCCTGCTGGCGCGTATGCCCCGCGGTGCCGCTGATCGTCGGCCAAAACCCGGCCTCGGCCTGATCGACCATGGCCCTGGCCTGGCGATAGGTATCGACCGCCGCCTTGAGGGTCTGGTTGGAGGCATCGACCTGCTGCTCGAGCTGCTCGAGCACCGGGTCCTTGAAGATCTGCCACCACGGTCCGCGATCGAGCGTGTCGGCCGGTTCGGTGGGCTTCCAGTCCCCGAGCTCCTTGAAGGCGGTACCGGTGTCGGCCGATGGACGATGGTAGTTGGGCCCGACGGCACAGGCACTGATGAGCGCTGTGCCAAGCGTGACCAGCAGGATGCGGGGAAGTGCACTCATGTCGTTACCTGTGGCAGTTCCGGGTCATAGCCCGACGCCGTATTGCTTTGTGAAGCCTTGCGCGAGAAGCGCATGCGCGCCCGGTCGATGTACAGATACACCACCGGCGTCGTGTAGAGGGTCAGCAACTGGCTCACCACCAGTCCGCCGATCATCGAGATGCCGAGCGGCCGGCGCATCTCGGTGCCATCGCCAGAGGCTAGTGCCAGCGGCAGCGCGCCGGCGATCGCCGCGCAGGTGGTCATCATGATCGGGCGGAAGCGCAGCGAGCAGGCGCGCGCGATCGCGGCCCGCGGATCAAGCCCGAGGTGACGCTGCGCATCGATCGCAAAGTCGACCATCATGATGGCATTCTTCTTGACGATGCCGATCAGCAGCAGGATGCCGATGAAGGCGATCAGGCTGAACTCATTGCCGGTCGCCATCAGCGCCAGCAGCGCACCCACGCCGGCCGAGGGGAGCGTCGAGAGGATGGTCAGCGGGTGGCTGTAGCTCTCGTAGAGAATGCCCAGCACCACATAGATCGCGACAAACGCCGCCAGCAGCAGCAGTGGCAGCGTCGAGGTACTCTGCTGGAACTGGCGCGCGGTGCCATAGGCGCCCCCGGTGATCGAGGTCGGCACGTGGATCTGCTGCATCGTGCGCTCGATCGCTGCCTGCGCGACGCTCAAGGACTCGCCCTCGGGCAGGTTGTAGGCGATCGAGGTCGAGGCCGAGGTGCCGGTGTGATTGACACTCACTGGCGTCGTGTTCGTCACCACCTTCGCAAACGAGGACAGCGGCACGACCGCTTCCTGGCTGATACTGACGGCCGAGCCGGTGTTGCTGCCACGGCCGGCACTGGCCAGTGAATTGGCCGCCGCATTTCGCTGTACGTCCTCGGCCACCGCGCTGGCACTGGCGCTGGTGCTCTTGGCACTGGCCGAGCCGGCGGCCGACTTCAGGGTCACGGTTCCGGCCACGGCCTGCGTCGACTCGGTGCCGCTGACCGAACCGCCGGCGGTGCTGATATAAAAATCGTTCAGTTCCTCGGGGTGCTGCCAGAACTCGGGGGCGACTTCCATGACCACCTTGTACTGCTGCGGGCTGTACGGGTTGTAAATCGTTGAGACCTGCGACTGCGCATAGGCATCGCCGAGCGCATTGTCAATCTGCGATGCGGTCAGCCCGAGGCGCGAGGCGGTATCGCGATCCAGGATCAGGTCGGTCTCGAAGCCCCCGGGCTGCAGGTCGGTGTCGACATCCTGGACTTCAGGCACATTCTGCAGCGCCTCGCGCAGCTTGCTCGACCAGGTTCGAAGCTCGGTCAGATCATCACCCAACAGCGTGTACTGGTACTGCGCATTGGCCGAGCGTCCGCCGCCGCCGCCGCCGATGTCCTGCACCGCCTGCAGGAAAGTCTGCACGCCGGTGATCCTGTTGAGCTGCGGACGCAGGCGCGCGATCACCTCATCAGCATTCTGCTTGCGCTGCGAGAGCGGCTTGAGAGAGATGCTGAGGTTGGCACTCGAGCTGCCGCCGCCGCCGCCGGGTCCGCCGCCACCGGCACCGACCGTGCCAACCACCGTAGCAATGGCCGGATCTTTCTGCAGCAGATCGACCACCTGGATCAGCTTGCTCTTCATCAGCTGGAAAGAAGAAATCGCATCGCCCCTGATACCACCGCGCAGTTGTCCGGTGTCCTGCTGCGGCAGGAAGCCCTTGGGGATCACGATGTACATGATGACGTTCAGGGCCACGGTCACGATCAGGATCGCCAGCATCAGCCCCGCATGCCCGAGCGCCCACTCCAGAGTTTTCTCGTACTTCGCCCGCGTCCAGTTGAAGCCGCGCTCGAAGCCGACGGCCCAGCGAGCGGGCTTGCGCTTGCTGCGCCAGCCGAGCATCAGCGAGCACATCATCGGCGTGGTCGTCAGCGAGACCACCAGCGAGATCAGGATCGAGACCGACAGCGTGACGGTGAATTCCTTAAACAGCTTGCCCAGCAGCCCGCCGACAAACTGGATCGGGATGAACACCGCGATCAGCGACAGGCTCATCGACACCACGGTAAAGCCCACCTCGCGGGCGCCGAGCAGCGCCGCCTCCATGCGCTTCATGCCCGCCTCGATGTGGCGCGTGGTGTTCTCCATCACGACGATTGCATCGTCGACCACGAATCCGGTCGCGATCGTGAGCGCCATCAGCGAGAAGTTATCGAGGCTGTAGCCGAGCAGGTACATCGCCCCGAAGGTACCGATCAGCGACACCGGCACCACGACCGCCGGAATGATCGCCGCACTCGGGCTGCGCAGGAAAATATAGACGACCAGAATCACCATGAGCACGGCCAGTATCAGCGTACGCTCGACCTGCTTGAGCGAGGCGCGGATCGTGACCGAGCGGTCGTTGGTCACGACCAGGTCGATCTTGGGGTCAATGTTGGCCTTGAGGAACGGGATCTCGGCCTTGACCGAATCGACCACCTGGATGATGTTGGCGCCCGGCTGCTGGAAGACCTGCACCTGAATGGCCGGCTTGCCGTTGTAGATGCCGAAGTTGCGGATGTTCTGCGTGGCCCCATCCTGCATGTCGGTGACCGTGGCCACATCCCCCAAGCGCACCGTGGCGTTGTTGCGGTTGGCAATGATCAGCGAGCGGTAGTCGGCCGCGGTGCGTGCATTGTCATTGGTGTAGATCTGGTAGTGCAGATCACCGCTCTCGATGGAGCCCTTGGGCGCATTGGCATTGGCATTGGAGATCGCGGCGTTGACATCCTGCAGCCCGATGCCGTACTTCGAGAGGCGCAGCGGATTGAGTTCGACGCGCACCGCTGGCAGGGCGCTGCCGTTGACGCTGACGGTGCCGACACCCTTGAGCTGTGACAGGCGCTGCAGGATTACCGTGTCCGCCGCGTCGTAGATCTGCCCCTGTGTGAGCACATCCGAGGTCATGGCCAGCTCCATGATCGGGAAATTGGAGCTGTTGAGCTTGCGATAGGAGGGGTTGCTGGTCAGTGCCGAGGGCAGGTCCGCATGCGCTGCGACTATCGCGGCCTGCACATCGCGCGCCGCGCCGTCGATGTCGCGGTCGAGCCCGAATACCAGCTGGATATTGGTCGAGCCGACGCTGCTCGAGCTGGTCATGTCCGTGACATCGGCGATCGCGCCCAGATGGCGCTCGAGCGGTGTCGCGACGCTGCTGGCCATGACCTCGGGGCTGGCGCCGGGCAGGCTGGCGTTCACGAAGATCGCCGGCGCATCGATCTTCGGCAGCGGCGCCACCGGCAGCAGGTTGAAGGCCAAGGCACCGGCCAGCGCCACGCCCAGAGTCAGCAGGATCGTGGCGATCGGGCGCGCAATGAAGGGCGCGGAGAGGTTCATGCCGGCTCGCGCACGGGCTTGTCATCGTCGCTGGGTTCCAGTGGCGCATTGCGCTCCCACCAGCTGCGCAGCTTGAGCGCCCAGCGATCGAACAGCAGGTAGATCACCGGCGTCGTGAACAGCGTCAGCACCTGGCTGACCAGCAGGCCGCCGACGATGCTGATACCGAGCGGATGGCGCAGCTCCGAGCCGGTGCCGGTGCCGAACATCAGCGGCAGGGCGCCGAAGATCGCCGCCACGGTGGTCATCAGGATCGGCCGGAAACGCAGCAGGCAGGCCTGAAAGATGGCCTCGCGCGGGCTCTTGCCTTCGAGGCGCTCGGCATCGATCGCAAAATCGATCATCAGGATCGCATTCTTCTTGACGATGCCGATCAGCAGGATAATGCCAATCAGCGCAATGATCGTCAGGTCATCGCCGGCCAGGATCAGCGCCAGCAGCGCACCGATACCGGCCGAGGGCAGTGTTGAGAGGATCGTGATCGGGTGGATGAAGCTCTCATAGAGCACGCCGAGCACGATGTACATCACGACCACCGCGGCCAGCAGCAGCAGCAGCTCGTTGCTGAGGTTGTTGCGAAACGCGAGCGCCGCGCCCTGGAACGTGGTCGAGACGCTGGAGGGCATCCCCAGCTGCTGCTCGGCGTTCTCGATTGCGCTCACCGCCCCGCCGAGGGAGGCGCCCGCAGCGAGGTTGAACGAGACCGTCGTGGCCGGGAACTGCGCCAGGTGGTTGATCAGCAGCGGCTGGGTTTCCTCGCGCACCGCGGCAATCGCCGACAGCGGCACCTGGCCGCCGGAGGCCGAGGGCACGTAGATCGACTCGAGCGCCTTGAGCGAATTCTGCAGTTTCGGGTCGGCCTCGATGATCACGCGATACTGGTTCGACTGCGTGAAGATCGTCGAGACGATGCGCTGCCCGAAGGCATCATAGAGTGCGTTGTCCACCGTGCCGACGCTGATCCCGAAGCGCGCCGCGGTATCCCTATCGATCGTGATGTAGACCGCGAGCCCGTTATTTTCCTGGTTACTCGTTACATCCGAGAGGTCCGGGAGCTTCTGCAGCGCGGCCACCAGCTGCGGTGTCCAGGTCGAGAGCACCGAGGCATCGGAGGCCTGCAGTGTGAACTGGTACTGCGTGCGGCTGACTGTGGAATCGAGCGTCAGATCCTGCACCGGCTGCATGTAGAGCGTGATGCCGGGGACGTCGGCGACCTCATCCTGCAGGCGCCGGATGACATCGGCGAGCGAGCCGGAGCGGTCGCCCTTGGGTTTGAGGTTGATCAGGAAGCGCCCGCTGTTGAGCGTGACGTTGCTGCCATCGACGCCGATGAACGAGGAGAGGCTCACGACATCCGGATCCTTCAGGATCGCGGCGCCGAGGGCCTGTTGGCGATCGGCCATCGCGGCATAGGACACCGACTCGGTCGCTTCCGAGACACCCTGGATCAGGCCGGTATCCTGGGCTGGAAAGAAGCCTTTGGGGATCAGGATGTAGAGCAGCACGGTCACGGCCACCGTCGCAGTGGCCACCCACAGCGTCAGCGTCTGGTGATCGAGCACCCAGGTCAGCTGCTTGCCATACCAGGTGACGATGCGCCCGAACCACGGCGCATGGGCGTGCGGATCACGCTCGCTCGCCTCGTCCACCGGCCGGTGGCGCAGCAGCTTGGCGCACAGCATCGGCACCAGGGTGAGCGAAACCACTGCCGAGATCAGGATCGTGACTGCGAGCGTCACCGCGAATTCGCGGAACAGGCGCCCCACGACATCCTGCATGAACAGCAGCGGTATCAGTACCGCCACCAGCGACACGGTCAGCGAAATGATCGTGAAGCCGATCTGCCCGGCGCCCTTCAGCGCCGCCTCGAGCGGTGGTTCGCCCTGCTCGATGTAGCGCGAGATGTTCTCGATCATGACGATCGCATCGTCGACGACGAAGCCGGTGGCGATCGTGAGCGCCATCAGCGACAGGTTATTGAGGCTGAAGTTCGCCAGGTACATGATCCCGAAGGTGCCGATCAGTGACAGCGGTACCGACAGTCCCGGAATGATCGTGGCCGGGATGCTGCGCAGGAACAGGAAGATCACCAACACGACCAGGATCACGGCCAGCACCATCTCGAATTTCACATCGGCGATCGAGGCGCGGATCGTGGTCGTGCGGTCGGTCAGGATCTGCAGGTCGACGCCGGCCGGGAGCGAGGCCTGGAGTGCGGGCAGCAGCGCCTTGACGCTGTCGACGACGTCGACGACATTCGCGCCGGGCTGGCGCTGCACGTTGACCAGCAGCGCCGGCGTGGTGTTCATCCAGCCGCCGAGCTTGGTGTTCTCGGCGCTGGTTGCGAGTGTGGCGACATCGCTTAAGCGCACCGGCGCATTGTTCTTGTAGCCGACGACGATCTTGCCGTACTCATCCGAGCTCATCAGTTGATCGTTGGCATTGATCGTGTAGGCCCGGGTCGGCCCATCGAAGGTGCCCTTCGGTCCGTTCTGGTTGGCGACGCTGATCGTGGTGCGCAAATCATCGAGGTTCAGGCCATAGGCGGCGAGCGACTGTGGGTTGATCAGCACGCGCACCGCCGGACGCTGTCCGCCGCTGATGCTGACCACGCCGACGCCCTTGAGCTGCGAGATCTTCTGCGCGATGCGGGTATCGGCCAGGTCCTCGACGCTGGTCAGCGGCATGACTTTCGAGGTCATGCCGAGCGTGAGTACCGGCGCGTCGGCCGGATTGACCTTGGCATAGATTGGTGGCGCCGGCAGGTCCTGCGGCACCAGGTTTTGCGCGCCGCTGATCGCCGCCTGCACTTCCTGTTCGGCGATGTCGAGCGCCAGCGACAGATCAAACTGCAGCGTGATGACCGAGGCGCCGGCGGAGCTGCTCGAGGACATCTGGCTCAGCCCCGGCATCTGGCCGAACTGCTTTTCGAGCGGTGCCGTGACCGCCGAGGTCATCACTTCCGGGCTCGCCCCCGGGTAGAAGGTCTGCACCTGGATCGTCGGGTAGGACACCTCGGGCAGCGCCGAGAGCGGCAACTCGAAGTAGGCCACCATGCCCACGATCAGGATCGCGACCATCAGCAGCGTGGTCGCGACCGGGCGCAGAATGAAAATGCGTGAAGGATTCATCGATACCGATCCGTCCTAGCGTGCAGGGGCGCCGAACAGGGACTTTGCGAACCTTATGGAGGACCGCCGCCCGGAGGACCACCGCCCGGAGGCCCACCACCCGGTGCGCTGCCCTGGCCATTGCGGCGACCGGAGCGGTTGCCCTTATGCGCGCCCGACGTGCCCGGTGTGGCCGTGGGTGCCGGCGTATTCGAGGGCAACTGGACCGTGGCGCCGTCGCGCAGGCGATCGCCACCCTGCGTCACCACGACATCGCCCGGGTTCAGGCCCGAGGCCACCGCGACGCGCTCGCCATCGACCGTGCCGAGCGTGACCGGATGGACCGAGACTGTGCTGTCGGCGCCGACCAGGTAAACGAAGGTGCTGTTTACGCCATTGGGCGCACCGTGCTGTACGGCGGCGATCGGCATGATGACCTGGTTCTGCAGCGTGTCGACCAGCAGCTGGATGTTGACGAACTGGTTGGCGAACAGCCCCCCATCCTTGTTATCGAACAGCGCCCGCAGCTTGATCGTGCCGGTGGTCGGATCGATCTCGTTATCGAGCGTCTCGAGCTTGCCATCGGCCAGCTTGACGGTGTTGGTCCGGTCCCAGGCTTCGACCGTGAGCGTGGCGCCGCTCGCGACGCGCTTCTGGATCTGCGGCAGATTATCCTCGGGCACCGGGAAAATGATCGACATCGGCGAGAGCTGCGTGACCACGACGATGCCATTGGCCAGTGCCGGGGTGATGTAGTTGCCCTGATCGACCTGGCGCAGGCCAACGCGGCCGGTCACCGGCGAGACGATATGGCAGTAGGCCAGGTTCACGCGCGCGGTCGCCACTGTCGCCTCATCGCTAGCGACCGTGCCCTCGTACTGCTTGACCAGCGCCTTTTGCGTATCGAGCGTCTGGCTCGCGATCGAATCCTCGGCCACCAGCGTTTCGTAGCGTTTCTCATCCAGGTTCGCATCGGCCAGCAGCGCCTGGTCGCGGCGCAGGTTGCCCTGGGCCTGATCGAGGGCCGCCTGGTAGGGCCGGGGATCGATCTGCGCCAGGAAATCTCCGGCGCGCACCAGCTGGCCTTCCTTGAACCCAATGACCTGCAGCTGGCCGCTGATCTGGCTCTGTACCGTGACAGTCGCGAGCGGGGTGACCGTGCCCAGTGCCGGCAGCTTGACCGCGATCTCGCCGCTGGTAGCGGTGGCCACCGCGACCGCCATCGGGCCGTTCTGGCCCGGACGGCGTTGCCCCGGAACCTGGATGTTCTTGCCGTGGCGGATGATCATGAAGATGCCGACACACAGCAGGATGAAAATCGCTGCCAGGATCAGTGACAGCACCGGCCGGGTGCGGACGAAGCCGCGCGGGTCGCGCCAGGTCGGCTGGGGATCAGACAGGGGATACTCGTTCGGCACTTCATTCATGTTGTTGATGCTCATCCAGTCTCGAAAAATGCTTGCCGGGGGCGCATTAGACGGTAAATCCATGCCACTGGCCACCACCGGCCAGTGGTCAACGTGCCGCCCAGCGACACTTTTATCGGATGCAGGATCGGCCCGCGCGAGCCTGCGATCCTTGGGGGATACGGATCGGGGGCTCGCCGGCGGGCCGCGGGATCGGCCGATCTCCAAGAGACGGTGCCTCTCCCTGAAGGTTCCTACCCTAGCGTGCCGGCGATGGATGGGTCAGGCAATGAGGGCAATCTTTATTCAAGCATTGTGAAGCGCGCCATCGTCAGGCGACCGGGCCCTGCGGCTCCGCGGATCGGATCAGTGCGTCATGCTGCCCTGCAGCAAGCGGGCCTGCAGATCGTAGGTGTCGGCGCCGATGACCTCGACCTCGGCAAATTCCCCGGGCTTGGTGCTCTTGTCCGCGGCGAAACGCACCAGGCCATCGATCTCGGGGGCATCCCCGGGGCCGCGGGCAATCGCGGTCCCGTTCTCGAGCCGGTCGATGAGCACCCGCATGCGCCGGCCGACCTGCGCCGCCAGTCGCCGCGTGCTGATGTCACCCGCCAGCGCCATGAAGCGCGCGTAGCGCTCCTCCTTGATGTCTTCCGGGACCGCCTCGCCCAGGCCGTTGGCCACGGCACCCTCGACCGGCGAGTACTTGAAGCAGCCGACCCGATCGAGCTCGGCACTGCCAAGCCAGCCGAGCAGTTCCTCGAACTCGGCCTCGGTCTCGCCGGGAAAACCGACAATGAAGGTGCTGCGGATCGTCAGCTGCGGGCACTCGCGCCGCCAGCGTGCGATGCGCTCGAGCGTGTTCTCGGCATGCGCCGGGCGGCGCATGCGCTTGAGCACCGTGGGACTGCCATGCTGGAACGGGATATCGAGGTAGGGCAGCACGCCGCCCCCGTTCATCAGCGCGATGACGCCATCGACGTGCGGATAGGGATAGACGTAATGCAATCGCACCCAGACTCCGAGCGTGCCCAGCGCCTGCGCGAGCGGCAGGAAGCGCGTCTCGAGATGCTGCCCGCGCCACTCGGCACTGCGGTAGCGCAGGTCACTGCCGTAGGCGCTGGTGTCCTGTGAAATCACCAGCAGTTCGCGCACCCCGGCGCGCACCAGCTGCTCGGCCTCGCGCAGCACTTCATCGATCGGGCGCGAGGCCAGCAGCCCGCGCAGCGCCGGGATGATGCAGAAGCTACATTTGTTATTGCAGCCCTCGCTGATCTTCAGGTACGCGTAGTGGCGCGGCGTCAGCCGGATGCCATGCGGTGGCAGCAGATCAATCCTCGGGTCGTGCGGGCGCGGCAGGTGCGTGTGCACGGCCTCGAGCACCGCGTTGGTCGCATGCGGACCGGTGATCGCGAGCACCTTGGGGTGGCGCTCGCGGATGCGCTCCGGGTTTGCACCCAGGCACCCGGTGACGATCACGCGCCCGTTCTCTTCGAGCGCCTCGCCGATTGCCTGCAGGGATTCATCGATCGCCGCCTCGATGAAGCCGCAGGTGTTGACCACGACCAGATCGGCACCGGGATAGCCGGCGGCGATCTCGTAGCCACGGAGCTTCAGTTCCGTGATCAGCCGTTCACTGTCCACGAGTGCCTTGGGGCAGCCGAGGCTCACGAAGCCGACGGCTGGGGCGCTGTGGTGGGCTCGCACGTTGGACTTGCGTGCGCTCATAACGGGTCAGGCTCCGACCGGAGCGGTCCGGTACAATCAGAGGGGATATCCCGTACATCTTACACGACCCGGCTCCGCAGGTTTTGCCCATGGCGTTCGATGAGGCCTATTACAAGCGCTTTTACTTCGATCCCCGCACCGCGGTCACCTCGCGCTCCGAGATGCGCGCTCGGGCGCGCATGATTTCGGCTGCCACCCAGTACGTGGGCCTGCCGGTGCGCCGCATCCTCGATGCCGGTTGCGGAGTCGGGCTGCTGCGCTCGCCGCTGAAGAAATTCCTGCCGCGCGCCGAGTACACCGGACTTGAGATGAGCCAGTACCTGTGTCGCCGCTACGGCTGGCGGCACGGCACGATCCAGCAGTGGCGCGGACGCGAGCGCTTTGATCTGGTCGTGTGCTACGACGTGCTGCAGTACCTGACGACCGCCGAGGCGCACGCGGCGATCACCAATCTTGCGCGCATCTGTCGTGGCGCACTTTATTTTGGCGCGCTGACGCGTGAGGACTGGGAGCGTAACTGCGACCAGACGCGCACCGATCGCATCCGCGGCTTGCGGCGCGCCGCCTGGTACCGGCGCGAACTCGGGCAGCATTTCACGGCGCTCGGCTGCGGCATGTGGCTGCGGCGTGGCGCGCCGCTCGTGACCTGGAACCTCGATGTTGCCGCCTGAGCAACCTACGGTGCACGAGCGCCTGATCGCCGCCTTTGCTGGCGCGGTGCAGATCGGCGCGGCCAGTCCGGCGGTGAACTGCCGCCTCGCAGGCCTCGAGCGCGGCACGGGCATCGCACTCGAAGTGCATTTCAGTGGCGCCAGCGGCGGCCTGAGCGCCGGCACGCATCGGGACCTGCAGGTCTTTGAGCTCTCGCGAGGCAGCGAGCGTCACTGGCTGCTGCAGCAGGGCGGCACACGGCATGTGCTGCGGGCCCGCGCCGCGCAGGTGCATCGCATGCCGGCGAGTGCTTTCTTCGCTGCGGTACCCGGGCCGCGCCTGACGCTCGCGACACGCATCGGCTGGGTGTTGCTGCTGACCCTGCTGCGCATTCCGGGTGTTGCGCGCCTGATTGCCTGGCTTCGGAGTCCGCGCACATGAGCGATCGCATTCCGGTAACGGTACTGACCGGGTATCTCGGTTCGGGCAAGACCACGCTGCTCAACCGCATCCTCTCGGAGCAGCACGGCAAGCGCATTGCCGTGATCGAAAATGAGTTTGGCGAAGTGGGCGTCGATCATGAGCTTGTGATCGGTGCGCAGGAGGAGATCTTCGAGACCGCCAACGGCTGCATCTGCTGCACCGTGCGCGGCGATCTGATCCGCGTGCTCGGGCAGCTGCGCAAGCGCCGCGAGCGTTTCGATTACATCCTGATCGAGACCACGGGCCTTGCCGATCCCGGGCCGGTCGCGCAGAGCTTCTTCGTCGATGAGGATCTGAAGGAGGATTTCGAGCTCGATGCGATCGTGACGCTCGTGGATGCCGCACATGTGCTGCGCCAGCTGGCCGACTCACCCACCGCCGCCGACCAGATCGCATTCGCCGATGTGCTGGTGCTGAACAAGACCGATCTGGTCGATGCGGCGACGCTCGCGGGCATCGAGCAGGCGCTGCGCGGCATCAACGGCACCGCGCGCCTGGTGCGTACCGAGCGCGCGCGCCTGCCGCTCGATCAGGTGCTGGATGTCGGGGCCTTTGATCTGGATCGGGCGCTGGCGGTGAATTCCGCATTCCTCGAGCAACCGCGGCCCTTCGAGTGGGCCGGTGTCTATACGCTGCCTGCCGGTCATGTGACGCTGCATACCGGCGCGCACGATCATGCTCATGACCACGAACACGAGCATCAGCATGAGGACGGGCACGGGCACGAGCCCGAGCCCGAGCATGAGGCCGAGCACGGGCACGGCGCATTGGCCGCGGTCTCGCTGCTGGTGCAGCCGGCGGCGAGCGCTGATGCCCAGGCGCTTGAATCCAGTCTCGAGGCCGCCACGAGCACCTTTGCTGACACGGCGCGTCCGGCGGCCAGTGGCGCACACCTCGTGCCCGGAACGCTGTATCAGCTGCAGCTCGGGCACAGCGCGCACTTTGAACTCGTGCTCCCGAAGGCTGGCGCGTGGATTGTCTACACCGAACACCATCCGGGCGAATTCGGCTTCCACGTGCATGGCGAGGCCCCGCACCTGGAGCGTGCCTTTGGCTCGCATCACCACGATGCCGAAATCGGCTCGATCGGCATTGCGGATCCGCGCGCTCTGGATCCGAACAAGGTCAACGACTGGTTGAGTTACCTGCTGCAGAGCCGCGGCGCCGATATCCTGCGCATGAAGGGCGTGCTCAGTTTCCGCGGCGAAGCGCGCCGCTATGTCTTCCACGGCGTGCACATGATCTTCGAGGGCAAGCTCGAGCGGCCCTGGGGCGAGCAGCCGCGCATGAACCGGCTGGTCTTCATCGGGCGCAAGCTCGATCGGCACGAACTCGAGGCCGGCTTCGAGTCCTGCATCGCGTGAGCCCGCCACGCACCCGACTCATCAAGCGCGCCCGTCTCGAGCTGGGCGACTATCCCATCGATGCGGCCTGGGCCGCCGATGGCCGCGCGCTGGTGCTGGCCAGTGGCGAGGGGGAGATCCTGTGGTGGGCGCCGGCCACGGCGCCGGCACCTGAACGGCTCGGCCAGCACAGCGGTGGTGCACTGAGCCTCGCCTGGCAGGGCGCCGGCCAGCATTTTGCAAGCTCGGGCCAGGACGGGCAGGTGTGGCTGTGGGATGCGCGCGACCGCAGCCACACGGTGCTGCGCGAGTCGGCGCAGTGGAGCGAGCAGCTGGCCTTTGCCAGTCACGGACGGCTGCTCGCGGTGGCCAGCGGCAAGCAGCTGGCCATCTACGATGCCAGCGGCGCGCTGCAGACGACGCTGCCGGAGCACCCGGGCGTAATCGCGGCCATCGCCTGGCGCCACAAGTCGAGCGAGCTGGTCGCGGCCTTCAACGGTGGCGTGCGCTGGTATCGCTTCGAGCCCGCGCTGCAGTCGCGCGATTATCCCTGGAGCGGGGCGTGCCTCACGGCCAGCTGGAGTCCGGATGGCCGCGTGCTCGCCTCGGGACTGCAGGATGGCACGGTGCACTTCTGGTATCTGGCGGCCGATGAGAATTCGCAGATGAAAGGCTATGGCGCCAAGGTGGCCTTGACCAGCTGGAGCGCGAACAGCCGCTATCTGGCCAGTGCCGCCGACTCACTGATTGTCGTGTGGGATTTTTCTGGTCGCGGTCCCGAAGGCACGCGCCCGATCCAGCTGAATGCGCACACCGCGCGGCTCACGCAGCTCAGCTTTCAGCCCGGCGGCACGCACCTGGCTTCAGGCGGGCGCGACTGCCGGCTGATGCTGTGGCAGCCGGCGCAAGGGAGCGAGGCCGTCGATGCCGATCTGCTGCCCGATGAGATCGCGCTGATCCGCTGGTCGCCGGATGGGCGCTCGCTACTGGTCGCGGATCGCAGCGGTGCGCTCACGCTCTATGGCGTGGAGCGCGCCTAAATAACGTTCGTGGCCGAGTGCCGTGGCGGCAGTGCTGGCACCGCCGCGCCGGCGCGCGCTGCGGCTTTGGGTAACTGAATGCGGATGCGCGTGAACTGGCCGACGCGTGTTCCAACCTGCGTCCGGCCGCCCAGGCGTTTGACCTGCTCGCGAACAATCTGCATGCCATTGCCACGACCCTCGGCGAGCTTCGCGGTGGTCAGGCCGCGCTGGAAGATCAGGCCGACGGCGCGCCGCGGATCCTCCTTCAGCTTGGCATCGCTCGTGAGCAGGCCGCGCTCGCTCGCGATCCGCACCAGCGCCTCGGTATTCACGCCGCCGCCATCATCGCGCACCTGCAACTCCCAGGCCTCGTTCCCGGCACTGCTAAATTCGATCTCGATAATACCCACTTCGCTCTTGCTGGCGGCCAGCCGTTCGGAGGGCAGCTCGATCCCGTGCTCGATGGCGTTGCGCAACAGCTGGGTCGACATGTCAAAGACATTGCCGTGCCACTCGATCGGCAGTTCGGCAAAGCCACGGATGCGCAGCTTCACTTTCTTGAACTGCTCGGCGGCGAGCTGCGCCGCCAGGCGCCGCAGCGCCGAGCACATCTTGGCCGCCGCGGTGCGCGGCTCGTTGGTGCGCGTCTGGCGGCCCGAGCCGGTGGTGCTGGCATCGCTCGCCGGTCGCGCGCGCAGCGCGCCGAAGGGCTGCAGCCCGGTGGAATTGAGCAGCGACAGCAGATCCTCGATCTGCGGGATCAGCGGCAGCAGGTGATGTCCGGTCGGTTGCGGCTGTTGCAGCAGCGCATCGAGCGAGCGGCGCAGCGCATCGATGCGCGGCGCGGGCAGCGCAACTCCGGCGGCCTCGGCACGCTGTGCCAGGCGCTCGCAGGTCGAGTTCAGGCGGCGCAGCAGCGCGCGGAATTCCGCCGGTTCGCGGGCGCGCTGCGCGAGCAGCGTGCGCAGGCGCAGGCTCGCGGCGTAGCTGGCCGCCGTGAACGCGGCCACGTCGCTGGCGGGGCGGCGCAGCAGCGCCAGCCACAGCGCACCGCGCTCGTGCATCAGCTGCAGCTCTTCCTGGACCGCACCGAGTTGTGAGGCTTCAGCTGGCAATGGCAATCACCGGTGAAATGTTGGTGGTGTGGGTCTGGGTCAGCTCAGCGGCCAGGCGCTCCAGATCCTCCATGACCGCCGAGGCGTTGGCATAGCGGTGCGCAGGATCCACGGCCATCAGGCGCCTGAGCACCGGATCGAAGGCCGCGAGGTGCGCGGGCAGCTCGGGGCGCTCGCCCTTGACGTGCTGCTGCATCACATCCATCGCCGTGAGGCCGGTGTACGGGCGATTCCCGGTCAGCATCTCGTAGAACAGGACGCCCAAGCTGTACAGGTCGCTGCGGGCATCGAGCGTGCGACCGGTGATCTGCTCAGGGCTCATGTAGAAGGGCGATCCCCGTAGTACGCCGATCGCGGTGTTGGTCGAATCCGAATCGACGCGCTTGGCGAGCCCGAAATCAATCAGCACCACGGCGCCATCGGCGCGCAGCATGATGTTGGGGGGCTTCAGATCCCGGTGCAGGAGCCCACCGGCATG
>JBEKOK010000055.1:0-15043 GCA_049521875.1 Steroidobacteraceae bacterium
TCGGTTTTATATCGTTCGGATGAAGCAAGTACGCCCAGCTGACCACTGGAGGTCACGTAAACAGCAGCACCGGTTATATGCGCGCCCTCGACGCCCGCAATGTAGGTGACGGTGTTGTAGCTCGGGTTGCCAATTCGGGTGATTCCGGTTTCATCGCCGGAGCCCGTAACTCCCCAACCGATGTCAACGTTGTAGGATCCTGCGACCAGACTGCCGCCGGTGTTGTTTCCGACCGCCACATTTCGAAATCCCGTGGTGACATTCAGCAGTGAATTGGCGCCCATGCCGCTATTACCGTAACCCGTGGTATTCGCGCTTAAGGCGTAGCTGCCCTGCGCATTGTTGTTGTAGCCCGAGGTATTGCCGTAAAGGGCGTAATAGCCTGAGGCATTGTTGAAATAGCCGCTGTCGTTTTGTTCGAGTGCCCATGCTCCTAACGCACTGTTGTTATAGCCCGTAGTAGTGCTGCTAAGGCTCGCGTATCCCAAGGCGGTGTTGTCACTTCCGCTTGTGTCGCCTTGAAGCGCGTAGGCTCCCACCGCAACGCTATAGGCACCGGTTGTATTGTCCTCCATGGAAGCATGGCCCACAGAGGTGTTGTAGCTGGCAGTCGTGCTTGAATACAGCGCGCTGTATCCGACTGCAACGTTCGCAGTGCCAGTGGAGTTATTCGCGATGGCGCCTGCTCCAACGGCGGTGTTGTAGCCGCCCGTAGTGTTGGAATAGAGAGCCTCGTATCCAACGGCAGTACTACCCACACCTTCCGCCCCATAGCCAACCGGCTTGTTAGTGTCTGTGGGCGTATTGTTATTTAGGGCGCCTATTCCCGCCCAGGTATCAGCATAGTTGCCGTCTTCGTACACATAATCGTCCGTATAGGTCTGGGCAGTTGCCGTGCCGGCCATGCCAATAACTGAGGTCAGCAACGCGCTTACGTAGAAAAGGCGATTCATCCTGTATCTCCTATAGAGTGTTTTCGAGCTACGGGCGGTCTTGTACTTCGCACCAATCGACCGCGGCCATTTGTGTGGCCGGCACCTGCAAATGCCCGCGATTTGCCCACCGTTGGAGTGAGCCCCAAAACTACGCCTCGGTGGTTGCAAGTCAAGGCGGCCGCGCTACTCGCGCCCAGGCGGCGTTCGCCGGGCTCAAGACTGGAGCAGCGTTGTGATCGATTAGCGCCAGGATTCTGGAATCGCAAGCGGGGCACCGCTAGAAGCAGAGTGCGGCAGGCATTGGGCTCACTTCTGATGTCGTTCCAAAAATTTGATATTGCGGTTCGTTGCGAGTACTTTTTTGTCTGCTCATTCGAGACCAGTAGGGAGTAAACGCATCATGCGGCGATTCATCTCCAGCATTCTGTTACTGACAGCTATTTTCTGCGTGGACCCAAGGGCTGCAATCGCCCAAAGCGCGACTCCATATGTCGGCCAGATAGGAATCTTTGCCATGAATTTTTGCCCTGTCGGCTGGTCGACAGCCCAGGGGCAACTTTTGCCGATCAACCAAAATCAGGCGCTGTTTTCGTTGCTGGGAACGACCTACGGCGGGGATGGGATGACGACATTTGCCCTGCCGCAGTGGGGGCCTATTTATTCTGCCAACGGCGGAGCCATGATCGTGTGCATCGCCTTGGTAGGCGTATATCCGTCCCGAAGCTGATAACGGCCTCATTGAGGAGAGCCGTTTGCACAAGTGGTGGCAACGTACGGTACTCAACACCGGAATTTCCGTGAGGTAGCACGCGATGAGTTACATATTCAAGCTCTGCGTCATAGTGACGATTGCCAGTTTTGCAATTCAAGATGAGGCGCTCGCGCAATGTTTTGTGTGCAGCGACAGCAATGACAATACGGCTGTCGGAACCTCGGCCCTCCAGGTGAACACGGGATTTTCCAATACCGCCTTAGGCGCTTATGCCTTGGAATCTAATACTACCGGTTACGGCAACACGGCATTGGGACTGGCCTCTTTGATCTTAAATTCAACGGGCGAGGAAAACACCGGACTGGGCCTGTACACGCTGTCCAATAACACGACGGGCAGCTTCAACACCGGCACCGGAGAAGGCGCCCTTTACGACAGCACGACCGGGCAGAACAACACTGCCACGGGTTTTTGGGCCCTTGTCACTAACACGACCGGTTCCAATAACACCGCTGAGGGCTTCGAGGCTTTGGGCGGGGCATATGGCAACGGAGCACTGCAGACGGGCAGCGATAGTTCCGCGTTCGGTTACCGAGCCTTGTATTCGAACACCACGGGTTACTCGAGCGCCGCCGTCGGATATCAGGCGCTGATGTCTAATACGACCGGCTATTACAACAACGCCTCCGGTTACGATGCTCTGGCCGCCAACACCACTGGCTACAACAACAACGCGCAGGGCAGCTATGCACTGTCAAGTAATACGCAGGGGTACGGCAACACCGCCATGGGCGCCAACTCGCTGCTAAATCTCAACACCGGAAGCCGAAATGTCGGCGTAGGCAACAATACCGGCACCAGCCTGGTGGCAGGGGAATACAACGTCGACATCGGCTGGGGTGTAACTGGGAGTGCCGATGAAACGGGAGTCGTTCGCATCGGCAACCCCACCTATGCGACCGCCACTTATGTTGCCGGCATCAGCGGAAGCGTCATAACCGGCGCTGCGGTTTACGTGACCCCTTCTGGACAGCTCGGGGTCCTGGCGTCTTCGGAACGCTACAAGACCGACATCGCGCCGCTGGCTCCTGATGCGACGAAGCTCAATAAGCTGCGACCCGTAAGCTTTCATCTCAAGAGCGAGTCAGATGGCGCCCTCCAGTACGGCCTAATTGCCGAAGAGGTGGACAAGATTTATCCCGAACTCGTGATTCATGATGAAGCTGGCCAGATCCAGGGTGTACGCTACGATGAACTCGCCCCGATCTTGCTCAGCGAAGTGCAGCAGCAGCGCCAAGATTTAAGCGACGCACGCGCCCAGATTGCAGCGCAATCGGATAAGTACGCTGAGCTTGAGCGTCAGATAGCGCAAGTTCAGGAAATTAACCGGACCATGCAGGCGAGCCTGGCGAAGCTGCAAGATGGTGATTCTCGGTTGGCGATGCACTAGTTGCGTTAAGCGCAAACGGCAAACAGATGGCGCTTGCGGCTAATGGCGGCGGGCATCGAAGCGCGCGGTAGATTCATTCCTCAAGTTTGGCGATCAAGGAAGGGAGCAAACACCATATGATAAATGCGAAAGTGCTGACTTACATCGCGTGGGCCAGCTTACTGACGATTGCTGAGGCGTCTTACGCAACGCAACCGCCATGCGCAACAAGCGATGGCAGCGACAATACGGCCTGTGGGAGCAATGCGCTTTCGAACAACAATCCAAGCATGGGGGGCGATGGGAATTCAGGCTTCGGCTACGACGCGCTGGATGCGAATACCACTGGCGGGTCAAACACCGCCGCTGGTGCCTACTCGCTGCTAGGTAACACGAGCGGCAGCAACAATACGGCTGCCGGATACGGCGCGCTCTATACGAATACGAGCGGTAATTCGAACACCGCCAGTGGCTTCCAGACCCTGTATTTTAATACCACGGGCTACGGCAACAACACGGTGGGTTCCCAAGCTCTGTACACGAATACGAGCGGCTACTTCAACAATGCTGTGGGCTACGATGCGCTCTATGTCAATACGACTGGCTACAACAACAATGCCCTGGGCAGCTACGCCTTATCGAGCGATACAATCGGCCATGGCAACACCGCGATAGGAGCGAACGCGCTGCTGAATGTGACCACTGGTATTCGAAATATCGGCCTGGGCAATAACGCCGGCACCAATCTGGTCGCAGGAAGCTACAACGTCGACATCGGCTGGGGTGCCGAAGGGGGCGTCGATGAGACGGGTGTCGTTCGCATCGGCGACCCCACCTATGCGACTGCCACCTATATGGCGGGAATCAGCGGAAGTGTCATAACCGGCGCCGCAGTGTACGTGACCTCCTCCGGACAGCTTGGCGTACTGGCCTCCTCGGAGCGTTATAAGACGGACATTGCACCAATGGCACTGAGCGATGAGAAGCTGCAACAATTGCGGCCGGTGAGCTTTCATCTGAAGACGGACCCGCAAGGCGCGATGCAGTACGGCCTGATCGCCGAAGAAGTGGATAAGGTTTATCCAGAACTTGTGATTCGTGATCAGGGTGGCCAGATTCAGGGCGTGCGCTACGATGAGCTGGCCCCGATCTTGTTGAGCGAGATTCAACGCCAGCGTCAGCAAATTGCTGCTGACAAAGAGGAGTTGACCTCAGAGGAGGCGCGCCGCGAATCTGAGCTAACTGAACTCAGACAGGAAATGGCACAGATTCGGGAATCGAATCGCACCATGCAGGCGACCTTGGCAAAGCTATCGCAGCTCGACTGATGGGTCGTGGGACGCTAGCCAGTCCGGGCCTTCCGCACACCGCACCTGGCGCGGCCGACGATTGGCAGCCGACTGATCGCGCCGGCGAAGGCCGCGGCGGTAAAAACGGTTATTGCGCCTGGTGCGCCGCGAGCCGCGCAACCAACCCAAAATGCTGGTCTCGGTAAGCCTCGGACCACGGGTTGATGGCGCGGGCTGAGCTTTGCTATCGCGATCGCGTGCGTCAGTGCATGGTCATTGGTTTGCACGACAAATCTTCCGTAGCCAGAAGTACTTGGCCGCGGGTCATCTGGAATCAGTTTAAAAAGTGCCGCTGAGTGAATTGCGCAGCGCCTGCTATCGGAGCGCCAAATACGCTTTAAAACAAGCACTTTGCGGCGCGCCAAGCGCGAGGCCGTTGAAATCTAGATTAATTTAAAGCCTAACATAACGTAGGTATCTTATTGAATTTATTATCTAAGTTGCAAACTTGCTTGCGACGCGCCATCGAGGCTAACATGCGCTCCGCTGCCGGGGTTCATCGGCAGTGACGCGTCAGGAAAGTTCAGGCGCACCGGAAGAAGACACAGGCGTGAGGGAAGACCTAAAAGTTTAAAAACAAAAATAACGTCCGAGTTGAACAACAACAATAATGCAGTGGCCATCGTTCGATTCTGTCAGCTTCGAATGATGGGTTGGTTGAAAAATATCTTTCGCCCTGTGTCTTCTTCCGGTGCGCTTTCCCGCGCACCGGCAACCCGAACCGGCGGCGCTCGCAACCCGACTTAGCTCGGGAATATTCCGGCGGCCACGAGGCGACCTTCAGTCGCCAGCACGTTATAGGTGCGACAGGCCGCGCCCAGATCCATCGCCTCCAGCGCCACGCCGCGCGCCTCGAGCTGCTGTCGCAGCGCGAACGGCGGCCGCACCAGCGTTGCTCCGGTCCCGAGCAGCAGCACGTTGACTTTCAGTGCCAGCAGCGGTTCGAGTGCCGCTACATCCAGGTTGGAGGGCGCACCCGGCGACCAGTCGGTGATCAGCTGGCTGGGACTGATGATGAATGGGGCCCGCAGTGTCTTGTCGCCCACCTGCACCTCACCGGGCTGGTAGCCCCGAATCGTCAGGATCGATGGATTAGTATCCAGCAGCAGCTTCATGCCAGCTACGATACTTGAACTGTGTCGAGTGTCACCCTAGTCCTCAAGGATCTGTACCCGTACCGCACTTCCCCGGAAGCTGCCGCGCTGCCGCGGCTGACCTCGTTTGAGCGCTGGATGGCACGCACTACGCCCGAGCCGCTGCCACTCGGCTGGCGGCGCGCGCTGGCCGCGGGCTTCGTGCCGGAGGCCACTTCTGAAGGTGGGGCGGCCGCCGGTGCCGCCGGTGTGCGCTCCGATCCGGGCTGCGGCTACTGGCTGGCGACGCCGGTACACTTTCTGGCCGGGCTCGATACCTTGCGATTGCATCCGGCCGGGCTGCTCGACACCACGCTGGAGGAGCAGTGCGCCCTTAGTGCCGATTTTGAGCAGGTGTTTCAGGGCTCGGGCTGGATGCTGCGCGTGACCGAGCGGCGCGAGCTGCTGCTCGAAGGGCCGCCGGCCGAGGGCATCAGCTGCCTGGATCCGGCCCGCTTCCTGGGTCGCCCGGTGCGCGAGGGTGTGCCCCAGGGTGTCGGCGCCCCGGCGCTGCGACGCCTGGTGAGCGAGATTGAAATGTGGCTGCACGAGCATCCGCTGAACGAGCTGCGCATCGCGGTGGGCAAGCTCCCGATCAGCGGCCTGTGGCTGTGGGGCGGGGGTAGGGCGATTGCGGCAGCACCGCGCGCATTGCCGCCGCTGTTCGGCACCGACCTGGCTATCGAAAGCCTGTGGCGACTGGCCGGCGCGCCGCGACAGCCGCTGCCGGCGCAATTCTCGGCCCTCACGGACCCGGGCGCTGGCGCGGTCGTGATCGCCGAGGTGCCCTCGGGCATCGGAGCCGAAGTCCTGCAGCAGATCGAGCGCGACTGGATTGCCCCGCTGCTGGCCTATGCCCTGAGCGGCGCGACGGCGGCGACACTGCTGTGTGCTGACAAGCGCTTTACACTGAACCGCCGCGCGCGCTGGCGCTTCTGGCGGCGCGCGCGACCCTGGTGGGAGCCGATGAGTGGATCTTAAGATCATCCGTCGCGAGTCCCCAAGCGTCGCGCTCGGCGCAGCACTGCACCCGGTATTGCAGCGGGTCTATGCCGCGCGTGGCCTCAAGAGTGCCGATGAGCTGAATCTCGCCCTCGAGCGGCTGCTGCCGGTCGGCTCGCTGCCCGGCGTCGAGGCCGCGGCCGAGCTGCTGCGTGCCTGCCGCGACGGCCTGGTGCTGATCATCGGGGACTACGATGCCGATGGCGCGACCAGCACCGCGCTGATCGTGCGCGCGCTGCGCGCCTGGGGATTCAGTCAGGTGGATTTCCTGGTGCCGAACCGTTTTGAATTCGGCTACGGCTTGAGCCCCGAGATCGTCGCGATCGCGGCCCGCCAGTCGCCGCGCCTCATTGTCACGGTTGATAACGGCATCTCGAGCGAAGCGGGCGTCGCTGCAGCACGTGCGCTCGGTATCCGGGTGCTGATCACCGACCATCATCTGCCAGGGCACGTGCTGCCGGCGGCCGATGTCATCGTCAATCCGAATCTCAAGGACAGCCCGTTCGGCAGCCGCGCGCTCGCCGGCGTCGGCGTCGCCTTCTATGTGATGGCCGCACTGCACCGCAGGCTCGAGGCCGCCGGCGAATTGCCGCCGGGCGCGCCCACGGTCGCCCGCTACCTGGATCTGGTGGCACTGGGCACGGTGGCCGATGTGGTGCCGCTGGATCTGAACAACCGCATTCTCGTGGCGCAGGGCCTGGCGCGCATCCGCGCGCGGCGCGCGGTGCCGGGCATTCTGGCGCTGCTCGCCCTTGCCAAGCGCGAGATCAGCGACCTCATTGCCACCGACTTAGGGTTCGGCGTCGCGCCGCGACTCAATGCCGCCGGACGCCTGACTGACATGTCGGTCGGGATCCGCTGCCTGTTGAGTGACAGCCCCGAAGAGGCGGCAACGCTCGCCTCGGATCTGGATACGCTGAACCTGCAGCGCCGGCAGATCGAGCAGGAGATGCAGGAGCAGGCGCTGAGCGCAGTCAAGCGGCTGCGTGATCCCGCGAGCGCGATCCAGCGCTCCGGCGTGTGCCTGTACGATCCGGAGTGGCACCAGGGCGTCGTTGGCCTGGTCGCCGGACGCGTCAAGGAGCGGCTGCGACGGCCCGTGATCGCATTCGCGAATGCGGATGCGACGGAACTGCGCGGCTCGGCACGCTCGGTGCCCGGCGTGCACATACGTGATGTACTGGATGCGATTGCGACCCGCTACCCGGAGCTGATCCGCAAGTTCGGTGGCCATGCGATGGCCGCAGGCCTGACCCTCGAGCGTTCGCGCCTGGATCAGTTTGCGCGCGCCTTTGATGAGGAAGTTGCGCGCTGGCTGGAGCGCTGTGGCTCGCCGGATGCGATCGAGACCGATGGCGAACTTTCAACGCCCGAGCTCACGCTCGCGACCGCCGAGGCGCTGCGCGCCGCCGGTCCGTGGGGATCGGGGTTTCCCGAGCCGCTGTTCGATGGCACCTTCGAGCTGCGCAACGCGCGCCTGGTCGGTGGCCGGCATCTGAAAGTCCAGATCGGTGCCATCGAGGGGCGCGGCGGCTTCGATGCGATCGCCTTCAACTACCTCGAGCCCGGGCGCGAGGGCGCATTGCCGACGGGGCGCCGCCAGATCATCTACCGCTTGAGCGCCAACGAATACCAGGGCACGCGCCGGCTGCAGCTGATGATCGATCAGCTGCTTTAGCGCCCGGACCTGCTAGAATTCGCGGCCTTGCACCATTTTTCAGGACACCGAGATTCGTGGAAGTCAGCCAGCTCAAGCGCACGTTGAAAGATCTCGAGGAGCGCGCCGTCTCCTTGAGGGGGTTTCTTTGAGTACGATCGCAAGAGCGAGCGGCTCGAGGAAGTCAGCCGCGAGCTGGAAGAGCCGGCCGTGTGGAGCGCCCCGGAGCGCGCCCAGGCCCTGGGGCGCGAACGGGCGCAGCTGAGTGGCGAACTGAAGGATCTGGATGGCGCGCTGACCTCGGTGCGCAATGCAAGCGAACTGCTCGAACTGGCTGAAGCCGAGAATGATGAGGCCGCGGCCCAGGAGATCGAGGGCGAGGTCGGCGGGCTCGAAAGCGGTGTACGCAAGCTCGAGTTCCGGCGCATGTTCCGCGGCGAGATGGATTCCCACAACGCCTTCGTTGATATCCAGGCCGGTGCCGGCGGCACCGAGGCACAGGACTGGGCGCAGATGCTGCTGCGCATGTACCTGAAGTGGGCGGCGCGCCGCGGCTTCTCTTGCGAGGTAATGGATTCGAACCCCGGGGAAGTGGCCGGCATCAAGTTCGCCACGCTCGAGTTCAAGGGTGAGTACGCCTACGGGTGGCTGCGGACCGAGACCGGCGTGCACCGTCTGGTGCGCAAGAGTCCGTTTGATTCGGGCAACCGCCGCCACACTTCATTCGCCTCGGTATTCGTCTCCCCCGAGATCGATGATGACATCTCGATCGAGATCAACCCGGCGGACCTGAAGATGGATGTCTACCGCTCGAGCGGTGCTGGTGGCCAGCATGTGAACAAGACCGAATCGGCGGTGCGCATAACGCATGCGCCCAGCGGCATTGTCGTGGCCTGCCAGAACGAGCGCAGCCAGCACAAGAATCGGGCCACGGCGATGAAGATGCTCAAGGCCAAGCTCTATGAGCTCGAAGTCAACAAGCGCAACGCCGCGGCCAAGGTACTCGAGGACAGCAAGTCGGATGTCAGCTGGGGCAACCAGATCCGCTCCTACGTGCTCGATCAGTCGCGTATCAAGGATCTGCGCACCGGGGTCGAGGTCGGTAACACCGGCGCGGTGCTCGATGGCGATCTGGATCAGTTCATGGAAGCGAGCCTGAAGGCGGGCTTGTGAGTTCAAGAGCGAGGCAAGCGTGAGCGATAGCAACGACGAGAATCACCTGATCGCCGAGCGGCGCGCCAAGCTCGCGGCGCTACGCGCTGCGGGCAGCGCCTTTCCGAACGATTTTCGGCGCGATGCGCTGGCCGCTGAGCTGCTGGCCACCTACGTCGATCGCGACAATCACTGGCTCGAGAGCAATCCCGTGCGCGTGCGCGTCGGCGGCCGCATGATGTTCAAGCGCGTCATGGGCAAGGCGAGTTTCGCCAAGCTCGCCGACCGCAGCGGTCAGATCCAGCTGTTCCTGCAGGGCGGAACACTTGATCTGGAAACCTACGAGCGGTTCAAGGGCTTTGATATCGGCGACATCCTGGGCGCCGAAGGCGAGCTGTTCCGCACCCGTACCGGGGAGTTGTCGGTGCGTGTCGATCGCCTGGTGCTGCTGGTCAAATCGCTGCGGCCCCTGCCTGGTAAGTGGCATGGACTTGCGGATACCGAGACCCGCTATCGCCAGCGCTACGTCGACCTGGTGATGAATGAGCAGTCTCGCGAGGCGTTCCGCTCGCGCACACGGATCGTGCGCTACATACGGGATTTCCTCGATGCGCTCGATTTCATGGAAGTCGAGACCCCGATGATGCAGCCGATCCCGGGTGGCGCCGCGGCGCGTCCGTTCATCACGCACCATCATGCACTCGATATGCAGATGTACCTGCGCATCGCCCCGGAGCTGTACCTCAAGCGCCTGATCGTCGGCGGCCTCGAGCGGGTCTATGAGATCAACCGCAACTTTCGCAATGAAGGGCTCTCGACCCAGCACAACCCCGAGTTCACAATGCTCGAGCTGTACTGGGCCTACGCCGACTACCACGATTTGATGGAGCTGGTCGAGCGCCTGCTGCTGGGCCTGGCCGATGCGCTCTATAGCACGCGGCAAATCAACTATCAGGGCCGCCTCTACGATCTGGGCCGGCCGTTCCGGCGCGTGACGATCGAGGAGCTGATCCTCGAGCACAATGCGGGGTTCGACGCGGGGCGCATCCGCGATGTAGCCTACTTACGAGCACACTGCGAGCGCCTGGGTATCCCGGTGCATGCCCAGGATGGCGCCGGCAAGCTGCAGACAGCGATCTTCGAGAAGACCGGCGAGCATACGCTGCTTGATCCGACCTTCGTGTATGCCTACCCCGCCGAGGTCTCGCCGCTTTCGCGCGCCAATGACACCGATCCATTCATAACCGATCGCTTCGAGTTCTTCCTCGCCGGGCGCGAGCTCGCCAATGGCTTTTCCGAGCTCAATGATCCGGAGGATCAGGCGGCGCGCTTCCGCGCCCAGGTGGCGCGCAAGGAAGCCGGGGACGACGAGGCAATGTTCTACGATGCCGATTACATCCGCGCGCTCGAGTACGGCATGGCCCCCGCCGCGGGCTTAGGGGTCGGGATCGACAGGCTGGTGATGTTCCTGACCGATTCGCCCTCGATCCGCGATGTGGTGCTGTTTCCGCACCTGCGCCCCGAAGCGGCCAGCGATTGATGACGGATCGGGGGGGCGAGGCGCGGGCGCCAATCGGCGTGTTCGACTCCGGCGTCGGGGGGCTGACCGTGCTGCGCGCACTGTGCGCGGCACTGCCGGGCGAGGACTTTCTGTACCTGGGCGATACCGCACGGCTCCCCTACGGCACCAAGAGTTCGGCGACCGTCGTGCGCTATGCCGTGCAGGCGGCCGACGAACTGGTGGAGCGCGACGTCAAGTGTCTGGTGATCGCCTGCAACACCGCGGCAGCGGCCGGCTTGGCCGCGCTGCGCGAGCGCTACGCGCCGCTGCCCGTGATCGGCGTGATCGAGCCCGGCGCGGCGGCCGCGGCGCAGGCCTCGCGCAGCGGTCGCATCGCGGTGCTGGCCACCGAAGGAACCGTGCGCGGTGGCGCCTACCAGCAGGCGATCGGCCGGCTGCGCCCGGAGGCGCGCGTGCAGGCACTCGCCTGTCCGCTGTTCGTCGCGCTGGCCGAGGAGGGCTGGACCGACGGGGCGGTGGCAAAGGCTGCGGCCGAACGTTACTTGCAGCCACTGTTTGATGCGCCAGCGCCGCCGGACACGCTGGTACTGGGCTGCACGCATTTTCCGGTACTGCGCGAGGTCATTGCGGCGGCGGTACCGAGCGACACCTGCATCGTGGATTCGGCCGCTACGACCGCGAGCGCACTGCACGCGCTGATCGCGTGGCGACCGCGCGCCGGCACCGGGCAGCTGCATTTTCTTGCCACCGATTCGCCGGAGCGCTTTGCACGCATCGGCAGTCGCTTCCTCGGCCGCACGATCGGTCCCGATGATGTGACCGGCGTGGACCTGTAGCGCAGCGCCGATGAGCCAAGCCGCTGCTGACATAGCCACGGCCGCGAACCCGCTGATCGTGCGCTTCGCGGCCTTCGGCGATGTGGTGCTGCTGACGACATTGATCGGCGCGCTGCATCAGCGCTATGGCCGGCCGATCGATCTGCTCAGTTCCGGCAGCTGGACCGCGAAGCTGCTTGCGGCTGATCCGCGCGTGGGTCACATCGAGCTGCTTGGCAGCCGCAAGAGCCCCTACCTGATCAGCCCCGAGCAGTGGCGCGCCGTGCGCTGGCTGCGAGGACGCGGCGCTGGCCCGGTGTACGCCTGCGACACCGATGACAAATCCTACTGGCTGCTACGGCATGCGGGCATTGATCCAGCGTATATCGTGCGCGCCCAGTACGCACCGAACGCTGGCGAAGTCCCGCACTGGTGCGAATGGTGGTTGAGCCGTGCTGCACTGACACCGACGGCCTATGAGGGACAGGTGCCCGCACTGGATCTGTCACGCGCCGAAGCAGTGCCCCGCTTGTACGTGACGGTCGCTGAGCGCTCGGAACTGAGCGCATGGCTCTCGGGGAAGGGCTGGGCGTCTGCGCCAGTGGTGCTGATCCAGGCCGGCAACAAGCGCACGCTCAAACGCGGACGGCTCGCAACCTTGAGCGACAACAAGTACTGGCCGCCCGAGCGCTGGGCCGCCGTGGCGAACGGCGTGCTGGCGCAGCGCCCGGAGGCGCAGGTCCTCCTGTGTGGCGCGCCTCAGGAGTTTGCACTGGTCGAAGACATCCGGCGCGCCAGTGGCTCGCCGCGCGTGCATAACCTGGCCGAGCAGCTGCCCATCGGCCGCCTGCTGGCATTGCTCGAGCGCGCTCACAGCCTGATTTCCGTGGATACCGGGCCGGCGCACGCCGCCGCGGCGCTCGATTGTCCGCTCATCGTGCTCTTTGGCAGCCACGAGCAGCGCGCATGGCATCCGCGCTCGCCGAGCGGAAACGTGCGCGCGCTTGGTGGCCAGCAGGGCGCGAGCAGCCGGCTGCTGGATATCAGCGTCGAGGAGGTGCTGGCGGCATGGAGAGCGCTGCCCGCGCGTGCCTCGCCACCCGGATCCCCCGGCGCCGCCCACTAGGGGCGCGAGGTCGCGGCCAGCAGTGGCTTTTGGATAGAATGCCGGCAGTGATGACCAGCCAACGGATGGGGGATTAATTCATGTCAAAAACTGCATGGCTCTGTGTGGCGCTCGCGAGTAGCGCGCTGGCGTTTGCCGATAATCCGCTGAATCTGCAAGTGGGGTTATGGGAGGTCAAGCCGCTCAAGACGGTCATCGACGGGGTCGATAATTCGGCCAAGATGGCGCAGGCCATGGCCAGCATGCAGGCCCAGATGGCCAACATGCCGCCGGACCAGCGCGCCAAGATGGAAGCGATGATGCAGCAGCATGGTGTGACGATTAATCAGAACGGTCTCACCGGGCAGGTGTGCCTGAATCAGGACATGGTCAAGCGCAATGCGTTTCCGGTCGGCAAGGATAGCAATTGCCAGCCCACCTGGACGCAGGCTGGCAACACCACGAACTTCGCCTACAGCTGTTCCAACAACGGCGTGACCCGCAGCGGCAAAGGTACAGCCCAGCGCAGCGGCAATTCGGTGTCGATAGTCACGGACGGTACGACTACGAGCGCGGGCGGGAACCACACAGAACATATGGAATTGCAGATGAACTACCTGGGCGCGGACTGCGGCGCAATCAAGCCCGTCGGCAGCAGCCAGTAGCCTGCGAGCGGTACGACGCACGCGGCGGCGTGGCGCACTCTAGTTTTTCAGCGACGCCGGCTCGAATCGCATCGACAGATCGATCGCGCGTACGTGCTTGGTCAGCGCGCCGACCGAAATGTAGTCGACGCCGGTGGCCGCAATTGCCGCGACGCTTGCGAGACTGACGCCGCCGGAAACTTCCAGCAGTGCCGGCTGCGGCCGAGAACGGACGATGGCCACCGCGCGGCGCTGATCTTCAGCGCTGAACTCATCCAGCATGATGAGGTCGGCACCGGCCGCAAGTGCTTCTTGCAGCTGCGACAGATCCTCAGTCTCCACTTCGACCTTGACGCCCGGGTGCAGCGTGCGCGCCTGGCGCACAGCGGCCGCGATCGAGCCGGCGGCGGCGATGTGGTTTTCCTTGATCAGGATCTGATCAAAGAGTCCGATGCGGTGGTTACTGCCGCCGCCGCAGCGCACCGCGTATTTCTGCGCTGTGCGCAGTCCGGGGAGCGTCTTGCGCGTATCGAGGATCTGGCAGTGCGTGCCGGCGACCGCATCGACGTAGGCGCGCGTCGCAGTCGCCGTGCCTGTGAGCAGCTGCAGGAAGTTGAGCGCCGTGCGCTCACCGGTCAGCAGTGCGCGTGCTGGCCCTTTAAGTTCGCACAGGATCGTGTTGACCGCGATCGCGCTGCCTTCGGCGGCATGCCATTTAATATGCACGCGCGTATCGAGCTGTCGAAAGGTCTCCTCGAACCAGGCGCAGCCGCACAGGATCGCAGCCTCGCGGCACAGGATGTGCGCGCAGGCCAGCGTCCCGGCATCGATCAGCGAAGCGGTGAGGTCGCCCGGGCCGATGTCCTCGCGCAGCGCGCGGGACACCTGCTCGGGCAGATCCGAAGGTAAGGCCGGCGGCAAGGCCGCTCTTTTAGAACGGCAGGCCGTGCGTGGCCGAAGCCATGCACATCAGCATCGGAATCGAGAGCGCGAAATTTGTGCGCGAGGCCATCGCCGCGACCTTGCGCGCCTTGGCTTTCTGCTCATCGGTTGCCGGCACGATGCCCAGGATCTTTTTCTGGTTGGGCCAGATGAAGAACCAGACGTTGAAGGCCATGATTGTGCCCATCCAGCCGCCGAGGCCAATGACCAGCCCGTAGCGCTCGGCCGGATTGGCGCCATGCCCGAGCGTGAGTGCGCTCATGAAGGTGCCATTGCGATACAAGAACAGCACGCCGGTGAGGAATGTGAAGACTGCCGCCCAGCGGAACCACAGCAGCGCGCGCGGCGCGATGTACTTGGTTACGCCCGCGCCGCCTGGACCGCCCTTATCGGCCGCCGCTGCCGCAAGGCCGGGGGTCTGCACCACGTTGAAGTACCAGAGCAGTCCGATCCACATAACTCCCGAGAGGATGTGTAGCCAGCGTATTCCACCCATTTCGTTGGCCTGATACGGATGGCCGAGCAGCATATGAACGAGTACCAGCACCACACCGGACAGGATTACCCCGGTCGTAATGGATCCTTTGACTGAATTCAGTGGGTTCATTAGACAATCCTCTCCTAAGCTGTTGTTTTGTTTGAACGG
>JBEKOK010000056.1:0-14838 GCA_049521875.1 Steroidobacteraceae bacterium
AGGCCCTGCGCTGCAGCTGCACGCGCTGCGGTGACATCGCCCACGCTCCAGTAGCCATCGGCCAGCAGCGCGTCGATGTGCGCGGGGCTTATCGGCAGCGCAGCGTGCGTTGCATCCTGTAGAAGCAAGGCCTTGAGCTTCGGTATGGTGCCGGCCGGATCCTGATCGAGCTGCCGGCCGAGCGCCCCATCGGTCCCCTGCAGGTCGCCCGGGCAATCGGCCTGCACGGCGATCGGCTGCAGCAGTGCAGCGGCGAACAGCACGGCGAGGAAACCCGCGGGGTGGCGTGTCGTAATTGACCTGAGCATCCTTGCCACGGCTGGCTTGCGGCTACAGGCCGCCGCCCCAGGAGCGCCAAGTGCTTCGGAGGTCAGGTTCCCGGACGACACGTTGAGGGCAGCCCTGACAGCATGCCCTGAATCATGCATCAGCTCGCTGCGGTGCACAACCAAGGCGCCCGCGACGGGCGGTTTTAGAAGTCTTCTGCCCTAGCGGTTGGGGTCAGGTGGGCGGCGGCCAGGGCTTCGTGAAGCGTGGCGTAGATGTTCTGCGCGCCCAGTTCTGCCGTCAGGCCGTGCCGGTCCATGTCGGCGCGCAGGTAGGGGCTCACCCGACCGAAAATAACCGTCACTTGCTGGCGCCCCAGATCCTGGAGCAGTTCGCGCAGTCCCTGTCCGGCAGAGTAGTCGAGATCCGTGATCGCACCGGCATCGATAATAAAAGTGTGCACCGGCGTCGGAGCGCGCGCGACCAACATGCGCACCTCGTCCACGAACCGATCCTGATTGGCATAGAAGAGATCCGCCGCAAAGCGATAGATGATCAGACCGGGCGCCGTGATGCAGCCGGGCGTTGCAGGTCCCGGGGTCCAGCGCCCATCGGCGCCCGCGGCAAGCACCATCGTGTGCGGCCGATAGCTGTGGCGCACATGGCGAAACAGCGAGAGCGCGATCGCGATCAGGATGCCCTGCTCCACTCCGAGCGCTACCACAGCGGCGGCCGTCATGATTGCGAGCGAGAATTCACCCGGGCTTTCGCGTCGTATCGCGCGCAGCTGCACGATATCGATCATGCCGGTCGCGATTGTGAACACGATCGAGGCGAGCACGCACTGTGGCAGGTACTGAAGCGGTGCGGTCAGGAACAGCAATACGATCACAACGAGTGCGGCGAGAACGAGCTGCGCAACCTGGCTGCGCGCGCCGACCTGCTCAGCCATCGCCGTCTGCGTTGGACTGCCGTTGACGACGAAGGTACCGCTGAAGCCGGCCGCCAGGTTGGCAGCGGCCACGCCCAGCAGGTCGGCGTCGCCGTCATCCACTTCGTGATAGCGCTGCGCAAAACCGCGCGCCGTGGCCGCACTCTGCGCCATGATCATCACGAAGCAGGAGCCTGCAACCGGCAGCAACGCCAGCACTTCGCTCCAGCTGACAACGGGCAGATGCAGCGTCGGCAGGCCGCCCGGCACCACACCGATCAGTGCGATGCGATGCTCACCCAGATCGAACGCCTGGCTGGCCACGATCGAGCCCAGCACGGCCACCAATGCGACTGGCCAACGCGGTGCCCAGCGCTTGCCGGCGAGAATCAGCACCACGACAGCGGCCGACAGTGCCATCGTGGGCGCATCGGGATGTGCCAGCCCCCCGAGCAGATCCCACAACTGGACCAGCGTGTAGCGCGAGTGATTCTGGAAGCCGACCATGTCGCTCAGCATGCCGATGCCGACCTGAAGACCCACGCCGGTTAAAAATCCGATCAGCACGGTGCGCGAGAGAAAATCAGCCAGAAAGCCGAGCTTGAACACGCGCGCGACCAGCAGCATGCCAGCGGTCAGCAGCGCGACAGTGCCTGCGAGCGCCAGATAGTGCGCGCTGCCGGCGACCGCCATGCGCGAGAGCGAACTGTAGAAGATCGCGGCAGTCGCCGAATCCGCAGCCACGACCAGATGGCGCGAAGAGCCGAACAACGCGAAGGCCAATAGCGGCAGCAGCACGGTGTAAAGACCGGTGACAAGCGGCGTGCCGGCAATGCGGGCGTAGCCCAGCACTTGGGGAATGTTGATCGATGCGAGATTGATACCGGCGAATACATCGCGCAGTACGCTGGCGCGGCTCAGCGGCCGCAAGCCGCCGAAAAGCCTTATAGGCATGGCACCACGCACGAGCTGTGCGGGATTTTGCTGCTACCCATGTTGATGGGCCCCTCTTCTTATACTTGTGCCATCATAAGTGCGAATCGCCAACGCTCGACACAAGGCAAGCGCGCCCGACCCCTACTCTGTCTGCAAGTGTTGGCTTTCCGTGCCAAAAACCTTGCCATAACATAACATCTCAACTAAGATCCGCTGGATTCTTTTTCTAGGGGGCGAATCTGAGGGTTGATGGCTGCTAATCCAGAGTCGGTATCGGCTGAGATTACACTGACCGAGGCTCGTTCGCCTATCGGCGCTGAAGGTGTCGCCGACCTCGCCCGTCGCGCTGCTGACCTGAACAAGACTATTCGGGACCTGGCGACACATCCTAACCATCGGAAAACATTAAGAAAATTTGTCGGTCCAGAGGTCGCTACGCTATTGGACCTAAAGGTCGAGACGCTCTATCGGCGCCTCGATCGGAACCCCGAGCTACCCCAGGGCATGACCGCCAATCCGCGACGGCGGGAATTTACACTCGAGGAAGTTTTTGCGCTGCGTGAGGCTTTCAAGCTGCCCGCGAAGCGCTCCGGCGGCCAGCCGGGTCTCGTTGTCTCGATCTGTAATTTCAAGGGTGGTGTGGCCAAAACGACGACCGCTGCGCACCTGGCCCAATACCTGGTGATGCACGGCTATCGCGTGCTGCTCGTCGATCTGGATGCGCAGGCGAGCCTGACGCAGCTATTTGGCATTCTGCCGCACACCGAAGTCGGCGACGACGAGACGGTCCGGACTTTCCTCGAGGGTCCCCGTTTTGGCGGACGAACCAACCCGGCGTGGACCGGAGACCTGCGCTCGGTCGTCCAACGCACACACTGGCATGGCCTGGACCTGATCCCCTCGAATCTGGGCGTGTATGGGTCTGAATTCGCGATCGCGGCCCGGCTGCGCGATGAAGAGGGCTTTGCCTTCCACCGACCCCTCGCCGACGGCTTGGCGCCGCTGCGGACTGAGTACGATGTCATTATTCTCGATACGGCACCTTCGCTGTCATTTGTGAACAGTAACGCGATGTTCGCTGCAGATGGGCTCCTGATCACGCTTCCTCCCGCCATGATCGACTTGCAGTCTTCTTCACTCTTCTTTGAGTTGGTGGCTGAGATCATGGAAGCCTTCAACCGGGCCGAAGCGAGCCCGAAGACCTACGATTTCGCATCGGTCCTGCTGACCCGTGTGCGCCCTAGTGATGGCACGCATGCGCAGATCAGTCGCTGGATCCGCCAGTTCTTTCCGCAGGAAACCTGCACTCACACGATGGTGCAGAGCTCGGCGCTGGAGAAGGTGGGGCCCGAGCTGCTGACGCTGTATGAGGTGGCCGAATACGATGGCGATCGCCGGACTCTCGAACGCGCGATCGAGGCGATGAATGGCGCCAATGGCGAGATTGAACTATTGATCCGCCGGGCCCTGGAAGCGCGCGCGGTCGCAGCATGAACATCAAGGCCAAGGAACGCCGGGCGATTCTCGATCAGACGCTGAGCGCACGCGCCAGCGTCGTCCCGGCCGAGCGCCCTGCCCTGGCACCACGCCAGCTTGGACCCATTGCAGAACAGGCCAACCTCTACGCCGAGCATGTGGCAACCCGTGCCAAACTGTATGACGAGGCGCGGTCCGGTGGTCGCCTGTTGCTGGAGCTGAATCCGAAAAAGATTCGCGCCACTGCCTTCCGTAACCGGCACGAGCGCTCGCTGCTGGCTGATGATCCGAAATTCATCGAGCTCAAAGAGAGCCTGCGCGCACACGGCCAGGAGACGCCGATTCGCGTTCGGCCGGTCAAGAATGCCCTGCCCTTTGAGTTTGAAATCGTCTCGGGCCATCGCCGCCACGCCGCTTGCCTGGCTCTGGAGGCCGAATCTGGCCTAGGTTTCCCGGTACTGGCGATCGTTGATGCCGATGCCATGGAGGCACGCGATCTGGTGCTGAAAATGTACCGGGAAAATGAAGAGCGCTATGACCTCTCGGCCTTTGAGAAAGGCCAGATGTTTGCGCGCTGGCTCGAAGCCGGTGTCTACGAAAGCCAGCGCGAGCTCTCGAATGCCATCGGCCTCGGTGAAGCCGCGGCGGCCAAATACCTCGCTGTCGCCGCCCTGCCCCGCGAAATTCTGGCGGCGTTCGGTGACGAGCGCCTGATTCCGATGAGCTGGGGTCCCGCGCTGAGCCAGGCTCTCAAGGCCAGCGGCGCCGCGGTCCTGCGCTCAGCCGAGCGGCTTGCGCAACGCAAACCGCTCGCGACCCCAGAGGTTGTCTTAAGAACCCTTGTGGCGGCGGGCGCCGGCAAAAGCGGCCCCAGTCGGGGCACCTCGCGCGAAGAGTCGGTGCGCATCGGTGGCCGGATCCCGCTGAAGGTCGGGTCCGGTCGCAACCGCATCGTCCTCAAGCTGCAGCACGTCGACGAATCCATGCAGAAGGCGTTGCGCGAAGAGTTGAAGGACTGGGCCGAAGCCTGGCTGCGCAAGCGATTGGAGGGGCCATGAGCGCCCCACCACGGCAGCAGCATCTCGCAAACCCCGGCCTTCCGGGGTTTGCGCGTTTTGGAGGGGAGCGATTAGCGCGATCCCCGACTTTGACCGGAACGGTGCCGGTATGGCCCAGGCGGGACAGCGGTGCCGGAAACTTTCCTGCAGGAAAGTTTCCGGACTCGGAGCGCTGCGCGTCGGGTCTGCAAGCGACCGCTGAGTACTCGGCCCGCCGGTGCACCTGCAAAACTTTCCTGCAGGAAAGTTTTTACACCGGGCGCGCCAGTGAGTTTCTTGGCGCCCCCGAGCCGGCCTGCAGAGGAGGGCGCGTCATGCGAACGACTCAATAAAAAGGCCCCGATTTAAGGGGCCTTTTCACTTCAAGGGTCGATCCGCAGCGAACTGCGAAACTAGCCTCGACGTCGCAAATCAAGGTTAGTTGCCCGGGAATCCCGGGTCAAGAGCAAAGCCCTTCGGATCGGCGGTTATCGATGAATTCGTGCAGAGCGAAGGGGATTTCTATGTCCGCCGAAACGATGCGCACGGGATCCGTGTGCCCAGAAGAAACCCGGGATCCGCGAGTGGTCCTGGTCCGTGATAAATATTTCAGCTTGCGGCCCAAGCCGCTGGAGCGGTGGTTGTGGCAACAGGCTTTGCCGCAGGCAGCCGAACGCGTGTTCTGGCTGCATTGGGAGGAAGGCCAGATGGCCGGGGACTGGTGCTCCCAGATCCCGCTCAAGCGTGTCGCCAGCCTGTGCTGTATCGATCCATCCACGGTGACTCGCGCCTACCAGGTGCTCAAAAGCCTGGGGCTCATCCAGCGGGAAGACCCGGGTCGCGATCCTGCGAATCCGTTCCAACAGGCCACGGCGGTCACAGAGGTCCGGGTGCCGCGGGACCTGCTGCAGGAAATGTCCCGGTGCCCCGACCGACGTCGGGCACCCTCGCGGACGCCGCTGCCGGAAGCGTCGCCGGTACCCAGATCGGTGCCACAGCCTGCGGCAGAGGTGGCATCTTCCAGTCCGTCTGCCTGCCCGACTCGTCAGGACGCCCAGGCCATGTGGCACCGGGCTTCCACTGAGGAGAAAGCCCAGTTCTTCCGTGCCTCGCGATCGGGGGTTCGCCGGATCGAATTCGATGCGGAAACGCGGCTGACGCCGGGAGACCGCGGGCAGATCCTCGCACAGCTGGAGCAGATGGCCCGCGCACGGATAACTCATCCGCCAGCGGTTAAATCCGTGCAGCAGCCAGGCTATGCCGCCCCCCGCAAGCTCTCAATCCTCGAGTTGGCGCGGACCCGGCGGAAGATCGCCGCGGCCGTACCGGCCCAGGAAAGCGCTGAAACGCTTCGCCAGGTGATCTGGGCGGTGGAGGAGGGCGCCCTGCGGCGTTTCGAGCTGCCGCTGGCCCTGAATATCGCGCTAAAGAAACTTCGCGAAGGCTGCTGGACGCGTCCGAACCGAATGCCACCCAACTGGCTCCGTGCAGCCACCGAGACCTGCAGCGCTGCATAACGAAGAGAAGGATCTATCTTGGAATCTCTTGAAACTTAGGAAACACAGAGCCGCAGGCCCTATGTTTTTCCTTCGAAAAAGTTGAAGAAAGCAGCGGCCTGGCCCCGTGGAACATCCGTGATAGCCGGAAATTGTCAAATGAACCCCTAGATCAATATAATCATAGACTTAAGAGATTTCATGCAGTGGGAATTCGTGGAACATCCACGGGCAATTTACCATTTTGCATGTGAACGGGGACGTGTACCCATTTGCGGTTTTGCGATACGCTTGTGGCAGTGAACCGAAAGCTCACAGATCAGGATATTGAGGAGACCTGGCGCCTGCTCGAGGCACGGCACGGTCGGGTCAGCGGTCGGCAGCTGCGTGAAGCATTGCGCGCCCGCTTCGGCACACCCGGACGAACCGATCGCGTGTTCGAAATCTGGCGAGCCTTGAGCGAGCGCCAGAGGAGGGCGGCACTCGAGCCTCCGGTGGCCGAATTGCTGCAACGGATGGAACGTGCCGAAGCGGAGGCTTCCGAAGCGCTGCGGGCCAAGGCGGCGGCCGAAGCGCGTGCTGAGCTCGCTGAGAGTCGCGAGATCGCGCATCAGGATCGGTGGGCTCACGAGATCTACGAATTGCGCCAGGAAATCGAGCGGCTCAAACAGCAAAGGTTCCGCGTGTGAGGGCTAGAGGAGCAATGCGCGCTGCGATTCGACACTGCCGGCTTGCGATCCCGGCACTGATGTTCTTGTCGCATGCGCCGTTGTTAAGCGCCGCGGCGCTGACGCCCGAGCTGCAGCAGGCGATCCGGGCGAGCACCTTTGAAGTGGTCATGAAGAAACCGGAAAAAGATTCGGTCAGCTATGAAAAACCGCTGCCCCTCGAGCTGCTTCCTTATATAGAGCGCACCGATGCCTACCGGGCAGTGGGCACAGCTTTTGCGCTTGGGCACAACACCTATGTAACCGCGGCGCACGTGTTGCTTGCCGGCGTCGACAGCCAGTTTGGAATGCCGGCACTGCGGCGCGCCGATGGCACCGTGTATGCGATCGATCAGATTCAGAAGTTCTCGGCCTATCAGGACTTCGTGGTGTTCTCGCTGCAAAAGGATCCGGCGCCGGCAGGCTTCGTAGTAAATCAGGAGCCAAAGCTCGATGACCCGGTACTCGCGGTAGGCAACGCGCTGGGCGAGGGCATTGTCATTCGCGATGGCCTCTATACCTCGGCGACCGCCGAGGAGCAGGACAATCGCTGGAAATGGATCCGCTTTTCCGCGGCCGCTTCGCCCGGCAACAGCGGTGGGCCGTTGCTTGATGCCGAGGGCCAAGTCATCGGCATCGTGATTGGCAAATCACCAAACGAAAACCTGAATTACTCGCTGCCGATCTCGCAGGTGCTCAGTGCGCCGGATCACAAGGCACGCTTTGATCAGCGTGCGCTCATCAGTCTGCCGTTCCTGCACGGCACGCAGACCTATGCCTATCAGGATACGTTCGAGCTGCCGCTGGGTTGGACCGAGTTTGCCCGTGCCTACCAGGCGGTCGTCGTTCGCCACGATCAGCTCTCGCGCGCGGCACTCCTAAAGAACTACGCCGACACGCTGTTTCCCAAGGGCAGTGGCACCGAGGCAGTGCTCTACGCGCCGGAGACCAACGACTACCGGCCGCGGCTGATCGCACAGCAGGAGGATGGACGCTGGGTTCCTGTGGAGCCGGACTACAGCAGTGCTGAACTACCCGGCGACGGCTCGGTCAGCATTGCCGGCGCAGCCGGCGCTGTGTTGCTGCGGCTGGTGCGCTCCGATCACGCGACCGATGATGCGTTCTACAGCGACTCGAAGGCGTTCATGGACCTGGCCCTCAAAGGCTTGAACCTGCACCGCACGGTGGGACCTGATCAGGTTCGGGTCACCTCGCTGGGCCCGGCACTAAGTGATGCCCTCTATGTCGATCACTATGGGCGTCGCTGGCAGGAGCGGATCTGGGCCGTGCCGTTCATGGATGTCTACCTGGTCTGCCTGTTGCTGCCGACACCGGATGGCTACAGCGCGCTGATCCACTACGCGCCTTCCAATTCGAAAGCCGCGATTGAGGAGCGGATCCGCCTGCTCGCGGATCAGTTTGATGTGTCCTTGAGCGGCACGCTGGCGCAGTGGCGCACCTATCTGGCACGCCGCGCGCTGCTGCCGACAGCGCTTGGCGAGGTGAAGCTCGAAGCCACACCGCGGTGGACGCTGCATACCCGGCGCTTCGTCTCGAGCGTGCCCGAGAATCTGGTCACGCTGAGCGACAAGAGTCTGCTCAATCTGACGATGGGTTTCTTTCCCGATGGCGGTCAGGTGGTCTGGGATGGTGAAGGCGCCTGGTGGAATCACGATGAACAGCAGAAAAGCGCGCTCGGCGTGTGGCGTAGGCTTCGCCCTCCCAAGAGCGCCAGGCTGGAGCTGCGTTCGGAGTTCGATGACATGCGTGGCCGCGCCAGTCCCTATGACAGCCAGTACAGCCGCGACACTGCATCGACGTTCGTGATCTCTGCGATCAAGGACGTGCCCGGTAAGCGACCGGGGCTAGTGGCAGCCGAACTGCTGTACGGGCTGACGCTGCGGACCGATACCTTGCCGGGCCAGCTGGGTGCGCTGGCTGCGGCCCGTCTGCTGCCGACCCTCCAGGTACTCGAGAGCGGAATGGGCGAGGACCTTGTGTCGACGCAGGCTCAGGTTTCGTTGACGTATGCACAATTTGATACGCAGGTCCTCTCGATGCAGAGGATGGCCGATACCGCCGATCACAGTTTTGGTCGGGATCTCCGGGGTCGGCAAATGAGTGATGACATGGAAGCGCTCATAGCGGCCGCCCGGATGCAACTGAGTGCGCCAGGCGCCAGCGAGGATCAGATAGCGACCGAAATCGCGCAACGCGGTCTCGTGTTCTGGAACTACTGGCATCAGAGCGCACGGCTCAAGCATCAGCTTGCCCTGTGGAGCAGCTTTCTCGTGCGTAACCGCCGCGCTCCGGATACGCCCCATTCGGAGCTGGTGACTGAGCAACAGCAAGGGCTGGCCGAGGCCATGAAGAACGGGCTGCCGACGGCCGAGTGGACCGACAGGACCGAGCGGCTGAGCGATGCCATGGAGCAGGAGCGGCTGCAGTCGAGCCGGCCTATGGTGCTGAGTGATGCCGACTATCATGCGCGGGTCTCGCCATGTCCCGCTCCGGCTTCGATGACCTCCGGTACTGATCAGGTCAAGGTCGTGCCGCCCAAGCGCGGGCCGGATGAGTTTTATCCGCGCGAGAGCCAGCAGCTGGAGGAGCAGGGCAGGGTCATCCTGTCGGTGCGTGTGGCCAGTTCAGGATGTGCCAACAGCGTCGCGATTGCCATGTCGTCGGGATCGGAGCCGCTGGACGATGCCGCGCTCCGCTACTTTGAGACGATGGAATTCCTGCCAGCGCAGACCCAGGGCATGCCGATCGGGGCGCAGAAGCTGCTCGCCGTGACATTCAAAATCCGCCCGGTTGAATCTACCGATCCCTGACCGTCACTCAGGACCCGCTGCCCGACCGATCGCGGCTCGCCGGGTTTGCGGCTGTCCGTGTCCCCTAATGCTCCCCGTTCAAAGGGTGCAAAAATGAAATTGGTTTCTTGGAGAACACTAGGGCAGGTAGCGGAGAGGTTGGGTGTGTTGTGCGGTGTTGTTGCTGGAGATTATTTTGTTTGTGAGATATGGCGATAACCTTTGCTTATCACGACTCACAAGCTTCAACAATCATCAATTCAATATGTTAGAAATGGAGGTTCGCGCCTGCCTCGAGCGGTGTCGAGCCTTCCGAACGGGATTGAGGCAACTTGTCAGCGGATCAGCACGGCGCGAAAGTCATTTACGTTGGTGAAGGTGGGTCCCGTGATGACCTGATCGCCCAGCGCCGCGAAATAGCGGTGGGCATCGTTGTCGGCCAGTCGAGCGGCGCTGTCGATGCCGAGCGCCAGCGCCCGTCGCAAGGTGCTAGGGTCAATAACTGCCCCGGCGACCTCCGACTGCCCATCCACCCCATCCGTATCGGCAGCCAGCGCGTGCACGCCCGACAATCCACGCAACTGCAGCGCCAGCGCCAGGAGGAATTCCACGTTACGGCCGCCTTGTCCCTGGCCGTGCACGGTCACCGTCGTTTCGCCACCCGACAGCAGGACGCACGGCGCGCCAAGTGGCTGGTGGTAGCGCACGACCTGTCGGGCCAGCGCCGCCATGACTTTCGCCACCTCGCGTGCCTCGCCCTCGAGGCTGTCGGAAAGGATCAGCGGAGTCACGCCGGCCTCACGCGCAAGCTGGGCTGCTGCCTCGAGCGAACGCTGCGGCGTGGCAATCACATGATGCTCGTGGCCATTGAACCGAGGATCCCCCGGCTTAGGAGTTTCGAGCGCGGCGCGTTGCAGGTGTTCAACTACACTGACTGGCTTGTCGATGCCGTATTTCTGCAAGACGGCAAGAGCATCGGCAAACGTTGTCGGATCGGCAATGGTCGGTCCCGAGGCAATGACGCCCGGATCATCGCCCGGGACATCCGAGATGATGAGGCTGACGACGCGCGCCGGGGCCGCGCTAGCCGCAAGCCAGCCACCCTTGATCGCGGAGAGGTGCTTGCGCACACAGTTTATTTCCGCAATATCGGCGCCGGATCGCAGCAGGCGTTGATTGATCTCCTGCTTGTCTGCCAGCGTCAAACCCTTCGCCGGCAGTGAAAGCAGCGCGGAGCCGCCCCCGGAAATCAAAGCGACGACGAGCTCATCCGGGCCAAGGGACTGCACCAGCGCCAGCATGCGCGTAGCAGCGTCGTAGCCAGCCGCATCGGGCACTGGGTGCGAGGCTTCCACGATCTCGATCCGACGGCAGGGCACGCCGTAGCCATATCGGGTGACCACGAGTCCCGCGAGCGGGGCGTCCCAGCTGCGTTCAAACGCGGCCGCCATAGATGCCGCGGCCTTGCCCGCGCCGACTACAATCGTGCGGCCTTTGGGCCGCGCCGGTAGCCAGCGCGGTATCAGCGCGCCGGGATCTGCAGCGGACACGGCAGCCAAAAAGAGCTTGCGCAGTAGTTGCTGTTCCGGACAGTCAGACGCGTGCGGCTGAGTATTCATGCCGTCAACTTACGGGTTACGGGTTGAGCCAGCCGTTCATATTCGGCAATCACCTGGGCGCCCAGCAGCAACAGGATGGCGGCGACATCAAAGCTCGTGAGCACTACGATAGCCGTTGTCAGCGAGCCGTAGACCACAGTGACGCTCGAGAGGGTACGAAAGTACCAGATCAGCACAAGCCGTATGATTTCCCACAGCAGCGCTGCGGCGCTGGCTCCAATCAGGGCGTGGCGCCAGGCCGGACGGCTCACCGGCATGATGACGTAGATCGAAGTGAGCACAGCGATCTCTGCGGCGATTCCAAGCACGGACAGCAACGCTCCCGACAGTCCCTGCAGCGACCAGCTGCGACCCAACAGGTGCAGGCTTTGTGCGCCAATGGCTTCGAGCGATCCGGTGATCAGCGTCATGCCAAGCAGGCCGAACCCAAGCACCAGAATATAGAGGTAGGGGATGATGGCCGAGACCATAAAGTGACGGTGCCGCACTCTAATCCGGTGCAGGAAAATCACCGACATCGCTTTTTCAAGCACCGTAAATGCCTGTGAGCTGAAGTAGATCAGGGAGCCCAACAGCACCCAGCCGATGGCGCTGTGATGCTCGGAAAAGCGCGCCAGTTCATCCAGCAACAGCGCGGACTGCCCGGGCACAATCCGCTCCAGGTTGGCACCCAATGTCGCCATCAGCTGCTGCCGATCGATCACGCGCGATAATGCCCACAAAATCAGGATTAGCAGCGGCACGATGGAGAGCAGCAGGTAATAGGCTAGTGCGGCCGCCAATAGCAGGCCCTGATTGGCGCGAAAGGAGCGAAGGACGCGCAGCGCGAAGCCCCAAGGCATCGCCAGTACATGGGGGAGTACGGAGGGCGTCCTGGGCATCAGTAAGGTGCGCTGGCCGCGCGCTCCGGCGCGCTCTGCTGGTCTCGAATCATGACAAACCCCCACGAATTCCAGCGCTGGATCCTATGTGAGTTCGCTTCGAACCGCACGCTCAGCCGCGCGGCTCGCACGCGCGGTCGCCGACCAGCTCAACGCTGCCGACCGCCGTCTCGAAGTACCAATCCGAGCTCAATTCACAGCACATTGCCAACGATGTTGCGCCGCCGTTAAGCTCGCTTCCTCTTTGCGCACAAAGTAAGGGACTACTCATGCAATACCGCCTACGGATTGGGCTGACTCTGCTGCTGAGCAGCCTTGCACTCAGCGCGCAGGAGTCCGCGACATTTGATGCGGCGACGGCTTTCGGCGCTCGCCCCAGCCGGACGCACATGAGCTTGTCCCCGGATGGAACAAGCATTGCGTTCATCGCACCTGAACGCGGGCAGGGAGGTGCCCTATTTACCCTGCGTCTCGATAATCCGGATGCAACGCCGAAACTGGTCGTGGCGGCCAGCGGCGATCCCGAGCGACTCAGCCACTGCAGCTGGGTCGGCAACCAGCGCCTGGCCTGCTCAATCTTTTTGACCATTGAGGGAACCATCGGACGCCTCGGCCTGGTTGCCGCCTCACGGGTACTGGCAGTAAATGCTGACGGCAGCAATTTGCAGTCGCTGAGCATCACAAACAACGAGTACACCCGGGGACTGGCTTTAGGAGGCGGTGAGATTATTGATCTGCTGCCGGATCTCGATGGTTCGATCCTGATGAGCCGCCGCCACCTGCCGGATAAGCATACTGGATCGCTCATTGGCAGTGATGAAAAAGGGCTGGGCGTGGACCGTGTCGACACGCAAACCGGCAACTCCCAGGTCCTGGAGCCGCCGCGGCCGAGGGCAAAAAGTTACCTGACCGATGGCCTTGGCCACGTACGGATAGTCGGCGATCGCGCACCATCCAGCCCCAGCCTCTCGCGGGTCGACAGTGATGCGCTCACGGTGTTCTTCTATCGGCAGCCCGGTTCCACGGACTGGCAGAAGCTCAGTGAATACGACTGGCGGGATCGCAGTGGATTTCTGCCCCTGGGCGTGGATCCGGCGAAAAATGTGGTCTACGGTGCTCAGAAACTCGATGGGCGGCAGGCGATCTACTCGATCGCACTCGATGGGACTCTGAAGGAAGAGCTGGTATTCGCGCGCCCCGATGTGGATGTCTCGGCACTGGTCCAGGTCGGCCGACACCATCGGGTTGTCGGCGTCAGCTATGTCACCGACGTACCGCATATTTATTACTTTGAAACCGGACTTGCAAACTTAGCGACCAGCATCGCGAAGAGCTTGTCGAGCGGCGTCGAAGCCCGCATCATTGATTCGAGCACTAATGAGCGGCGGCTGCTGCTGTTTGTCAGCCGCGACAACGAGCCTGGAACCTACTATCTCTTTGATCGCGACACCCACCAGCTGCGACCGCTCACCACCGTTCGTGGCGCGCTCGACAATGTGAAGCTCGCCGAGGTCAGGCCGGTCAGCTATCCGGCGAGCGACGGCACGCTCGTGCCTGGTTACTTGACGCTGCCGCCCGGCACTGAGCATGCCCAAGGCTTAGCGGCCATTGTCATGCCCCATGGGGGTCCAGGATCACGCGACGTGTGGGGCTTTAACTGGCTGGCCCAGTTCTTTGCCGCTCGCGGTTACGCGGTGTTGCAGCCAAATTATCGGGGTTCCACGGGCTACGGTGATGGCTGGTTCGAGCAAAATGCCTGGCATTCCTGGGCGCTCGCGATCGGCGACGTGCTCGATGGGGGGCGCTGGCTGGTGGCGCAAGGTATCGCGGATCCCAGGAAGCTTGGCATCGTCGGCTGGTCCTACGGCGGCTATGCTGCGCTCCAGTCCGCCGTCGTCGACTCCTCGGTATTCAAGGCCGTGGTAGCGATCGCCCCGGTCACTGACCTGGACGACCTCGCCGGAGAGTGGGGCACTTCTGGAGGTCTCTGGGCGATGCGCGACTACGTAGGGAGCGGTGCTGAGGCCAAGGCGGCATCGCCGGCGGAACACGCCGATAGCATCAAAGTGCCAGTGCTGCTGTTTCATGGCACCTATGATCGCAATGTCTCTGTCCAAGAGTCCGAGCACATGGCTCGCAACCTCAAGGCCGCCAGCGTCCCCTACGAGTTGGTGATTTTCGAGAAGCTCGATCACCAGCTGGATGACTCGGCAGTCCGCGCCAAGATGCTGGCGAAATCCGATGCGTTTCTCCGTCAAGCCTTTGGGCCTTGAGGCAATTCCGCCCCGCTGACGGGAATCCCAAACGGGCACCAACTTGCGGGCCGACGGAGTATTCTCGCGAGTAGTGTTGCGGCTCTGGCCGGAAAATGTGCAAAGAACGTCCGTTGTTGCCGGGCCCGGTACACGCGGGAGCCAGATTCGGTTGAACGCACCTCCCAAACGCGCCAGCATCATCGCTTTGCCGCGTCACCGGCTGCACCGTGCCGTGATTGCTGGTATCGCATTGCTCCCATCGCTCGCGAGCGCCGCGACTGAGGCAACGAGCGACTCCCCGGATGAGTTAGCGGTCATTGTGGTCTCTGCCACCCGCACCGCCGAGCGGAGCCTGGATCTGCCGGTGTCGATCGATCGGGTCGATCGCGAGCAGATCCAGCAGGGGCAGCTTGAAGAGAATCT
>JBEKOK010000057.1:0-14357 GCA_049521875.1 Steroidobacteraceae bacterium
CGCAGCACCGTGCGCTACCCCCGACCAGCCGAAGCCGCCGGGCTCGCCGGTATTGGCCGGTACAAACGGATGCCAGTTGGCGGGATTCACGTAGTGTGAACCGACCACAATGACCGCGACCAGGGCGGAGATCTTGGCGATCACGATGACGGTATTGACGGTCGCTGAGGAGCGCGTGCCATAGAGCAGCATGGCCATGCAGGCCAGAACCACGATGACGGCCGGCAGATTGATCCACGCCCCAGTGAATTGCAGATGCTGAATGGAGATAGGCGCCGCCGACAGCACCGCGGGCAGCGCGACACCCAGATAATCCTGCAGTGCTGCCGTCACGTAGCCTGACCAGCTGATGGCAACCACCGAGGCCGACAGCAGCCACTCGAGCACCAGGCTGCAGCCGATGATCCAGGCGACCAGCTCGCCCAGGGTGGCGTAGGCGTAGGAGTAGGCACTGCCGGCGATCGGCACCATCGCGGCAAATTCGGCGTAGCAGAGCCCGGCAAAGAAGCAGCCCACGCTCGCCAGCAGGAACGAGATCGTGACCGCGGGTCCGGCATGGTTGGCGGCGACATCGCCGGTCAGCGAAAAAATGCCGGCGCCGATCGTTGAGCCGACACCAAAGGCCGTGAGTCCAAGGATCCCGAGCGAACGCGGCAGGTGATGGCTGCCGTCGCCCTCCTTGCCGGCGGCCTCTGCGCTCAGTATTTCAATCGACTTGCGAGACCAGATGCTCATAGCTTCCCATCCAGCGGATCGTTATTCTTCAAGGCAGCCACTTTCCCATGCCGTGCCTGGGGCGTCGAGTCCCATGCACTTTCAATGCGCGCTGCTGCTGCCAGCCACTTCCAGATCCTGATCGGCGATGCGGATCTGTTCGAGTTCGCGCTTCAGATTGAGGTGGCGGGACAGGTAGATGTAGACCAGGGCTGCCACCGGGAGTCCGATCAGCATCGCGATGTCCGCACCGCCGAGCGCGCGTGCGGCCGGCCCCTGCCAGGCATCGGTACTGAAGAAGGGGATCATCGCGATGAACCCCACGGCATAGGCCACCAGCCCGTGCCAGTTCCACAGGCCATACATGCCGCGCTTGTTGAAGATCTCGCGCACCGAGTAGTGACCCTTGCGCACGACGTAGAAGTCGATCAGGTTGATCGCGGTCCAGGGCGTGAACAGGTACAGGAGGATTGCGAGGAAGTTGCCGAAGTCGGCAGTGAAGTGCTTGGTGGCGGTCAGCGCAATCGCCGTCGATACGATCAGGCACACCACGATCGTTCCGACGCGCTTGGCGACGCTGGATTTGATCGGATGAATCGAATCCCACACGCTCAACAGCGTCAGCGAGGCGCCGTAGAAGTTCAGCGTCGCGATCGTCACCAGCCCCAGCAGCGAGGCGAGCAGCAATGGTGTGCCGGAACCCGGCAGCAGCGCATCGGCAGCGGCCTTCAGCGCCGGGGTCAGCTCAAGGCTCGGAAACATCGCCGCCGCCACCGTGCCGACCAGCATGGTCCAGAAGCCGCCGATGAAGGCGCCGAGGAACGTCCACCAGAATGAGGAGCGCACGCCGACATCCGGGGGCAGGTAGCGCGAGTAATCGGACACATAGATCGACCAGGAGAGCTGGTAGGCGGCGGCCGCGAACAGCTGCGTCAGGAACGGGATCAGCGTGAAATGGCGCAGGTCCATCTGCCCCGGCGGGAAATGGGCGCGGCCAACAACCGCCGTCATCACCACCAGTCCTGCCATCAGCACGTAGGCCAGCAAGCGCTGCGTCGCGTGGATCCAGGTGTAGCCGATCACGGCAATCGCGGCGGCCAGGCAACCGATGATCGGGATCGTCCAGACCGAAGGCGTGCCGTAGATCGTCGTCAGCGTATCGGCGGCCAGCACCTCGTTGAAGGCGTTGAAACCGACGAAGGTGATCAGCGCCACGGCCCACACCAGCAGCGCGCCGAGGTAGCCGAACTGGGGCCGTGACTGGATCATCTGCGGCAGCCCGAGCTGCGGGCCCTGGGTCGAATGGAAGGCCATGAAGAAGGTGCCCAGCACACAGCCCAACACCACGGCGATCGACATCCAGATGAAGTTGCCGCCGAGGGCGATACCGACGACGCCGGTTGCCATCGTGGCCAGGTGCGCATTGCCGGTAAACCACACCGGCCACAGGTGCCAGACCTTGCCGTGCCGTTCTCTGAGCGGCACGTAGTCGATGGATCGGGACTCAATCAGCATCTAAAGCATCTCCTTGGCAAGGCAGGTCAGCAGGACTCATCCGGCCGCGGGCCGGCGATCGGGGTGGCGCACTCAGTGCAGGAAATCGGCTTCGGCCGCTTCGATCAGCGTCGGCCGCTCGGCGAGAAGCGCCTGGCGGATTGCAGCCGTCAGTGCTGCCGGCGAATTCACGCGCACGCTGTGCGCGCCGCAGGCGGCGGCATAGGCGCACAGGTCCGGATTGAGTGCGCTGACGCCGGTCGGCGGGATGCTGGCGCCGAGCATGTCATCGCGGATCTGGCCGAGCGACTGGTTGTTCCACACGATCACCGGCAGCGCGAGCTTCAGCTCCACCGCAGTCGCGAGTTCGCTCCAGCTGAACTGCACGCCAAAATCACCGGCGAGCGCGGCCACGGCCTGCGCCGGTGCGGCGAGCTTCGCGCCCAAGGCCGCGGGCAGCGCCCAGCCCAGGGTGCCGTAGCCCGATGGGTGGAACCAGCTGCCCCGCTGCTCGCAGGGATAGGCGTAGTTGCCGAGGTACGCAATCTGCGTCATGTCGGTAAAAAGTGCACTGTGCGGCGGCAGCGCTGCGCGTATCGCGGCCAGCGCGATCGCGCGCGCGCGCGTCGGCGCATCGGCCTGCCGCAGAATATCGGGGCGATGCGTCTGTGCCGTATCGCCCAGCCGCCGCAACCCGGTGCGCTCCGGAAGCGCCCTAGCCAGCTGTCGCAGCGCCGGCGCCGCATCGGCCAGCAGCGCAAGCGTGGCGCCGTACTGGTCGGTGAGCTTGATCGGATCGATGTCGATGCGGATCAGTTCGCCGGGGATGTTCAGACGCGTGGCGGTGTAAATGTCGGTCTCTGACAATTCGGTGCCGATCGCCAGCACCACATCGGCCGCGGCGACCAGCGCCTGCGTGTCGTGATACGGCAGCGAAGCCCCCAGGTGCAGCGGATGGGTCTCGGGCAGCAACCCCTTGCCGGCGGCGCTGGTGGCAACGTAGGCATCGAGCTGCTCGGCGAGTGCGCGCAACTCGGTGGCCGCGCCGCGCGCGCCACCGCCGGCGATGATCAGCGGCCGGCGCGCACTGTGCAGCCGTGCCGCCGCGCGCTCGATCAGCACCGGATCCGGTTGCGGCAGCGCGCAGTCAAAATCAAAGCGGTGCGCGACGGCGGTGGTGGTCTCGGCCAGCAGGTCGAGCGGGATCTCAAGATACGCGGGCCGCGCCCGGCGGGTGCGAAAGCCCAGCAGCGCGGCACGCAGGTGATCCCGCACATCATCGGCCGAATGCGCGGTGCGCGCGGTCCCGAACACGCCCTCGGCCACGCGCCGCTGATCAGCCAGTTCATGCAGCACGCCCCAGCCTTTGCCGAGTGAGGCGCGCACCGGCGTGCTCGCGATCACCAGCATCGGCACGGAATCGGAGTAGGCCTGGCCGACCGCGGTCAGAATGTTCGTCAGCCCGGGGCCTGAGATCACCATCGCGGCCGCGGGGCGGCCCGAGAGACGTGCGTAGCCGTCGGCCGCGAAGCCCGCGCCCTGCTCATGGCGCACCAGCACGTGGCGCAGGCCCGTGGCCGCGAGGCCGCGGTAGAGCTCGAGCGTATGGACCCCGGGGATGCCAAACACGGTATCGATGCCGTTGATCGCCAGCAGCTCGGCCAGGTACACCCCGATCGTGTGCGCGTTCTGGCCTGGATTCATCGGGCAGTGCCCGAGGTCGGCCGCGAGCGCCGCGGCAGCCCGGGCGCGCAGCCAGCGGCGTTCAGGAAGTTCATGCCTTTGACGATGCCAGAGTGCTGGAGTGCTGCGCAAGGCCCGTGCGGAAGGCGCAGCGTGTACACTGCGCCGTCGTTTTTTTGAGGCAGGCGATCCGCGCGCTCGGATCGATGAAGACATGCAATATTCCGATCTGGTCCGGCGCGTCGCCGGCGATGGCGCCGATGCGTGGCTGACCCATTACGAAGCCCTGGCCGCACGGGAGCGCGGCGAGCAGGTGCTGATCCTGAGCGTCGGGGATCCGGATCTGGAGACGCCGGCGCCCGTGATCGAGCGCGCAGTCAGCGCGCTGCGCGCTGGTGATACGCATTATGTACAGGCCGGGGGCCGACCGGCGCTGCGCGCCGCGATTGCGCGGCGTCACACACAGCGCACCGGCCAGGGCGTGGATCCCGGGCAGGTCATCGTGCTGGCCGGAGCGCAGAACGCGCTGTTCGTATCCTCGATGTGCCTGGCCGGCGCCGGCGATGAAGTCATTTCCTTCGATCCGATCTATCCGACCTATCCGGCAACGATCGAGGCCTCCGGCGCACGGCTGGTGCGCGTCCGGCAGGCGGCGAGTTCCGGTTTCCGGCTGGAGCTGGCAGCACTCGCGGCAGCGATCACGCCGCGCACGCGCGCAATCTTTCTCGCGACCCCGAACAATCCGAGCGGCGTGATCTTCAACGCGACCGAGATGGCGGGCATTGGCGAGCTCGCGCAGCGCCACCAGCTGTGGGTGGTCGCCGATGAAGTGTACGCGGGGCTCGCACCGGGCGGCCGTGTGCCGGGGCTCGCCGCGCGCCTGCCGGAGCAGGTCGTGACGATCTCGAGCCTGTCCAAGTCCCATGCGATGACTGGCTGGCGCGCAGGCTGGCTCGTCGGGCCGCGCGCGCTGTGCGTGCATGCCGAGGCGCTGCTGCTGAGCATGGTCTATGGCCTGCCAGGTTTCATCCAGGCCGCGGCGCTGACCGCGCTCGAGATCGCCGATGAAACCGAGGAGCGCATCCGCAACTACTGCGCACTGCGGCGCGAGCGGCTGCGATCCGGCCTGGCAGGTGTCCCGGGACTCAAGCTGCACGAACCGGAGGCCGGCATGTTCATGCTGGTCGATGTCAGTGGCACCGGGCTTTCCGGGCGCCAGTTCATGCGCGCGCTGTTTGCGCGCGAGCGCGTCTCGGTGCTCGATGGCGGCACCTTCGGCAGCGAGACGATGAACTGCGTGCGGGTGTGCTTTGCGGCCGAGGAGGCGCTGCTCGAGGAAGCCTGCCTGCGCATCCGCCGCTTCTGCGCGGCGCCGCTCGCTTGATCTTCGGGCGCGAGTTAGGCACTGTCCTTCATCACAACGGGACTGAAGCTGCGGTGAACCTCTAACCACAAGCCGCACCAGATCCGAATCGATGAAATTGCCAGCCACCTTCCGGTCCGACGAGGACGGATCGTCCGGCAGGGCTGGGTCACAAGCGGGGGGTTGTACGTGAGCAATATCGAGATCGCCCAGAAGGCGCGCATGCTGCCCGTGACCGAGATCGCCAAGCGTCTCGGGGTCCCTGAAGAGCACCTGGAGCCTTATGGACGCACCAAGGCCAAGATCTCGCTCGAATATCTGGCCGGACTCGAATCCAGACCCGATGGCAAGCTGGTGCTGGTTACCGCGATCTCGCCGACGCCGGCCGGTGAGGGCAAGACCACGACGACCGTCGGTGTCGGCGATGCGCTGAATCGCATCGGCAAGCGCGCGATGATCTGCCTGCGCGAGCCGGCCCTGGGGCCGGTGTTTGGCATGAAGGGCGGGGCGGCCGGCGGCGGCTATGCGCAGGTGGTGCCGATGGAGGACATCAACCTGCACTTCACCGGCGATTTTGCTGCGATCGGCATGGCCAACAACCTGCTGGCGGCGCTGATCGACAATCACATCCACCACGGCAACGAGCTGGGGTTTGATGTCCGGCGCATCGCCTGGCGGCGCGTGCTCGATGTCAACGACCGCTCGCTGCGCGATATCACGATCGGCTTAGGCGGCGTGGGTAACGGTTATCCGCGCCAGGACGGGTTCGACATTGTCGTCGCTTCCGAAGTCATGGCGGTGTTTTGTCTCGCCACGGGCCTTGCGGATCTGAAGGAGCGTCTCGGGCGCATTGTGGTCGGCTACACGCGCGCCAGCCAGCCGATCCATGCCCGTGACCTGAAAGCTCACGGTGCGATGACCGCCATCCTGCGCGATGCGCTCGCGCCCAATCTGGTACAGACGCTCGAGAACAATCCGGCCTTCATCCACGGCGGCCCGTTTGCGAACATCGCGCACGGCTGCAACTCGGTCATCGCGACCCGGGCCGCGCTCAAGCTCGCCGATTACGTCGTGACCGAGGCAGGCTTCGGAGCCGACCTGGGCGCCGAGAAGTTTGTCAATATCAAATGTCGCAAGGCCGGGCTCCATCCAGCGGCCGCGGTGCTGGTGGCAACCGCGCGCGCGCTTAAATTCCATGGCGGCGTGGATGTCGCCGAGGTCGGCCAGGAGAACCTCGCGGCGCTCGAGAAGGGCCTGGCCAATCTGGACCGGCATGTGCACAACCTGCGTGATCACTACGGTTTGCCGTGTGTGGTCTCGATCAATCATCGGGCCGAGGACACGCCGGCCGAGATGGAACTGCTGAGCCAGCACCTGAAGGATCGCGGCGTAAAGGCCTTCGTCGCGCGCCACTTTGCCGAAGGCGGCAAGGGGGCCGTGGCGGTGGCCGAAGAAGTGGTGCGCATGTGCGAGCAGCCGAACAACTTCCACTATGTGTACGAGGATGCGCTGCCGCTGTGGGACAAGATGCAGGCGATCGCGACCCAGATCTATGGCGCGCGCGGCATCACGGCCGATTCCAAGGTACGCGCGCAAATCCGCACCTTGCAGGAAGCCGGCTTCGGCCACTATCCGGTGTGCGTGGCCAAGACCCAGTATTCCTTCTCGACCGATCCCAAGCTGCGTGGCGCGCCCAGCGGCCACGATGTCAACATCCGCGAGGTACGCCTCGCGGCCGGCGCGGAATTCATCGTGATGATCTGCGGCGACATCATGACGATGCCGGGACTGCCCAAGATCCCGGCCGCCAATTCGATCGACGTCGATGCGCACGGGCGCATCGTCGGCCTGTTCTAGACTCCCGGCCGGCGACTTTTGCGGCGCAACATAGCGCCGCGTCGCATCCGCCGCGGACCTGCGTCTCCCCGCGCCGCCGATGCCGTCGGACTTTGGCCCTTCGCCCTCAACTCTGGCCCCGCGTGGCCGACATCTGGGACACAGGTTCCATGGGCTGCGCGGCAACCCCATGGGCTCGACGAGACCCAGGAGTGCGCCCGGATCATGCGATTTTTCCCCAATCTTTCAATTCGGCGCCGGCTGCTGCTCGGCTTTACGCTGGTCGTGGCCCTGATGCTCGGGCTGACCGGCATGGCGATCCACGCCGCCGGCACGCTGTATGCGAACACGGTGTACTACGACACCAACCTCGTGCCGCTGATCAAAGTCATCAACCTGATCAAGGAGAACTTCGCCTCGGCGCGCCGCCACGAGACGCAGTATCTGCTGCCGAGCGATGAGGCGATGTACAAGGATCTGGAGGAGAAGCTGGCTACCGATCGCAAGGGCGTTGCGGATGGCTTTGCCCGCTACGAGCAGCTGATGGGCCAGAGCCTCGATCAGCAGGAATTCGAGAAAGTCCGCGCGCTGACTGACTCGTACTGGCCGATCGAGGAGCAGGTCATGAAGATTGCGCGCCAGCGCAACTCGGATCCCAAGGCCATCGAGTCGGCGACCAAGCTGATGCTGACCGACTCGCGCAAGGTGTTCTACGCGGCCAACGATGCCTTCGTGGTCTGGACCAACCATAACGAGGATCTGGCGCATGCCACCTCGGCCAAGGCGGCGGCCACCTATCACGCCACGCTGGTGCTGCTGGTGATCGGCGCCACGACCGCAATGCTGGTCGCACTGGTGATTGCGCTGTGGACCACCGGTTCGGTGACCGGGCCGCTGCGCGATGCCGCGCAACTGATCATGAGCGTCGCCCAGGGTGACCTGACGCATAAAGTCGAGGTCACCTCGCGCGATGAAATGGGTACGATTCTTGAGGCACTCAATGACATGAGTGCGCGCCTCTCGAGCCTCGTCTACGATGTGCGCACCTCGGCGCTGGCCGTCGGTTCGACCGCACGCGAGGTCTCCAGTGGCAACGATGATTTGAGCCAGCGCACCCAGTCGCAGGCGGCGAGCCTCGAGGAGACTGCCGCCTCGATGGAGCAGATCACTTCAACGGTTGAACACAACGCCGAGAATGCGGCGCAGGCCAATCAGCTCGCCGCTGGCGCGCACCGCCTGGCCGCGACCGGTGGCGCGGTGGTCAGCGAGGCGATCACCGCGATGCGCGCAATCAATGAATCGAGCGCCAAGATCGAGGATATCATCGGCGTGATCGACGCGATTGCGTTCCAGACCAATCTGCTGGCGCTCAACGCCGCGGTCGAGGCCGCGCGCGCCGGCGAGCAGGGCCGCGGTTTCGCGGTCGTCGCCAGTGAAGTACGCAGCCTTGCGCAGCGCAGCGCCAATGCCGCCAAGGAGATCAAGGGACTGATCAGCGACAGCGTCAGCAAGGTCAAGGCCGGTTCGGCGCTGGTGGATCGCTCCGGCGAAACGCTGGCCGAGATCGTCCTCAGCGTCAAGAAGATGAGCGACATCATTGCCGAGATCGCCGCGGCCAGCCGCGAGCAGACCAGCGGCATCGGGCGCGTCAACAGCGCGATCACCTCGCTCGACACCGCGACCCAGCAGAATGCCGCGCTGGTCGAGCAGAGCAGTGCTGCCAGCCGCGCGATGGAGGAGCAGGCGAGCCTGCTGACGCGCCGCGCCGAACAGTTTCGTATCGATGAGAGCACCATCAGCGACCTGCAGGCGCCCGAGCCGTCACCGGCCGCGCCGCGTGCCAGGCCCGTTCGGGACAACCGCCGCGCAGCCTGAGGTGGCGCGCCCCGGACGCGTGGTTCGGGCATCGGCCCCGGAGTTTCGAACCCCGATCCCGAGCAGCGCAGTGTAGAGTTACCTGCCTGAGGGGGCTGCGGGGTGCTGCCCTCGCGATTGGCGCGCGATCGGGAGTACTGCATGAATTTCCAGAGGGCTTCGCTGCTGCTTGTCTATCCGATGGCGGCGCTGGTGCTGCTGACCTTCATCGTGCTGGTCCACCTGTTCCGCAGTCGCGTCAGTGCCGTGCGCCAGGGGCAGCTGACCGTCAAGTATTACCGCGTATTTCAGGGCGAGAGCGAACCGGAGTCGACGCTCAAGCCGGCGCGGCATTTTGTCAATCTGTTCGAAGCCCCGACGCTGTTCTACGCCGGCTGTCTGGCGGCCATTGCCAGCGGGGACTACGGTCTGCTGCTGCTGGCCATCGCCTGGGCCTATGTCGCGGTGCGCGTGGTGCACGCCCTGATCCACCTGGGCGGCAATCGCGTGCGCTACCGGATGCGGGCCTACTTCGTCAGCTGGCTGTTGCTGCTGGCGCTGTGGGTGCACGTCGTGGTGCGCGTGATTGAAGTGCGCAGCCTGCTCGCAGGCTAGCTGCTGCGCTCAGGCGCGTACTGGCGACAGCCGCCACCAGCGCGCCAGCAGTGCATCGAGCGACAGGGCTCCGGGACCGCGGCACAGCAGCACCAGCAGCATCGCGGCCCACTGGATGTGCGTCGGCCAGGCCTGCGGATACACAAAGATCTCGATGAAGCTGGTCATGCCGAGCAGCACCAGCGCGGCGCCGCGCGTGCACAGACCCAGCACCAGCAGCACCGGCATCGACAGCTCGATGCTGGCCGCGAGCGTGGCCGCGACTTCCGGGGACAGCAGCGGCACCTTGTACTCATCGGAGAACAGCTCGAGCGTCGTATCCCAGCTCGCAAGCTTCGTGGTGCCGGAATTCCAGAACACGGTCGCGATAGCAGCGCGCAGCGGCAACGCGAGTACGGTGTAAGGCACGGCGTTCAGGACACTGCGCAGCCACTCGAGGCGGCGCACAAAGGCTCCGGCAGCGACGGTTTGATTCATGACAACACCTCTTATCTAGAGACGGGTCGAGGGCAGTGGCTGCGCCGGGGCCAAGCGCCATTGGCGCAACCGGCCTTGCCCGAGATGCAGCGCGAGCTGCCCCTGAACATCGACGTCAGGGTGCGCGGCGATCGCGGCACCGAGCGGCGTGCCGCTGCACAGCGCCTGGGCAAAGGCCCATTCCGCGGCTGCGAGCCGCCGGACACTGAGATCGGAGCCGAGCCGCTCGATCAACAGGTGCACGCGCGGACCCGACAGCTGCACCGCGGCCAGTGCGGCATCATCCGCGGCCAGTACCGCCTGCCAGATCACATCGGCGGGCGTCTCGAGCGCGAGCAGCGCAACCGAGGGGTGCGCAGCAAAGCGCAGCTCGCATTGCTGGTTGGCATCCAGGCGCGCCAATGCGGTCAGGTCCGCCGCCAGCGGCGAGTCGGCCACCAGCGCGCGGGACACGGCCCACTCGAGCCGCGCGACATCGGCGAGGTAGGGGAGCCCTGCGGCGTGCGGATCGGTGGCGAGGAACGCTGCAAACCCGGCACCAAAATCATTGAGGTAGGCGCCAAGCGGCGGCTCGAGCCGCACGAAGCGGGCGGCGCATTGTGCAAAGAAGTCGACGCCGACCAGTTTCTCGACCGCCGGGTAGTTGAGCCGCAATGCCTTTTCGAGCGTGCCGGCAATCGTATTGCGGTAGATGCAGAGGCGCTCTGCGGCACTGATCGCGTCGCTCTCGATGCAGTCGAGCAGCTGCGGATCGGGTGCACCGAACATCGCGACACTCAAGGAACGCTGGAGTTCAGGCAGCTGCATGCAGCGCATTCCCGGCAAGGTGGCGGCCAGCGCGCGCGGCCTGGGCTTCCAGTACCTCGAAGGCCGGAATGTTGTTGTCCCACTCGATCAGCGTGGGCACGGCGCCAAAGCGGGCTATCGCCTTGCGGTAGAGCGCCCACACGGCCTCGCAGACTTCGGAGCCATGATCATCAATCAGGATCCGGCGCCCACCCGAGAGCGTGCGCTCACTGTGTCCGGCGACATGGATCTCCCGCACCGCCTTGACCGGCAGTGCCGACAGATAGGTATCGGCGTCCCAGCCGTGATTGCTGGCGCAGACGTAGATGTTGTTGACGTCGCACAGCAGCGCGCAGCCGGTGCGTTCGGCGAGTGCGGCGAGGAATTCCCATTCCGGAATGATCGAATGCCGGTAGCGCAGATAGGAGGAGGGGTTCTCCACCAGGATCTGGCGACCCAGCGCCTCCTGAACCTGAAGGACGTGCTCGCTCATCGTGGCGAGTGCCTCCTCGGTCATCGGCAGCGGCAGCAGGTCGGGCAGGAACAGACCGTCGATAAGGCTGAAAGATAAGTGCTCGGAAATCAGCGCGGGCTCGATGCGCTGCGCGAGCTCCCGGATCCGCCTGAGGTGCTTGGGATCCAGCGCTCCGGCGCTGCCGAGCGACAGGCCAACGCCATGGAGCGCAATCGGATAGTGGTTGCGGATCTGCTCGAGGCACTCGAGGGAGGTGCCGCCACCGAAATAGTTTTCGGTGTGCACCTCGAACCACGCTACCGCGGGTCGTGTCTCGATCACCTGGCGGTGATGCGGGAAACGCAACCCGATCCCGGCTTGCGCCGGGATCGGGCCGTGGACCGGCGCCTGCTCGTCCAGCCTGTGCGCGGGTCCGCTCACCTTACATCGCCTTGGTCGAGCCGCCCTGGATCTTGCCGCAATCGCCGGCGGGCAGCAGCACGAAGGACTTCGTGTCGCGGGCCATCGTGGCCTGCCCCGCACAGGAGTGCGTGCCTTCGGCGCAATCGTTCTTGGCCGCGGCATTGATGCCGTAGCACTTCTCCAGATGATCCTTCATCGCGCGGGCGGTGTTGTCCTTCACGACCTGCGGCGTGGTTGCGGCCGGCATCGCATCGGCAGCGACCGTCGGCAGGGCCTGGAAGGCGAAGGCCAGGCCTAAGGCACCCGACAGTATGGTCGCGACACTTGGGTTCTTCATGATGTGCATCTCCTGATGATTTATGAATCGTTTGGTGGCGACTTTTTCCGTCGCTGTTGATGTCCTGACAGCCGAAAGGTTCGGCTGCGGCCGGACAAAGGTTACGCAGGCGATGGCAGATATTTGTTCCGCGTGCGCGCGCGCTGGCGCTGGGACTCATCGCGGCGATTGCTTTGGCTGACGGGCGCCTCGACAATGGCGGCCCATGAGGATTGGGATGCATCAAGCGCATGGATTCGAGGCCTAGCGAAGTCGCCGAATCGCCGGGCGCCGCTGCGCTGCAGGTCGGGCTGCGCTGGGGCATCCTGATGAGCCAGGCGCAGGGCGGGGAAGCGGCGTCCTACCGGCGCCTGCTGATCGAGATCACGCCCTATCTGCGGGCGCTGGCCCGGCGCTATCACCGCGATGTGCGCGACGTCGAGGATTCGGTCCAGGACGTGCTCCTGACGGTGCACACGATCCGCCACACCTATGATCCGGCCCGACCGTTCAAGCCCTGGCTGGTCGCGATTGCCCGGCGGCGTATTGCCGACCGACTGCGCACGCAATGGCGGACCTGTGCCCGGGAATCGCAAATAAATGATGCACTATATGAAACCTTTGCCGACGAGCGAGCGAACCCCCATGAGGAACCGCCCGACGAGCGCGTGTTGAGGGCGGCGATCGAGCAGTTGCCCTCGGCCCAGCGCCAGGCGGTCACGTTGCTGAAGATGGAGGAGATGTCGTTGCAGGAAGCCGCCCGGGCCTCGGGTCAGTCGGTGAGTGCGCTCAAAGTCGCGACCCACCGGGCGATCAAGTCGCTGCGCCGCATGCTCTCTGCAGAGCGGAACGAGCCATGAGACCGACCGAGGATCTGATCAACCAGCTGGCCGCGAGCGCAACGCCCGTGCGGCGCCTGCGCCCGCCGCTGGTGCGCGCCAGCCTGTGGTTGCTGGGCGTGCTGTGCGTGGCCGGCGCGGTGATTCTGGCGGCGGGCGCAGTACACCGCATTGCCGAGCGGAGCCTGGCACCGGGGTTTGATACCGCATGGGCAGCCACGGTGCTGACCGGTGTGTGCGCAGTGCTGGCGGCATTCAACCTGTCGCTGCCGGACCGGAGCCGGCACTGGCTGTGGCTGCCGTTGCCGACGCTGCTCGTGTGGGTCGGCGCCAGTGGCTTTGGGTGCTATCGCAGCTGGCTGGTCGTCGGCGCGGATCAGAGCTTGCAGCTGGGAGAGTCGGCCCACTGCTTCTTATTCATCCTGGGAGTCAGCGTGCCGCTCGCGCTCGCGCTTGCCGTGCCGCTGCGCCGCTCGCGGCCGCTCGATCCGATGCCGGTGCTGTGGTGCGCGGGCTTAGGCGTGGCGGCGCTGTCGGCCGCGATCCTGCAATTCTTCCATCCGTTCAACATCACCGTGATGGACCTGGCTTCGCACGTCGCGGCCATCGCGCTGGTAGTGTTGCTGGTCGGCGGCCTCGGCCGTCGGGCCGTGCGCCGTCCGGCCGGGCTCGCCAGCGATCGCGGCTGAGTCATCCGCCGCGGGCCGCGCTGGGCGGCCTGGAGAGCCTCAGTCCGCTTCGTTTGCGGCATAGCTTCGCGCCCGCGCGAAGCCCCGGCGACTGCCACTGGCAAAAAAAGCCAGGAACCGCTGCGCCTCGGCAGTCACGAAATCACCCGATGCCAGCGCCGCCCCGGCGTGCTTTACCATGTTGCCCGGCACACCATAGATTGCCCGGAACGCGTGCTTGAGTTCGCTGATTGTCGTTGCTGCGAAGCCGCGGCGGCGCAGGCCGACGCGATTGAGGCCGATGATCTCGTTGCGTTCCGCAGCCATGGCGTAGGGCGGAACATCCTGAGCCATGCGCGAGCCGCCGCTGATCATCGCGCTCTCGCCGATGCGGACGAACTGATGGAATACGGCGCCGCCGCCGAGGAAGGCACGATCCTCCACGAGAATGTGTCCGGCCAGCAGCGCGGCATTGGCCATGATCACATCATTCCCGATGCGGCAGTCGTGTGCGACGTGGCTCGAGGCCATCAGGAAGCAGCGCTCGCCCAAGGTCGTGTAGCCATCGGCCTTGGTCGCCCGGCTGATGGTTACGCCCTCGCGCAGCACCGAGCCGGCGCCGATGCGGACCCCGCTGTTCGTTGCCGGATCAAAGTGCAGGTCCTGCGGATCGCCCCCGATGACGCAGTGGGGGTGGACGTGGACGCCGGCACCCAGGGTCGCGTGTCGCCGGATGATCGCATAAGCCTCGATCCTGCAGCCCTCGCCGAGCTGGGCGCCGTCCTCGATGATAGCGGTAGGGTGAATGCTCGGGCTCACGAAACCTCACTTTGTT
>JBEKOK010000058.1:0-14326 GCA_049521875.1 Steroidobacteraceae bacterium
TGCCGGCATCAGCCGGAAACGCCGCGGGCGTGCGTATTGGCCGTGCAGAGAACCCTGCGGCTGAGCGGCACATCCAGAAAATCGATCCGCTCCGCTGCACACTCAGGCCTGGCAGGCCGCCTAAGGCCGCCTCGAGTTGCGCACCGAGCGTCTCGAGCTGCTGGTAGATGCGGCCGTCGGCCAGCTGCTGCAGCGCTGCGAGGCCGGCGCACATCGCCACGGGATTCGCGCTGAGCGTACCGGCCTGGTAGACCGGGCCAGCCGGCGCGACCATCTCCATCAGCTCCCGCCGGCCGCCATAGGCGCCTACCGGGAAGCCGCCGCCGATGATCTTGCCGTAGGTCACCAGATCCGGGCGCAGGCCGCTCAGGCCGGCGTAGCCCTGGAAGCTGCTGCGGAATCCGGAGATCACCTCATCGAAGATCACCAGCGCTCCGCATTGGTGTGCCTGATCGCACAGCGCCTGCAGGAATTCCTGGCGCTGGGGCAGCAAACCGTAGTTGGCCGGCAGCGGTTCGATGATCACCGCAGCCAGCTCGCGGCCGTGCTGCTCAATCATCGCGGTGAGCGCTGCCACGTTATCCAGTGGAGCGATCAGCGTTTCGCGGATGACTTCGGGCGCGAGGCCGGCGCTGTCGGGCACCGGCGCTTCGGCAAGTCCTGAGCCGGCGCGCAGCAACATGGCATCGACGTGACCGTGATAGCAGCCTTCGAACTTCAGAATTTTCGCGCGGCCGGTTGCGGCGCGCGCCAGGCGCAGCGCCGACATCACCGCCTCAGTGCCGGAATTGACGAAGCGGATGCTTTGGACCCACGGAATGCGCTCGGTGATGAACTCGGCCAGCTCGAGGCTGTAGGGCTCGGCCGTGCCGAGACTCCAGCCGCGATCCATGGCCGCAAGCGCGGCCTCGCGCACCGGCCGGTTGCCGTGGCCGAGGATCAGCGGCCCGAAGGCCATGCAGAAATCAACGTATTCCCGGCCATCGACATCACGCAGCAACGCGCCGCTGCCCCCGCTCATGAAGCGCGGCGTGCCGCCCACGCCGCGAAAAGCGCGAACCGGTGAATGCACGCCGCCAGGGGAAACCTTGCGCGCACGCGCAAACAACTCTTCAGATCGATTCATGATGTGTGGCGCTATCCCGGAGTGAACTGCGGCGTTGTACGCTCAGCCCGCGAGCCACTCGCGTGCCTCGCGTGCACCGTAGGTGATGATCATCTGGGCGCCCGCGCGCCGGAAGGCGGTGTAGATCTCACGGTGGAGCGCTGCGCGTGGCGCCAGGCCCTGGGCGGCGAGCGCCTCGAGTGCAGCAAACTCGCCACTGACCTGGTACACCGCCCAGGGTAGTGGTATCTCGCGCGACAGATCGCGCAGGATGTCCAGATAGGCCAGACCCGGCTTGACCATCAGGATGTCAGCGCCCTCGGCCGCATCACGCAGTGCCGACTGGCGCGCGTCGGTCGGCCGCGCCGGATCGATCTGGTAGCTGGAGCGATCCTTCAGCGCGCCGGGGTTCTTCGGCGCCGAGTCGGCCGCGACCCGGAACGGCCCGTAGAGGGTCGAGTGAAATTTCGCCGCATAGCTCATCAGGATCGTGCTGTCCCGGCCGGCCTTGTTGAGCGCGCTGCGGATCGCCCCGATGCGACCGTCCATCATGTCACTGGGCGCGACACAGTCGGCGCCAGCCTCGGCGTAGGCCAGAGCGGCCTGGCACAGTTCATGGACGCTGGCGGAGTTCTCGATGTGATCGCCTTCGGCATTGAGCACGCCGCAGTGTCCATGGGGGGTCGAGGAGCACAGGCACACATCAACAGCCAGCCACAGATCAGCGCCAAAGCGTTGCTTGAGCGCGCGTATCTGGCTCGCCGTGAATGACCAGTCGATGTTATGGGTGCTGCGGGCCCGGGGGACGCCGAACAGCAGGAAATTGCGCACGCCGGCCTTCAGATCCTGCTCGGTCCGGCGTAGCAGCGAATCGGCGGTTTCCTGGTGTACCCCGGTCAGGCCGGGCACTGGTTCCGGGCGGCTCGCCGTCTCGGCCACGAAGCATGGCTGGATCAGTTGATCCAGTGCGACATGCACCTCGCGCGTCAGGGCACGGATCTGCGAGCTTTGGCGCAGGCGTCGCAGGCCCAGCGGATAGTTGGCTTCCATGAGGCGCATTGTGCCGTACACGGCCTTTCGGGCGTCATCGGTGTGTCACCGCAATACGAAAGGTGATCCCAATGCGTCACACTTATGCTAGAAAGTTATAAGATTTCGAATGAGAATGGCGCGGTGAAATCCAGCGACACAGTGATTTGCGCCGCCCGGCGCGGCTGACGGCCGCGGCCAGTACTCATGGATTACCTCCCAGTTTTCCTGGATCTGCGCGGGCGCGCCGTGGTCGTGGTCGGCGGCGGCGAAGTGGCCGCGCGCAAGATTGAACTGCTGCGCTCTGCACAGGCCCGCATACGCGTCATCGCGCCAGTGCTGGCGCCAGAACTCGCCACGCTGCGTTCGGCCGGACACATTGAACATCTATGCAGCGAGTTTGTTCCGGCGCATCTCGAGGGCGCGGCGCTCGTGATCGCAGCCACGGATGACCCGCAGATCAATGCGACAGTGCACGCGGCGGCCAGCGCCCAGGGCCTGTTCGTCAATGTCGTTGACGATGCCCGACACTGCAGCTTCATCATGCCGGCAATCATCGATCGCACGCCGCTGCTGGTCGCCGTGGGCACTTCCGGCACTGCGCCCGTGCTCGCACGGCACATCCGCACGCTGCTCGAGGCGGTACTGCCCCAGCGACTGGGAACGCTGGCCGCTTTGGCCGGACGCTGGCGCGAGCGCGTGCGCAGCGCGCTGCCCGCGCTTCCTGCGCGACGCAGGTTCTGGGATGAGTTTCTCGAGGGACCGCTTGCGCGTCAGCTGCTGCACGGCGCGACTGATGAGGCGAGCCTCGAACGGCAGCTCGCCGCACTGCTCTCAAACGCGGACACTGCACGCGCGAAAGGCGGCGAGGTGTGGCTGATCGGCGCTGGTCCCGGTGATCCGGATCTGCTGACGCTGCGCGCGCAGCAGTTGCTGCAGCAGTGCGATGTCGTGCTCTACGATCGCCTGGTCGACCCGGCAATCCTCGAGCGTGTCCGGCGCGATGCCGAGCGCGTGTTCGTCGGCAAGGAGTCCGGACAGCATCGGGTCACGCAGCAGCGCATTCATAGCTTGCTGCTCGAATACGCGGGCCGCGGCCTGCGCGTGGCGCGACTCAAGGGCGGCGATCCGTTGATCTTCGGCCGTGGCGGCGAGGAACTGGCGGTGCTGGCCGCAGCCGGCATTCCGGTGACCATTGTTCCAGGCGTCACCGCCGCGCTTGGCGCGGCGGCGGGTGCCGGTATCGCCCTGACGCAGCGCGGCCTGGCACAGTCGGTAACCTTCGTGACCGCGATGGGTGAGGGCGCCGCCGCGCTCGACTGGCGCGCGCTGGCGGCACCGCTTCAGACCGTGGTGTTCTACATGGGCGTGGCACAGCTGCCGCGCATCGTCGAGCGGCTGATCGCGCACGGTGCGCCGCGCGAGCGCGCCGCTGCGCTGATTGAGCGCGCGACACTCCCCGGTCAGCGCGTTGTCAGTGGGAGGCTTTATGATATCGACGTCCGGGCGCGTGCCGCCCGGATCAGTGCCCCGGCGCTGCTGGTGGTTGGGGACACGGTGCCGGGCGTTTTGCAGGCCGGCCGCTCGAGCGATGCCGCGACCTAGGTGACAAACGCGAACCAATAACAGGGGACTGTCGATGCGAGTTGCGCAGGATTTTGTCGATGCCATCGGAAAAACGCCGCTGATCCGGCTGCGCCGGCTCAGTGAGCAAACCGGCTGCGAGATCTATGGCAAGGCCGAATTCATGAATCCCGGCGGATCGGTCAAGGATCGCGCCGCGCGCGCGATTGTGCTCGATGCCGAAGCGCGCGGACAGCTGCGGCCGGGTGGTACGGTGGTTGAAGGTACTGCGGGCAATACCGGCATTGGCCTTGCCCATGTGTGTCGCGCGCGCGGGTATCGCTGCGTGATTGTCATGCCCGATAACCAGTCACCGGAAAAATACGGCCTGATCGAGGCCCTCGGTGCCGAAGTGCGGCGGGTCAAGGCCGTGCCGTATGCCGATCCCAATCATTACCAGAAGGTCGCCGGGCGCCTCGCCAGCGAGCTGCCCGATGCGATCTGGTCCAACCAGTTCGATAACACCGCCAATCGCCAAGCCCACGTCACGAGCACCGGCCCCGAAATCTGGGAGCAAACTGGCGGGCGCATCGATGCGTTCGTCTCCGCCAGCGGCACCGGCGGGACAATCGCCGGTGTTTCCGAATTCCTCAAGACGCGCAGCAAGGCGGTGCGCACGGTGCTGGTGGATCCGCCGGGCAGTGCGCTGTTCGAGTTCATCCGTAACGGTGTCCTGAAGACAACCGGGAGTGGCTCGATCACCGAAGGCATCGGCATCGGGCGCGTCACGGCCAACATGCTGGACGCGCCGATTGATGAGGCGCTCCACATCGAGGATGCCGAGACGGTCAGTTATGTGTACCGGCTGCTGCGCGAGGAAGGTCTGTTCGTCAGCAGCACCAGTGGCATCAACGTGGCGGGCGCGGTGCGCGTTGCGCGTGAACTGGGCCCGGGCCATACGGTGGTCACGGTGCTGTGCGACAGTGGATCAAAGTATCTCTCGCGACTCTTTAATCGCGAATGGTTGGTCAGCAAGGGACTCTACGAGCAGGCTTTCCCGAGCGCGTGATAAGTTTTGTGCGCGGCCGGGCAGGACAGCTGGTGTCGGGCACATCAAGTTAATGGTAGTGTGCGGGCGCGAACCAACCGGGCCCGCGCTAGCGAGCCTCAATAAACACAACTGCGAGTAGCGCCTTGACCGATTCGCGACGCGAACCGTTGCCCGAGCAACACCCAAAACCCGCCGCAGAGGACGCTGGCGCTCCACAGCGGATTGCCGCCATCCTCGCCAGCCCAAGCTATGTGCCCGCCGACGCCGATGCGGCCTTCTTGCAGCGCGATGACATGCGCGCGCTGCGCCTGCAGCTTGACTATCTCAAGCCCGAGACGTTCCTGAATCAGCTGGGCGTTGAGCATACGATCGTGATCTTCGGCAGTACGCGCATTGCCGAGCGGGGCGAAACCGAGCGGCGTCTTGCTGCTGCGCGCGCCGCGCTCGTCGCCGCACCGGACTCCATCGAGTGCCAGCGACGCGTCAAGGTGGCCGAGCGGTTGGTGGCGCGTAGCCACTATTACGACACCGCGCGCGAGTTGGGCAGCCTGATCGCGCGCTCCAATACGGACGTCGGCCGCTGTCGCACGGTGATAGTCACCGGCGGCGGTCCCGGCATCATGGAGGCTGCCAACCGCGGGGCCTTCGATGCCAACGCGCCCTCCATCGGCCTGAACATCTCATTGCCGCACGAGCAGTACCCGAATCCCTATGTCACGCCGGCGCTGTGTTTTCGCTTTCATTATTTTGCGATGCGCAAGCTGCACTTTCTCAAGCGGGCGCGCGCACTGATCGCGTTCCCGGGCGGCTACGGCACGATCGATGAACTATTCGAAACACTGACGCTGGTGCAGACCCGCAAGATGAAAGCGGTGCCGATCGTTCTGATCGGAGAGGAATACTGGCGGCAAGCCATCAACTTTGAGTTTCTGCTCAGCGAAGGCGTCATTGAGCCTGAGGATCGCGAACTGTTTCATTTCGCCGAAGATGCGAGCAGCGCCTGGCAGTACCTGCGGCAGTGGTATCGGGAAAGAGGCGAGGCGATATTTGACGGTGGCGGCTTCACGGCCGAGACCGCCTAGTCGTCGCAGTTGCACGACATGGCGGCGCCGCGCTCAATGCACGGCCGGCGTATTATTACGGCACACGTGAAGTACGGATCTCGCAAGGAGCCGAGGATGAGTTCACAGAAGCAGATGGTCACGGGCTGTGCGGCGCTTGCTGGCGTGCGCCAGGAGCTAAGCCGGTGATGCGCCGCGCGCCTATGACGGCATTAGCCTTCAGCTGCACGCTCGCATTTGCGGTAACAGCGCACGCCGGGTGGATCCACCGCGATGAAGACGGGATTATGGGCACGCGCATTACCGTCGAGTTGTGGAGTGATGATGAGACGGCAGGCCAGGCCGCGATCGACGCGGTTATGGATGAGATGCGCCACATCGATGCGACGATGAGCGTCTACATACCGACCAGCGAAGTCTCGAAGGTCAATGCCGAGGCCGGTACGCATCCGGTCAAGATCAGCAAGGAATTATTTGATTTGCTGCGAACTGCCGTGGACTACTCGGTGCTGACCGAGGGCGCCTTTGACATCACCTACGCGAGCGTCGGCTATCTCTATGACTTCCGGGCGCACGTCCGTCCCACGGAAGATAAGATCAAGGCCGCGCTGCCCTCAGTGGACTACAGGAATCTTAAATTCGATGCGTCCGAGCTGACCGTGCAATTTATGCACCCGGGTATGCGCATTGACCTGGGCGGCATCGCTAAGGGCTACTCGGTTGATTGCGGCATCGAAGTGCTGCAAAAACGCGGCATTACACATGCGCTGGTTACGGCCGGCGGCGACAGCCGCATCATCGGTGATCGCTTTGGCAAGCCCTGGATGGTCGGAATCCGCCACCCGGACCACGAGGATCAGGTGATCCTGCGACTGCCGTTAAGTGACACGGCAATCTCCACTTCGGGCGACTACGAGCGCTTCTTTGATGAGGGCGGGGTGCGTTATCACCACATTATTGATCCGCGCACCGGTCATTCGGCCAGTCGCGTGCGCAGCGCCACGGTGCTGGCGCCGACTGCCACGCGCACTGATGGCCTCTCAAAGACCGCGTTTGTGCTGGGACCCGAAGAGGCGCTGAAGATCTACAACCGGCTGCCCGATGTCGATGCGGTGCTGGTCACGCCGCAGGGCAAGGTGCTATACACCAAGGGACTGCAGCCGCCCGCCACGGCGCACTGAGCGCCAGCCCTCGACGCGCGGGTCGCATCAAAGTGGCGGGAGCCTTTTCAACACGAGGATAATTGCTGATGGCCGTGGATCTGGCAGCCGCCCGGCTCCGTCTGATGGAGCGCAAGCAGGAACTGGAGCAGCGCTCGGCGCATGCCAAGTCCGACATGCGCCATGAGTCGGATCCGCTGGTGGCGGATTTTGCTGATCAGGCCACGCAGCGCGAAGACGATGAGGTGCTGGCGCAGATCAGCGACTCAGCCGATACGGAACTGCTGCAGATCCGGCGCGCCCTGGCGCGGCTGAACAGTGGTGACTACGAGATCTGCGCACGCTGTGGCGGTACCATCGCGCCCGGGCGACTGCAGGCCGTTCCCGCGACCGATCGCTGCAGCGGCTGCGCCGGCTAGCACTGCTGCTCTTGATCCCTGAATGTCAGCTATGAAAGCTCTGGCGGTGCTGGCCGCGTTGGTCCTGCTCGCACTCACCGGCGCGCCTGCGAAAGCGGCGACGCCTGAGGCTGAGGTGCCGGCACAGAAGCGCGTATTCGATGACACCGCGATGTTCTGGGCGCAGCAGTTTAAGCAGCTTGGCGGCCATTATCAGGCACCGGGTCTGACGCTCTACAGCGCTCAGATCAGCGGCGTCTGCGGCCAGAAGGAGCCGATGACCGGGCCGTTCTACTGTCCCGCGGACCAGCATCTGTACCTAGATTCCAAGGCGCTCGATGCCATCGGCGCCCGTGCCGGCGCCGAAGGCGCGGTGGCCGAGGGCTTCGTCATTGCCCATCTGGTCGCGCATCATGTGCAGTTCCTGATCGGCACCACCGCACTCGTGCAGCAGGCGCGCTCCACGAGCACGCCGGAGAACGGGAACCGTACGTTGGTGACAATGGAGCTGCAGGCGGACTGCTATGCCGGACTTTGGTTGCACTCAGCGGTGATGCGCAATGTGCTGGCCGTGACACCCTCGGCTTTGTCAGGCGCGCTTGCGGCTGTGGCCGCCGAATCGGCTGCGCGGGCGCGCGCGTTGCCAGCGGGAACCGTCGTGCCAGATCCGATGGATACCGGCACGGCCGCGCAGCGACTACGCTGGACGCAGCGTGGCTTTGAGAGCGGCGACTTTGAGAACTGCGATACCTTCGGTGCCGCAGGCAAGGGCGAACTCTAACGCATCGAGACCGCGGCGGCTGCGGCATGGCCGCGGCGCGCCGCGCGGGCTCAGCTCGGGTTCTTGGCCTTGAATATCTTGACTTCGTTGTTGAAGCGGCCGGCGACGTCGGTCAGCTTGTCGACCTCATTGTTATAGAGGTCGGCATACTTCTTTGCGACCTTGTTGCGCTGGTCATCAGTTGCCTTGTCGCCCAGAGCTGCAATCGCGGCGTCACGCTCGAGATTCAGGCAATTGCCGAAGTCACTGACCTCGGCGTTCCAGGTCTTGAGTTCACGATTGACGGCGATCATGTCTTCCTTCGTGGCCGTCGCGCCGCTGGGTACCTTGATCGAATGGTTCGGTGCGGTGCAATCGGCCAGGGCCGGAGCCGTGGCCAGCAGCGCCAGCAATGACAGAGGCAGCAAAAATTTCATTATCAACGTCCTCGAAGTTTTAGAGACTGCGATATTGGGCGGGACGGAGTGCTCGCTATAAGCTTTGATATCCGAGCGGTCCTAAAGTTCAGGAGCCTGGCTGACCAGCCAGCCGCATCCCCACCGGGATCCATGTTAAAAGCCCCGCGCGCAAGTTGCCAGCGCCGAATGGTTGGCCGCGGCTTTCGGCTCATTGGGCACGCTGGCGCCCGGCGCGCTCCTTGACAAGTCTTTACTTAAGCAAGCGGCTGATCGGGCGCGCCAGCCCTTCAGCGCCACCCCGAGATGGGCCTAATATCAGCCGCTCCGGGCGGTACGCCCGCCGGATTCAGGGGTAGGCCAATGGACTTCATGCGCCATGCAGCGGTGACGCGCCGCGAACTGTTGCGGGCCGGGGTGGCCGCGGGCGTCGTGGCAGCGCTCGGCACCCACGCGCGCGCCCAGACACCATCGGGCCCACTGCTGACGAAGCCGGTTCCGGCATCAGGCCAGCGGCTGCCGGTCATAGGTATCGGCACCAACGCGTTTCGTCTCTCGAACCTCGACAGCCTGCGCCCGCTGCTGGCTCGCTTTCATGAGCTCGGTGCCCAGGTGATCGACACCGCGGCCATGTACGGCGATAGCGAGAGCGCCATAGGTCAGGCGCTGGCTGATCTTGGCCTGCGCAAACAGATGTTCATCGCGACCAAGCTCACCGGCGGACCGATGCGCATGGGCCCGCCACCCGGCGCAGGTCGACCAACCGGTGGCCCACCCGGAGGGGGGCCGCCGGGCGGAGGCCCGCCGCCGCAGCGAGGTCCGCAGCTCTATGGAGCGGAGAGCTTCGAACATTCGCTGAAGGCCCTGCAGACCGACTACATTGATCTGCTGCAGGTCCACAGCATGGTCGGCATCGACATTCTGATGCCGCTGCTGTTGGAGTGGAAGAAAGCCGGCCGCATCCGCTACATCGGCACGACCACATCGGAGAGCGAAGATCATCCGCGGCTGCTCGAGTGTATGGAAAAATATCCGCTCGATTTCATCCAGGTGAATTACTCGATCGCCAACCGCGATGCTGCGGCTGCAGTCCTGCCGGCAGCGATTGCCCGCAAGATGGGAGTACTGATCAATGTGCCGCTCGGCGGGCGCGGTGGCGGGAACCTCGCCGCAAGTCGCGAGCGTCCGTTGCCCCCGTGGGCGGCGGCCCTCGGCATCAGCAGCTGGGCCCAGTTCATGCTCAAGTACGTGGTCTCGCACCCCGCGGTGACGGTTACGATTCCCGGCAGTACCAAGGTTGAACATCTGGAGGACGACCAGATGGCCGGCCGCGGCACGTTGCTGGACGCGGCGACCCGCCTGAAAATGGAAGCCTACTGGGACGCCCAGGCTTAGGCACCCCGCTGCGGCGCGACAGCCCGCCAGAACATGCGGGTCGCGCCGGCGCTCGCGTACAATTCGGGGTTCCCATAGGTGTCATTTACGAGGCCGCATGATCAGCGCAAAGGCACTGACCAAGACGTTTGGCGACTTCACCGCCGTGAACGATGTCAGTTTTGATGTGGCGCAGGGCGAGATCTTCGCCTTCCTCGGACCCAACGGCGCCGGCAAGACGACCACCATCCGGATGCTGACGACGATGCTGCGGCCCAGCAGCGGCCAGATAGAAATCGATGGTATCGATGTGCAGCGCCATGCTTTCGAGGCCCGACAGCGCTTTGGCATCGTATTCCAGGATTCGAGCCTGGACTCGGAACTGACGGCGCGCGAGAACCTGCAGATCCACGCGGTGCTCTACCACATGCCGCGCCGTGAGCGCGCAGCACGCATCGAGCATCTGCTGCGGCTGTTCGATCTGTGGGATCGGCGCGATGATGTCGTCAAGCACTTCTCGGGCGGCATGCGCCGGCGTCTGGAGATCGCCCGCGGCCTGCTGCACACGCCCAAGGTCATCTTCCTGGATGAGCCGACACTCGGGCTGGACCCCCAGACCCGTAACCAGTTGTGGACGCATGTCGGCCAGCTCAACGAGAGCGAGCGCGTGACGGTGTTTCTGACGACTCATTACATGGAAGAGGCTGAGCGCGCCGCGCACCGGATTGCGATCATCGATCACGGCCGGATCGTTGCCCAGGGCACGCCGTCTGAACTCAAGGCGCAGCACGGCGCCACCAGTCTCGAGCAGGCCTTCCTCGCACTGACCGGAACCAGCGTCCGTCCGGAGCAGGCCAGTAGCCAGGATCAGATGCGGCGCATGGCCCGTATGTTCAGGCGCTGAACGATGGGCGTCATCTACGTACTCTGGCAACGGCAGCTGCTGCGTTACTTTCGCTCGCGGGCGCGCGTGCTGGGCTCACTCGGCCAGCCCTTGCTGTTCCTGCTGGCCTTTGGGTTCGGCTTCGGCCCGGTCTATGCCCGGGCCGGCCATGGCAGCTACGTGCAGTATCTGGCACCCGGCGTCATCGGCATGGGCGTGCTGATGAGCGCGGTGTTTTCGGGCATAGAACTGATCTGGGACCGACAGTTCGGGTTCATCAAGGAGACGCTGGTCGCCCCGGTGCCACGCTATCAGGTGATGCTCGGTCGTACCTGTGGTGGCGCGACCGTGGCGCTGCTGCAGGGACTGATCGTTTCAGTGATTTGTCTGCTGGTCGGCTTCCGCCCCGAGCATCCGGAGCACTGGCCGCTGGCGCTGCTGTTCATGACGCTGATCGCGCTCTCGTTCACCGCCGTGGGTACAGCGATCGCCTCGCTGGTCGAGGATTTCCAGGCGTTCCCGCTGGTGATGAATTTTCTGATCATGCCGCTGTTCTTTCTCTCGGGCGCCATCTTTCCGCTGCAGGGCCTGGGCGATGGCATGCGCGTCGTGACTCATGCCAATCCGCTGAGCTTTGGCATGGATGGTATCCGTGGCGCGCTCACCGGCCTGTGGCAATTCAATCCGCTGCTGGACGTGACGGTGCTGGCGGCGCTCGCGCTGGCGATGCTTGCGTTCGGGAGCCTGATGTTTTCACGGATCGAGGCCTAGAGCCGCGCACGCGGGGAGAGTGACGAAGTGGCAGTTCGAAACATTCTGCGCATGGGTGATCCGCGGCTGCTGCAGGTCAGCGCGCCGCTGGAGCACTTCGGTACGCCCGAGCTGCAGGCGCTGATCCTTGATATGGAGGAGACGATGGCGGCGGCGATGGGTGCCGGACTTGCCGCTCCGCAGATCGGGGTCCCGCAGCGTGTGGTCATCTTCGGTGGCGCGCCCAGCCGGCGCTACCCGGAAGCCGAAGCCGTGCCCTACACGGTGCTGATCAACCCGCAGCTCGAGCCGATCGGCGAGCTGATGAATGAAGACTGGGAAGGCTGTCTCTCGGTGCCGGGGATGCGCGGGCTCGTGCCGCGCTACCAGGAGCTGCGGTATCGGGGCTTTGACCCCGATGGTGCTGCGATCGACCGGACCGTATCGGGCTTCCATGCGCGCGTTGTGCAGCACGAGGTGGATCATCTCGATGGCGTGCTCTACCCGTTCAGGATCCGCGATTTGCGCTCCTTTGGCTTTATTGCGGAACTCTTTCCCGGCCAGGAACTCCCTGACGAGTAGCACCCGGACCGGTGCCGGTGGAGCGCCGTGGCGGACTAGGCTAGGATCGGCAGCCTCCGGCAGGCACCGCACAATAGGTTTCAAAATCAAGGAGTCGTGCATCGTGAGCATCAGCAAAGCGCTCGGCTTGCCCGCGATCGGCTGTGCCGCACTGCTGGCGAGCCTCGCCGCGGGCGCCTGTGATCTGAAAGTGGAGTCCGCCTGGATTCGCAGCGCGCCGGCCAGCGCTACGACGCTGGCCGCCTATGCCGTGCTGAGCAATACCGGCACCAGCCTGCTCAAGATCACCTCGACCACGGCGCCTTCGATGCAGATGGCGATGCTGCACGAGAGCTCGATCGTCAATGGCGTGGCCCAGATGCGCATGCTCGACTCGCTCAGCATCCCGGCCGGAGCCAAGCTGGAGCTCGCCCCGGGCGGCAAGCACATCATGCTGATGGGCATGAAGGGCGTACCGAAGGCGGGCGATCACGTGACCATTATTTTCACGGATTCACTGGGCTGTGCGACCAGCGCCGAATTCAGCGTGCAGGCGAACGCGCCTTGAGGGCTGCCGGCGACATAACCCGGAAGTGCGTCGCGGTTCCAGCGTCCTCGGGTTGCGGCCCGGGGGCGGCCTGCGTACCGTAACCCCATGATGCGCCGCGCCTATCTGCCGTTGCTGCTGCTGGCGTGTGGCTGCGCCCAGGCCGCCGTGGGCGACATCTACGCCTACACCGATGGCGATGGCGTTACCCATTTCACCAACATGCCCGATGACCGGCGCTACACGCTGCTGATCCATGCCGCGCCATTGCCTTCGCCCAACCGGGGACCGAGCAGCGCCACCAGCGCCAGCTGGCTGGCGAAGTCGGCACGCTACGATTCACTGATCGATGAAGCAGCCAGCGCGCAGTCGGTGCAGGCATCACTGGTGCGCGCGGTCATCGTGATCGAGTCAGGCTTCAATCCGTATGCGGTCTCGAACAAGGGAGCCTACGGCCTGATGCAGCTGCGCGTGGAAACCGCGCGTCGCTATGGCGTGCACAACATCTTTGATCCGGAGCAGAACATCGGCGCCGGTGTGCATTACCTGCGCGATCTGCTGGATCGCTATGGCAGCAATATGGAGCTGGCACTCGCGGCCTACAACGCCGGTGAGGATGCCGTCGATCGCTACGGGCGGCAGATCCCGCCGTTCCGCGAGACCCTGGACTACGTGCCCAATGTCCTGGCGGTCTACCACCGCCTGCAGTCGCTCAGCGCGCTGCACGCGCACTCCTAATAGACCGAGCGCTCGCCTGCGCGGGCACGCCTTCGCCGGTTCCGATCAGGAGGCGATCAGGATGTCGGCCGGCGGGCCGCGCGCGGCACGCTTGCGCTCATGTTCCTTGAGGAAGCGCTTGCGGATGCGGATCGACTGCGGCGTGACTTCCACGAGCTCATCATCGGCGATGAACTCCACCGCGTATTCGAGTGTCAGCGGAATCGGCGGCGTCAGCACAATGGCCTCGTCCTTGCCCGCAGCGCGAATGTTGGTCAGCTTCTTGGTTCTGACCGGATTGACTACCAGGTCGTTATCGCGCGTGTGGATGCCAATGATCATGCCTTCGTAGAGCTTCTCGCCCGGATTGACGAACATGCGACCGCGCTCCTGCAGCGCGAACAGCGAATAGGCGACCGCCTCGCCATCCTCGTTGCTGATCAGCACGCCATTGTGCCGATCCGGGATCTCGCCCTTGACCTCATCGAAGCCATCGAAAATGTGACTGATCAGCCCGGTGCCACGGGTCATCGTCATGAACTCGCCCTGGAAGCCGATCAGGCCGCGTGCGGGAATGCGGTATTCCAGACGCGCGCGGCCGTTGCCGTCGATCACCATATCGGTGAGCTCGGCGCGGCGGCGCCCCAGCGCTTCCATCGCATCGCCCTGATGATCCGTATCGATGTCGATCGTCAGCGCCTCAAAGGGCTCGAGCGTGCGCCCGTCCACCAGCTTCTTGAGCACCTGGGGTTTGCCGCAGGCCAGTTCGTAGCCTTCGCGGCGCATGTTTTCCAGCAGGATCGTCAGATGCAGCTCGCCGCGCCCCAGCACGCGAAACACATCCGGCTCCTCGGTATCCTCGACGCGCAACGCAACGTTGCTCTGCAGCTCGCGGTACAGCCGGTCGCGGATCTGGCGGCTGGTGACGAACTTGCCTTCGCGGCCGGCGAG
>JBEKOK010000059.1:0-14149 GCA_049521875.1 Steroidobacteraceae bacterium
CTCTTGTGCGGATCGGAACCTTTGGCTTTCGCCGCTCCCGAAAATGTCAGGGCGCCGCACGTTACTTCGTGCATTCCAGTTACCCGACAGTGGCCAAAGTGGCGCACCGCCCTGGATCCGTGTCCATCCGGAAGCCAGATTTTCTCAATCCGTTGGCTGTCCGATTTGCGCACCAACAACATTCCGTGCGCTGTGGATAGGATCATAGACCCGCTTGGACCAGAAAGCCATAGTGATCATGCGCTTGGTTCGACCCGGCCGGGCCGGGCCGGGTAGACCTTAGTCGTGGTATTTCTACCTGTGGCGCTGATCAGACAACGGGGGCCGGCAGCAGCCCGCGCAGGCGAGTAAAGGCCGCGGTCTCGATCTGACGGATCCGCTCGGCCGAAACCCCGTATTCAGCTGCCAATTCATGCAGCGTGGCCCGGGGTTCGCTCATCCAGCGGCGGCGGACTATGGCGCGGCTGCGCGCATCCAGACCGCCCAAAGCTTCGTGCAGGCGCCGGCTGGAGTCGGCTTCCCATTCCTCGGATTCGGCTGTTTCAGCCGGGTCCATGTCCGGAGCCGCCAGATGGGCGACCGGACCGTGGCCTTCCTCCTCTTCGCCGGCCGGAATCGGATCGAACGACAGATCGTGGGCCGAGAGGCGCTGCTCCATCTCCGTGACTTCGCCCGGGCTGACGCCCAGGTCACTGGCCACCGCCTGGGTCTCCTCGGCGGTGAGCCAGCTCAGGTTCTTCTTCATGCGCCGCAGGTTGAAGAACAGTTTGCGCTGCGCCTTGGTGGTCGCAATGCGCACCAGACGCCAGTTGCGCAGCACATATTCGTGAATTTCGGCGCGGATCCAGTGCACCGCAAAGGTCACGAGGCGCACGCCGACATGCGGATCGAAGCGCTTCACGGCCTTCATCAGGCCGACGCTGCCTTCCTGGACGAGGTCGCTGACCGGCAGCCCATAGCCGGCGTAGCCGCGCGCGATATGCACCACGAAGCGCAGGTGGGAGAGCACCAGCTGGCGCGCAGCCTCAAGATCATCGTGCTCGCGAAACTTTATGGCGAGCTCCTGTTCCTGCTCGCGCGTCAGGACCGGGATACCCCGGACGCGCTCGACATAGGCGTCAAAGGTCCCGACCGGACCGGCCAGTGACCAGTCACCAGGTAAGGAGATCAGGGCAGTTTGATTCGTCATGCGACACGACCCTCTCGTCTATCTTTGGAACGGCTGAAGTTTAGCACTCTGCTGATTAGAGTGCTAAGAGGGGGCTCGGTTCCCTACTACTTATGCCAATATATCAAGAGCTTATGAGGACCCGGGCTCGATGCGTGCCAGGTGCCTGGCGGCGGCCAGCCAGGCGCCAATCCAGCCGAGCAGCGTCCCGGCCGCCAGGGCATAACCGGCATCGCGCGCATCCGGACCAGTGAGCACAAAATGACTGCCATAGGCGAGTGCCAGCCGTGAGGTCGCTGGTTGCAGGCTCAAGGTCGCCGCCAGCACGATCAACCATGCCGTCACTCCTGCGAGCATGCCATAGAGCGTACCGGCATACAGGAACGGCCGGCGCACGAAGGCATTCGTGCCACCCACCAGCTTGGTGACCTCGATCTCGGCGCGCCGGTTGTCGATCTCCAGCCGGATCGTATTGCCGACCACCGCGACTACCCCGGCGCCCAGCAGCACACCGGCCAGCAGCAACAGGTCGCGCAGCTCATCGAGGATCGCGTTGAAGCGCACGACCCAGTCGCCATCGATCTGCACCGATTCGACTTCCGGCCACGCGGCCAGGTAGCGTCGCAGTGTCTCCACCTCGGCCGGCGAACTGGCGCCCGCAGTAGGCGTCACGCTGATTACCGGCGGCAGCGGATTGCTGGTCAGCGCATCCAGCGCAGCACCAAAGCCCGATTCCTTGCGAAACTGCTCCAGCGCCGCGCCCGAGCTGATGACGTCCACGTGAGCGACACCCGCGTGCTCGCGCGCACTGCGCGCGAGCTGCTGGAGGCGCTCCTCCGGGACCTCCAGGTGCAGGTAGGCGCTCAGGCCTATCGCGCCGGAGAAGTCACCGGTCGCCGTGCGCACATTGCTGACCAGCCGATCAAGCCCGAGCGGCAACGCGAGCGCGAGCGCCATCACAAGTACCGTCAGCAGCGTCGCCAGCGGATGGCGCGCGAGCCGTCCCGTCGAGGAGAGCAGCGCATGGCCGTGCCGCGAACCCCAGGTGGAAAGGCCGAAGCCGCTCATCGCTCCGCCTGCATCGAGGGCAGCGGTGCCTCGGCGCCGGTGACCATGCCGTCGGCCAGCGCGATCTCGCGAAGGCCCGATTCACGCACCAGCAGCAGATCGTGGGTCGCGATGACGATCGTGACGCCCACTTCGTTGAGGCGTCGGAACAGATTCATCACTTCGCTGGCGAGCTGGTGATCCAGATTGCCGGTAGGTTCATCGGCGATCAGGATCGGCGGCCGGCTGACCACGGCGCGCGCAATGCCGACGCGCTGCTGCTCGCCGACCGAAAGTTCGAGTGGCAGCATCCGTTCCTTGCCAAGCAACCCGACCTGATCGAGCGCGGCGCGCACGCGCTTGTCGATCTCGCGCATCGAGATATCGGCGACGATCAGCGGCAGTGCGACGTTGTCGAACACCGGGCGATCGGTGAGCAGCCGATGATCCTGGAACACGACGCCGACGCGACGGCGAAACGCCGGGATGCGCCGTGCCGCTAGCTTCGCGGTGTTCTCGCCGTTGACGATCAGCTGCCCGCGCGTGGGCCGCTCGAGCAGTGCGATGAGCTTGAGTACCGTGCTCTTGCCGGCCCCCGAGCGCCCGGTAAGAAACACCATCTCGCCGGGCGCTACGCGCAACGTGACCGCGCTTAAGGCCTCGCGGCCATTCGGATAGCGCTTGGCGACGCGCTCGAAACTGATCACGGCGCCACCTCGGCATCTCCGGTCAACGCCGCGGCATAGGCCTCGGCGCGGAACTCGCCAAAGTCGCCGGCCTGCTCGCCGATGCCGATGAAGCGAATCGGCACCCCGAGGCGCCGCGCGATCGCGACGACAATACCGCCGCGCGCGGTGCCATCGAGCTTCGTGATCACCAGGCCCGTGACGCCGAGCGCCGCATGAAACTGCTCGGCCTGGGCGAGCGCGTTCTGGCCCTGATTACCATCGAGCACCAGCAGCACTTCGTGCGGCGCCGACGGGTCGACGCGTTGCAGCACCCGCTTGACCTTCTTGAGCTCCTCCATCAGGTGCGACTGGCTGTGCAAGCGCCCGGCGGTGTCGGCCAGCAGCACGTCGATGCCGCGGGCCTGCGCGGCTTTCAGCGCATCGAACATCACGGCGCCCGGATCGGCACCGCTGTGCTGCGAGCTGAAGGCGGCGCCGGTGCGCTCGGCCCAGACCGAGAGCTGCTCGACCGCTGCCGAGCGAAACGTATCCCCAGCGGCGAGCATGACCTTCAGTCCCTGATTGGTGAACTGCCGGGCCAGCTTGCCAATGCTGGTGGTCTTGCCCGAGCCGTTCACGCCGACGACCAGCACCACATAGGGGTGAGCCGTGCGGTCGATCACCAGCGGCTGCTCGCAGGGCTTGAGGATCGCGGTGATGCGCGCGCGCAGCGCGCTCAACAGCGCCTCGGTGTCATCGAGTTCGCGCCGCGCGACCTGGCGGCCCAGATCCTCGAGGATCTCGGCAGTCGCCTGTACGCCGACATCGGCCCGCAGCAGCCGTGATTCGAGTTCCTCGAGCGCCGCAGCGTCGATCTTGCGTCCACGCAGCAGGCTCCGTAACTCGCGGCCGAGCGAGGCGCTGCTTTCACTCAGGCGCGCCTTGAGGCGCGCAAACAGTCCGCGCGCGGCTGGGGCGGTGCTGTCGTTTGGTTCCGGGCTGGGAGGCATCGAGTCCTATCCACACGAGCAAAGTCGCTAATTGTAGCTGGCCGATGGTTGCCGCGTGCGATGCGTGGGGTAGGCTGTGCTCCCGTGAGTCCCCGCAGCCCCAAGCCAGCCCGCACCGCTTCCTCGCGCCCATCGGGACCGCGTCAGTTGCGCATCATTGGCGGCCGCTGGCGCGGAAGGCGTTTTCGCTTTCCGGCGGCCGAGATCCGTCCGACGCCGGATCGGGTGCGAGAGACACTGTTCAACTGGCTGATGGCGCGTATTGCCGGCGCGCGTTGTCTGGATCTGTTCGCCGGTTCTGGCGCGCTCGGTCTCGAGGCCCTCTCACGCGGCGCGGCTGCCGTGCAGTTCGTCGAGCGCGATGCCGCCGCCTGCCGCGCACTGCGCGAGTTGCTCGTGACCTGGGAGGCGATCGGCGCCCAGATCCAGCACGGCAGTGCCGAGCAATTCCTGGCCGGCGCGCCGCAAAGCTTCGATATCGCCTTTCTCGATCCACCCTTTGCCGCCGGGGCGCTCGGCGGCGCGGCCGCAGCGCTCGAGGCCAGGGGCTGGATCCGGCCCGGCGGTGTGATCTATCTGGAGCACGCGCGCCGCGATGCGCTGCCGGCGTTGCCGAATGGTTTTCAGCCGCTACGCTCGGGCGCGGCCGGCGAGGTCGGGTATCATCTGTTCGAGTATCAACCGAGGAGCTGAATGTGGGCCATCCCGTGCGCACCGTCTACCCGGGGACCTTTGATCCGATCACCCGGGGTCACGAGGATCTGGTGCGTCGGGCCGCCGGCATCTTTGATCAGGTGGTCGTGGCGATCGCCGCGAATCCGAACAAGGCGCCGTTGTTCTCGATCGATGAGCGCGTCGAGCTGGCCCGCGGCGTGCTCGCCGATCTGCCGAACGTGTCGATCCAGGGCTACCACGGTCTGACCGTGGAGTTTGCCAAGAACAATCACATCGGCGTCATCATCCGCGGATTGCGTGCGGTGTCGGATTTTGAGTTCGAGTTCCAGCTGGCGAACATGGGGCGGCACATTGCCCCGGGTGTCGAAACGATGTTCCTCACTCCCAAGGAGCATTTCACCTTCATCTCCTCAACGCTCGTGCGTGAGATCGCCACGCTGGGCGGCGATGTCAGCCAGTTCGTGCATCCGCTGGTAGAAGCGGCCTTCCGCCGCAAACTCAAGAAATGATCGGGACGCGTTCGCCGCTGTGGCGCGAGGCGCAGCTGCTGCTTGGCATCGGGCTGCTGTCTGCGCTGCTCGGGCTCGCGCAGGCCGCAGCGCCACGCAGCGGCGCAATTGCCAGCGCCAGCCCGCTCGCGGCCGCCGCCGGCATAGAAATACTGCGCGCTGGCGGCAACGCTTTTGACGCGGCGGTGGCAGTGACTGCGGCCCTCGCGGTCGCTGAGCCCAATGGCTCGGGTCTGACCGGCGGCGGTTTCTATCTGCTGCATCGGGGCAGCGATGGAGTTGACAAGGTCATTGATGCGCGCGAACGCGCGCCCGGCGCCGCCACACGCGACATGTTCCTGGATGCGCACGGCGAACCCGTGCCCGATCTTTCCACCGAAAGTGCGCTGGCCGCCGGAATTCCTGGAGAGCCGGCCGGCATGGCATGGCTGGCAGCGCACTATGGGCGACTACCGGTGGCGCGCACCCTGGCCCCTGCAATCCGTCTGGCGCGCGATGGTTTCGCGCTCACGCCGCGCCTGCAGGCGATGCTGCAGGAGCATCTTGCGCAGTTCGCGGCTGACCCGGAGATTGCGAAGAACTTCCTGCGCGCTGGCGCGGTCCCGGAAGTGGGCACGCTGATTCGCCAGCCGGAACTCGCGCGCACGCTCGAGCAGCTGGCCCGGCATGGCCTCGGCTCCTTCTATCACGGCGCGCTGGCAAAGCAGCTGGTCGCCGGAGTGCGTGCGCAGGGTGGCATCTGGAGCGAGCGAGATCTGGCCGATTACCACGCGGTCGAACGCGAGCCGCTCGTGGGCCACTACCGCGATGCGCGCATCGTCTCGGTGCCGCCGTCGAGCTCGGGCGGTGTGGCGCTGATCGAAACACTGAATCTGCTGTCTGGCTTTGAACTGCCGCCCGCCGGCAGCGTCGCGCGCCTGCACCTGATCGTCGAGTCGTTGCGGCGCGTCTATCGCGATCGCGCCGAATATCTGGGCGACACGGATTTTGTCAGTGTGCCGGTCGCGCGGCTGATCGATCCGGCCTATGCCGCCACGCTCCGCACCGGGATCCACGCGGATCGTGCTACGCCCAGTGCCGAGCTGCCAGGATTCACCGAGCCGTCTCAGGGCCCACAGACGACGCATTTCTCTATCCTCGATCGCAATGGCAACCGGGTCGCGGCGACGATCACACTGAATTTCTGGTTTGGCTCAGGACGCATGGTGGCCGGCACCGGCCTGTTCCTGAACAACGAGATGGATGATTTCTCGATCAAGCCGGGCGTGCCCAATGGCTACGGACTGGTCGGCAATGCGGCGAATGCCATCGCACCGGGCAAGCGCATGCTCTCCTCGGCGACGCCGATGTTCATTGAAACTCCAGATCGGGTACTGATCGCAGGCTCGCCCGGTGGCAGCCTGATCATCAGCATGGCGGTGCAGGCAACGCTCGGCTTTCTCGATGGCGAGGATGCGGCGCAGATCGTGGCCGCCCCGCGCATCCATCACCAGTACCTGCCCGACCTGCTGATGTTCGAGCCAGGCGCGCTTGATGAGGAGCAGGTCAGGGCTCTGGAGGCGCTTGGCCACCATCTTAAAGTCCAGACGCGCCGCTGGGGCAACATGCAGGCAGTGATCTGGAACACCACGACGGGTGCCGTCGAAGCCGCCGCCGATCCGCGCGGCGAGGGCGCCGGCCTGACCGAATGAGCGCCGGCGCCGCGACGCTGCACGGGACCTGGATTCCGATCGCCGCCGATATTTCCGGCCACGATCTCGACATCACCGAGATGCGCGTGGCGCGCCTGATCATCGACGCGCGGGGCTACCGCATTGTGGATCGCACTGAACGCACGGTCGATGCGGGTACCTATGAGATTGGCGAGCCGCGCAGCTTTCGCACGCTCGATCTGTGCGGCGTCGAAGGTCCTTATGCGGGCCGGCGGTTGCTGGCGCTGGTGGAACTGGACGGCGACCGGCTGTGCGTGTGCTACGACCTGGAAAGTGCCGAGCGGCCCAGCGGCTGGCTCGCACAGGGTGAGCAGCTGCTGCTGTCGGTTACTTATGCGCGCGTGGCCGAGGTGCTGAAGGATTCTTAGGCTTCGGGCTGGCCTTGCGCTTCGCTATGCGCTTGCGCGGCGGCTTCTGCACGGCGACGCGCGGCGGCTGTGAGGCGACGGGCAAGCGCTCGCTGTGATGCAGCTCGACCGCCCGCCACAAATACCAGGAAGCCATCGTGCGATACGGTCGCCAGCGTTCAGCGTACTCGGCCAGCGCGCGCGGCCTGGGCATGCCCTTGAGGCCGTAGGCGAGGCGGAATCCATTGCGGATGCCAAAATCATCGATCGGCAGCACATCGGGGCGACCCAGCTGAAACATCAGCATCATGTGCACGGTCCACGGGCCGATGCCCCGCACCTGAGTCAGGCGCTCAATGACCGCCTCGTCGGGTAGTTCATGCAGATCGGCGCTCGGCGGCACGATGCCACTGAGGGTCTTTTCCGCGAGGTCTCGCAGGGCGCGGATTTTTGCGAATGAGAAACCGACGGCACGCAGCGCGGCTTCGGGCGTTGCCAGTACGGCGCTCGGGGTGGGAAACGCATCGGGCGCATACAAGGCAACGAAGCGCTCGAGGATGCGGGTGGCGGCGGTGGCATGCAGCTGCTGGTGGGCGATGGATCGGATCAGTGCGCGGAACGGTGAGTCGGCGGGTTCATTGCGCAGCGTGTAGGGTCCGGCGGCACTGATCAGTGCGCGCATGACCGGATCGGCATGCAGCACGGTGTGTGCCTGATGGTGAGCCGGACGGCGTCGCGGAGGCTTCGCGCTCACTGCTGGCAGGTCGGGCAGTAATAACTCGAGCGCTGTCCCTGCGTCAGGTGCCGGATCGGCGTGCGGCAGCGCCGGCATGGTTTGCCGGCACGCTCATAGGCATCAAGCCGCAGACTGAATTCCCCAGGCAGACCATCGGCACCGACGTAGTCGCGCAGCGTCGTCCCGCCGGCACGGATCGCGTGGCCGAGGACGCTGCGGATGGCGCGCACCAGGCGCGCGCAATCAGCCAGCTTGAGCGCGCCGGCGCGTCGTTGCGGGCGGATGCGGGCACGAAACAGGGCCTCGCTGGCGTAAATGTTGCCGACGCCGGTTACGACGCGCCCATTGAGCAGGAACTGCTTGATCGCCACGCGGCGCCGGCGTGTGGCCTTGAAGAGATAGGCGGCATCGAAGGCCTCCTCGAGCGGTTCGGGCGCGAGGTTTCGCAGCAGCGGGTGCAGTTGCGGGTCACTCTTGGTGTAGAGGCAGCTGCCGAAGCGGCGTGGATCATTCAGGCGCAATGCCTGCGCTGAGTCGAGCAGCAGATCCAGATGATCGTGGGTCAGGCGCGGCGTGGTGGCAGCGAGCACGCGCAAATTCCCGGACATCCCCAGGTGCAGGATCAGTGTTCCGCGCTCGAGTCCTATCAGCAGGTATTTGGCGCGTCTTCCGACCGAGAGGATGCGCTGGCCGCGAAGCTCGGCCGGCAGCGTGCGCGCGACCGGCCAGCGCAGGCGCGCCTCGTGTATACGAAACTCGAGGATTCGCCGGCCGCGCAGGTGCGGCTCGATGCCGCGGCGGGTGGTCTCTACTTCGGGCAGTTCGGGCATCTGTTCACCCGGTGGCAGCTCTGGGATTCAAAAATGCAAAGCCCGCCGGAAGGCGGGCTCGCAGATCGTAACGCTTCACGGCAACGCCCATGCTGGCGAGCCCCGGGCAGTTACTTGATCTTGGTTTCCTTGTAGGCCACGTGCTTGCGGACCATCGGATCAAACTTGCGCACTTCCATCTTTTCCGGATGCAGACGCTTGTTCTTCATCGCCACGTAGAAATGACCCGTGCCGGCCGAAGAGAGGAGCTTCACTTTTTCGCGCATGATCTGTGACCCTGAAACCTAAAAGGTGTTAGACAGCTTCGCCGCGGCTGCGCATCTTTTCCAGAACGGCTTCGATGCCATTCTTCTGGATCGTGCGCAGGCCACTGGTGGACACACGCAGCGAGATCCAGCGCTTCTCGCCCTCGAGCCAGAACCGCTGTACATGCAGGTTCGGCAGAAAGCGGCGCCGGACCCGATTGTTGGCGTGCGAAACCGTGTTACCCGTGGTGGGGCGCTTGCCCGTGACCTGACACACGCGAGACATGAGGCGATCCTTATTTAAATCAATGACTTAATCAAAAAGCCGCCCACAGCCGTGGCGGCCCAAAGGGGTCGCTTTATACCAGTAGCGCGGCGCCGGAGCAACTCCCGGCCTTGGAGGGCATGGGACCGCACGGGGCCTGGGGGTCGCACCCCCGACGCTTGGCCCAGGGTGCGCTCCCCCAGCACAGCTGCCAGGTCGTTCCATTGCGGGCGCTGAGACCCGGCTAATTCAGTCACGAGGTTGCCCCGCCGGGGCAACAGGCGGGGTGTTTCGCGCCTCGCCGGCCTGCTGCTGCCAGCGAGAAATGTTTACCCCTTTCACCAGGAGCCAGAGCATCAACGAAGCTTCTGCGAGAAAGCCAAGGACCGTGAGGTAGAGGGTGAGCGGCCTTGCCAGTGCAGTCAGATCGATGAGCCATCCGACACCGGCCAACGCCATGAGCACACCCAGAATTCTCGGCAGGAAAGTTGACTTGAAGATCAGGTAGCCAAGCAGCACACAATATGGCCCAAAGAAAGCCAGGCTGCTGATTTGGAACGGAGCGAGGTCTAGGAGGCCAAGAACATCATTGGCGCATCCCAGGAGACTGAACAGCGCCGCCAGCAGCGATAGGGTGCTGTTCACCGGCCTCAACAGGTAATAGAGGAGCCCTGTCACCGCGATGTAGAACGCGTGCGCGATGAGGTTCAGGGCCTGAATCGTCAAAGGCCCGCTCCGGTCTGCGAAGGCCTCGCCGGACGCCGCTGTCAGAAAGTAAAGCAGATAGACCACACCGGTGATCCTTGCGCGCGGTGAGCCTCCTGCGGTACCCGTAGTCACAAATCTCCCCTGCCGCGGGAGTAAGAGGCAGCTCGAAGCTCGGCTGCCGCGCCGCGCTCGAGGTCGCGCCAAGGGCGTATGTTGGCGTTCCCCCGCACCGCGTTCCGCACGCCGCTCTCACATCAGTCCGCGTTCACGGAAGGATACACAGCCATTGTCAGCGACGATGAAATGATCGAGCACGCGGATGTCGACCAGCGCCAGTGCGGCGCTCAGGCGGCGGGTGATGGATTCGTCGGCCGCACTTGGCTCTGCGACGCCTGAAGGGTGTTAGGTTGCATTTCTGGATGTCACCGCTATTTATGCCCCTCCGCGCCAAGCCCTACAGTGCTGCACACTTCAGTAGCCCCAGCCTCTGATAGAGGCGAGTAGCCCGGGAGGGGTCTGGGGAGGGTTCGAGCAACCTGTGGGCGGCCAAGCGGTGCGTAGATCATTTAGCTCAGCGACCTTAGCGCGCTTGCGCGACCTGCCGAGCCAGGCGGTGCTGGCGCGCCTCGCGATGGACGTCAAGCCGGACCCCACTTTCACACCCACCAAGGATGGCGGCAGCCGCCGCTGGCATGCGTACACGATGCGAGGTGCCTTCGAGATCCTGACGACCGGCCCTAAGTGGTACGACACCCGGGCCCGCAAGGGTGGTGGGGGCGCGATCGACCTTGCGATGCACGTGCTCGGGCTCTCGTTCGTGGATGCCGTCAAGCGACTTACCGAGTACTCGAGCCTCCATGGTCCAGATCATCCGTAAGGCAGCTCTGCCATTGCCGGCCGGTGTGCCTGAGTCGCTACGCTCCGCGGCCGCGTTCGCAGCGAGTATTCGTCTGCGTGAGCCGCGGCTCGCCGGGTTTCCGTTGCTTTTCACGGCTGATCTGGAACTGATTGAGGCCGCCGTCGCCTTCCTACACGAACATGCTGTGCAGCGTGCCCATACCACCGACACGCTGCGTACCTACGCGGAGATTCTCTACGACTGGTTCGATACGCTCGAGCAGAACCGGATCGCCTGGGGCGTCGCGGACGCGGCCGACCTCATTGCCTACCGCAACCGGATGCTGACCCAGGCGAGCGCGCACACAAAGCGTCCGTACAGCATCCGCACGATCAACCACCGCGTTCGCGGGGTGCTACGTTTCTACGAGTGGGCGGTGCGCACCGGGTGGTTACGCGCCTCGCCTTTGATCGGCCGCTCGAACGACTTCGCGATCGCCAGGCGCGCACGGGCTCCGCGCGCAGCCCGCGCGGGCGATGAGGATTCCAGCTTATTTGTGTTGCGGCAATTCGCGAGCCTGCCCCGGCCACTGACGACGGCGCAGGCACGTGAACTCCTCGCTGCGCTCGTGCCGCCGTATGACCTGATGGCGCGCTGGCAGTTGTACACCGGACTGCGGGTGAGCGAGCTGCTGAGGCTTACGCTCACCGATGTTCTAGGGCCGACGGCGGCAGCGCGCGGAGCGTCCGGGCCCGCGCATCAGGTCATCGATGTGCTCAGGAAGGGTCGCAAGAGCGGCTACGTGATCGCTTCGGCGAGCCTGCTGGAGGAGACGGCAGGCTATGTGTCCGCCCACCGATGCGCCTGGCAGGCACGCGCCGCACGCAGAGGCGGCGCAGTCGACCAACCCATGCTCTTCATCAGCAGCCGCGGCACCGCGGTGAGCAAGAACCGCTACCAGCAAGTCATCCACCACGCAGGCCTCGCCTGCGGTTTGAACGCGACCACGCACCTGCTGCGAGCCACATTCGCCTGCATGATGCTCGCCCGCCTCGAGCGGCTCGCTAAGCAGGGTGCCTCGATCAACCCGCTGCTGATCGTCAAGGTGTTGATGGGACACGAGCACATCGAGACCACCGATCGCTACTTGCGTGCGATTGCGGCCGACACCTGGGTGTTGAGCGACGTGCTCGATTCGCTGATTGACGGAGCGCCCGTCTGATGGCCGCGCAACGAGAGCGCATGAGCCGCCTGCTACCCAGGGCGACAAGCCCGGCGCCAGCGCACCCTGAGCGCGCCGATGCACCGCGGCGCGTGCGCCGCACGGTAATCGACTTCTCGTTGCTGCCGCTGCCGCCCGATGTCAGGCTCGCGCTGGCGGACGCGTTCTGGAACCACTTCGGCGCGCGTTCCGATCAGCAAGTTCTGCTGATGTGGGCGTACTTCAAAGTCTTCGTGCGCTTTGCAGTGGCGTCCGCATCGGTCAAGAGCGTGGCCGATATCCATCATAGCCTTCTGTTGCGCTACATCGAGTGGCTGAACGCCCAGTGCCGGGCGAATGGCGAGCCATGGACCAAGTCGAGCCGCTCGAGCGCATACACGTCACTACGGATGCTTTTGCAGTGGTTGGTGCGCTGCCGTCCGGGTCTCCTGGGTGATCTGCAGTTCCCGTTCAACCCATTTCCATGGCGTAACCGCGATAGCCGAAGGACCCAGAAGCTCTCCGCGCAGGAGCTGCGTGCGATCCTTAAGGCCTGTGAGCGCGACATCAGGGCGTTGCGCACCCTGCGTGATCAAGGCGAGCGCGAACGCGCAGACGCCCGCAGTAGCGATCCGGCACGCTCCCTAGGAGGACTACTTGAGGTCATCGACAAGCGCTACGGCGGGATCGTACCGCCGCGCAAGATCCTGTCACAGGCGGGTCACCATCCCTTGGTACGCGGATTGATCCGGTACGGAGGTACCAAGCAGGTCGAGCCGTATTTGTATCCGCGAGCAGAGTCGCTGCTGCCTTACTACTTGGCGATCCTGATTCACACGGCCGGCAACCCCGAGCCCATTGCAGAACTCTCCTGCGATTGTCTGCAACCGATCCCGCTGCTCGATGATCGGCAGATGTTGGTCTGGACCAAGCGCCGAGCCGGTACGACGCAGCGACGCTCCTTCCGCACGGGCGATCCGTTTGAGCCGCCCGCGCTGGTGCGAGAGATCCTCGAGTGGACGCGGCGGCTCCGGCCGCATGCCACCCAGTCCGCCCGCGATCGCCTGCTACTGTTCAAGGGCGTCCGCGGTGTCGGTGCTTGGTCGGCTGCAATGGCAAAGCATGCCATCCGCGATGACTTTCTTCCCCGACATGGGCTGCCGCATTTCTCGCTCGCCTCGATTCGGCCCAGTGTATTGAGTGCGTTTTATCGGGCTTCGGGAGACCTGCAACAGGTCAAGGCCGTGGCCAACCATCAACAGGTGGGTACGACCGTCCGCTACGTTGAAGCCCCGGAGGTAGAGACCCAGCACCGCGGACGTATCGCAGCCTTGCAGCGTGCCTTCCTGGGCCACATCAGCCACCCGCACTCAGGCGGCAATCAACCACACAGCGCCGCGCCGCAAGCGCCACTGGCATCCGTTCCGCCAGGGCCAGCGGTTTCGATGTTCGGCTTCGACTGTAAAGATCCCCTCGCCGGCATCGCACCAGATACGCGTCGAGGTGAGCTCTGCAGCAACTTCCTCGGCTGCTTCACTTGTCCGAACGCGATCATCACCGCCGATGCCGCCTCGCTCGCCCGACTCCTGCAGGCGCGCGATCATCTGCGCTTCGCTGCCGCGCAGATACATCCGGCACGCTGGGAGGCGATCTATGCCCCGCTTCTGCACATCCTCGAGGAAGATATCCTGACGCGGTTCGCCGCCAGTGAGCTTGCCGGCGCTGCGCGTTTGCAGAGCACGCTGCCACCGCTGCCGGAGCTGCGATGACGGGCCGATCGGCGCCGGCGAGCATCGCGCCGACCGCGGTAGGGAGCGATTCCGCGGGACGCGATTGGTTCCTGCGCGACTCGCGCTGGCACGATGAGGTGTGGGTATTCACTCCCACCAACGCGCTCGAGCACGAGCGCCCCATGCAGATCCGCTGGAGCTTCTCTTTGCCCAGCGGACGATGTTTTACCGACGCATCCTTCGCCCCGCTACTCGAGGCTGCGAGGATGCTGCTGTCTCTGATCCGGACCCGTAGCGTGAGCACGGGGCTGCCGCAACGCGCGAGGACGGTCGTGGGTCACTTCGAGTATCTGCGCGAGCTCGTACGCTGGATGGAAGCAGAAGGGTTCTCGCGTTTTGCGCAGCTTGATGCAAGCGCATTGTTGCGCTTCCAGCGCGCGATCGAGGGGCGAACCAACCA
>JBEKOK010000060.1:0-14084 GCA_049521875.1 Steroidobacteraceae bacterium
GGCCATCTGGTGCTGGCGACCCTGCACGCCAATAACGCCGCCGAGACCCTCGATCGCATCGTCAACATGTTCCCGCTCGATCAGCACCGCCAGCTGACCCTCGACTTATCGCAATACCTGCGCGCGGTGCTGGCACAGCGCCTGGTCGTCAATCGTGATGGCAAGCGCGTCGCCGCGGTCGAAGTACTGCTCAATACCCCACACATGTCGGGCCTGATCAAGTCCGGGGATGTCTCGGGGATCAAGGAAGCGATCGTCCGCAGTTCCGAGAATGGCATCCAGAGCTTCGATGTGGCGCTGCACCGCCTGTATCGCGACGGGCGCATCGAGCTGGAAGTGGCGCTGAACAACGCCGATTCGCGCAGCAACCTCGAAGCCAAGATCAACTTCGGCTAAAGCGCATTCTCAGGCGGCCGGAAACACGCTCGCCGCCTCGAACACCGGGCCATCGACACAGACCCGCTTCATCGCCACGCCCTGCGGGCCATGCACCGCCACCGCGCAGCCGGCACAGCCACCGACCGCACAGGCCATGTATTCCTCCAGGCACACCTGCGCCGGCACCTGATGACGCGCGGCGAGGATTGCCGCTGCCTTGAGCATCGGCGTCGGCCCGCAGGCGAAGAGCTCAACCTCGGCGCGCTCGACAGCATTCAGGGCCGAGAGCCAGTAGTCGGCCAGCTCGGTCACGAAGCCCTCGTAGCAGCCGGCGAAGCCCGCGAGGCTCGCGAGCCGCGAGGGCACGCCCAGCGCATCGAGGGCCGGCAGGCAGGCGATCACCGGATCGGGCACGCCGGGCACGAGGATGTGCGAGGGGCGGGTGCGAAACGGAAACGGCACTTCCGAGCCCATCAGCACCAGTGGCTTCCATGGCCCGCCGGAGCGCGCCAGTTCCTCGGCCAGGAACACCATCGGCGGAATGCCGACACCACCGCCGAGCGCGAGCACCCGCGGGCGCGCGGCATGCACTTCAAAGCCCTGGCCGATCGGCCCGAGCACGCTCAAGGATTCACCCGGCAGGCGCGTCGCGAGCGCTTCGGTGCCGCTGCCCACCACTTTATAAAGCAGCTCGATCCAGCCGGCTGCTCTATCGACCCGCATGATCGAGAGCGGCCGGCGCATCGGCAGATGCTCGGCGCAGCGCACATGGGCAAAGCTGCCGGGGCGCGCGCGCGCGGCAATGCGCGGGCTGTGCAGGCGCAGGATGAACTGGGCCCCTTCGAAACTCTGCTGAGTGAGGATGCGTGCTGCTTCGAGGAGGATCGTGCCGCGCTGGCCGGGCTCACTCATGACTTGAGCTTGCGCGGGCGGGCGACGGTCTCGAGCACCGCCATGCGCACCGCGACGCCATTGCGCACCTGATCGCGGATCACCGACTGCGGGCCATCAGCGACTGCCGAGTCGATCTCGATGCCGCGGTTCATCGGCTGCGGATGCATCACGAGCGCACCGCGCTTGGCGAGCGCCAGGCGCTGCTCGTTCAGGCCGTAGCGCGCGAAGTATTCGGCGCCATCGGGAATCGCAGTCTCGGCGAAGCGCTCCTTCTGGATCCGCAGCATCATCACCACATCGGCCCCGGGCAGGCCCTGCTCGAGGCTCGTGAAGCGCGGGCAGCCGGCAAACTCATGGCTCGCGGGCAGCAGCTCGGGCGGCCCGACCAGCCGCAGCTCGCGCACTTCCAGGGCGCGGAACACCTCGTAGGCCGAACGCGCGACGCGCGAGTGGCGGATGTCCCCGACCACGGCGATCGTCAGCTCATCGAAGCGATCCCCCAGATGATCCTTGATCGTCAGCGCATCGAGCAGGCCCTGGGTCGGGTGCGAGAGGTGCGCTTCGCCGGCCGAGAGCACGCTGACATGCGGCGCGACGTTGGCGGCCACGTGCGCCACGACCCCGGGCTCCGAATCGCGGATCACGAACACATCAAAGTGCAGGGATTCGAGCGTGCGGATCGTATCGAGCATGGTCTCGCCCTTGACGCGCGAGGACAGCTGCACTTCCAGGTTCAGCACCTCGGCACCGAGTCGCCGGCCGGCGAGCTCGAAGGACACTCGCGTGCGGGTCGAGGGTTCGGTGAACAGGTTGCCGATCGTGATGCCCTCGAGGGCGCGGCTGCGCGGTGCACGGGCCCCGAACGGGCAGGCGTAGTGATGCGCGCGCTCGAGCAACGCCTCGATCTCGGCGCGGCTCAGGCCTTCGAGCGTAATCAGGTGCCGCAGGGAGCCGTCGGCGCGCCGTTGAGTGCTGATCATTGTCGAGATTCTAATCCTCACCCGGGTCCGTCACGTTCCCCGCGCAGGTAGCGCTCCAGCAGGATCGCCGCTGCCAGGCCATCGATGTCGGCGCGCTGGATGCGGCCGCGGGTGCCGGCGGCGCGCGCCTCCTTGAGCAAGGCACTGGCCTCGAGCGAGGAGTAGCGCTCATCGACACGCTCCACCGGCCGGCCGGCGCGTGCCGCGAGCGCGGCGGCAAACTCGGCCGCGGCCGCCTCGAGCTGCCCGATGCTGCCGTCGACATTATAGGGGCGGCCCACGATCAAAAGTCCGGGTTGATAGTGCTTCAGGTGCCGATCAATCGTCGGCCAGTCGGGCCCCGCGGGGGTTGCGGGCGCCGCGCCCAGCGGCGTCGCCGCTTCGCTGATGGTATTGCCGGCGGCGATGCCAATGCGCCGCAGTCCGAAGTCGAAGGCGAGGATGACGCGCGGGGCGCGTTCAGGCATGACCAGCCGTCAGGCTGACCCGGGAGCTGTGCACGCCGAGCATCTGCCAGGCCGCCTGCCAGCGCTCTTCAAAGGGCAGCTCGTAGACCAGCCGCTCATTCATCGGCACCGACATCCAGGCATTGTCGAGCATCTCGCGCTCGAGCTGTCCCGGCTCCCAGCCGGCATAGCCCAGGGCGATGACCGCATCCTGCGGACCCTCGCCGCGCGCCATCGCCGCCAGCACATCGCGCGAGGTCGTGACCTGCACGCTCTCGGAGACGCGATGCGTGGTGTCCCAGCTGCCGCCGGGCCGGTGCAGCACGAAGCCGCGATCCATCTTGACCGGTCCGCCGCGCAGCACCGGGCGCTCGCCGATGCCGGCCTCGGATGGCTCGAGCTTCATCTGCGTCAGCACTTCGCCGAGCTTCATCGTCATCGGCTTGTTCAGCACGATGCCCAAGGCTCCGCGTTCGCTGTGCTCACAGATCAATGCCACCGACTGCGAGAAATTCTCGTCAGACAGGGAGGGCATCGCGATCAGCAAGCTGTTCGCCAGATAGACCGAATCGCTCATGAACCGAGTATGGGGGCGCGGCCAGCGGCCCTCAAGGGTTGCCGCCTGGGTTCGTGGCCGCCGTCACGCTGCCATGGCCGACGCTGCCCGCCAGGAATTCCCATTGATAGAGAATGCGCAAGGTGCGGTAGTGCCCGGCGATCTCCGGCGGGAACGGATCGAAGGGGCTCGCCAGCCGCAGGATCCCCAGGGCCGCCTGGTCGAGCTCGGCATAACCGCTGCTGCGGCGCACCGTCGCAGACATCAACCGCCCGTCGGCCCGCAGCACCGCCTCGATTTCCGGGCTGCCACTCAACTTGGCGCGGCTCGCGACCGAGGGAAAATTGAGCGTTCCGAGCCGCTCCACCCGCCGGCGCCAGGCATCCATATAAGGAGCCAGATCCGAGGCCTGGGTATCCGGGGCCAGCCACTGCCCGGTCACCTGATCGCCGCGCACGACCAGTTCATCGGCATCGCCACGCCCGAGCATCAGCGGCAGCGCGGGGCTGCTGCGCTTGCTCAGGCGGCGGCTGTCCCCGTCCGCGCCATCGGTGCCCAGGTAGCTTGCCCGCAGCGCATTGCCGGTCGTCAGCAGCGTGCTCGCACCGCTCCCGGCCTGTGCCTGTTCGCGGTCGGCATTGCCCTCGTTGTCCCCCTCGGACGCGAGCGCCGGCGCTTGCGGGGTGGGGCTGCCGGTGGCCTGATCGCGCGTGTTGCCCGAGCCATGCTGGGTGCGCTGGGCCAGGTAATGCGCCTTGTCGTTGCGGGCCGCCTCAGGCAGCTCATCGCTGGTCAGCAGCACTTCCAGGCCGCGCGGGGCATCGCTCGCCGGCTCGGTGCCGAAGCTGATGCCCAGAATCAGGATCGCGTGCGCCAGTGCGACCAGCACCAGCATCGTCGTCAGTCGGTCGCGCACCGAGCCGCCACCGGGCCGGCGTCGTGCCGGCACCGTCTCGGGCTCGAGAATCGCGCGAAACTGCCCGGTCGCCGATTTCATCGGGCGCGCACCTCCAGGCGTTTGGCGATCGCCGCGATCAGCAGTGAGGCGATGTCGATCCCGAACTGCTTTTCAAGCTCGCGCACCCCGGTCGGGCTGGTGACATTGATCTCGGTGACAAAGCCCCCGATGACATCGAGGCCGACAAACAGCATGCCCGCAGCCTTGAGCGCGGGTCCGATCTGCGCCGCAAGCCAGCGATCGCGATCGTTGAGTTCGCGGCCCACGCCGTGGGCGCCGGCGGCCAGGTTGCCACGATGGTCCCCGGCCAGCGGGATGCGGGCCAGCGCATAGGGGGCGGCTTCGCCGTCCACGAGCAGCACGCGCGAATCCCCGCTGGTCGTGATTTCGGGCAGGTACTTCTGGATCATCGCGAAGCGCGTGCCCGAGCCGGTCAGGGTTTCGTAGATCACCTGGGCGTTGCGGTCGCCGCCTTCGATGACGAAGATCGACTGGCCGGCCATGCCGTGCAGCGGTTTGCACACCGCCTTGCCATGCGTTGCCGCAAACGCGGCCATCTGCGCCATGTCGCGTGTCACCAGCGTCGGTGCGCAGCACTGCGGGAACCAGGCCGTGTACACCTTCTCATTCATGTCGCGCAGGCCGCGCGGCCGGTTCACCACCAGCGCGCCGGCGAGCTCGGCCCGCTCGAGGATGTAGCTGGCATAGATGTATTCGGTGTCGAACGGCGGATCCTTGCGCATCAGGATGACATCGAACTCACCGAGGGCCGTGACGCTCTCGGCGCCGAGGCGGTACCAGGCCTGCGGGTCGGCAGCGACCGAGAGTTCGCGGCTGCGGCCTTCGGCGACCCCATCGCGCAGGCGCAGGTCGGCAAGTTCGAGGTAATGCAGCGACCAGCCGCGCGCCTGCGCAGCGAGCAGCATCGCGAGGGTGGTGTCCTTCGCGTACTTGAGCTTCGCGATCGGATCCATCACCACGGCCAGGCGGATGTGCTTGCTCATCGGATCGTTCCCCATCCCTCGTACGGGCCTAAGTGTCTCATGGGCACGGATTATGTCCCCGCCAGCGCACGCTAAGTCTCAAAAACGTGACGCAGGTGGCATGGCCCCAGGTGGGCCGATATGTTAAAACGCGGGTATCTTTTGCGGGTCGCAATGCCGGTCACGGCACCTTAGGCCCAGGGTGATGCAGCATGGAATCCACCGTACATAGAAGTGAGAGCGCCGTGAGCGGGGCAGACTCGGCCTTCAAGGGTCTCAAAGTGCTGGTCATCGATGACAGCAAGACCATCCGGCGAACCGCGGAGACGCTGCTCGCCAAGGAGGGCTGCGAGGTCTTTACGGCAGTCGATGGGTTTGATGCGCTGACCAAGATCGCCGACCACCAGCCCGACATCGTGTTCGTGGACATCATGATGCCGCGCCTCGATGGCTACCAGACCTGCGCCCTGATCAAGCACAACAAGGTCTTCCGCTCCATTCCGGTCATTATGCTCTCCTCCAAAGACGGGCTGTTCGACCGGGCGCGCGGCCGGATCGTCGGTTCGGAGCATTACCTGACCAAGCCCTTCACCAAGGATGAGTTGCTCGGTGCGATTGAAGCGCACATCGGGAGATGATGATGCCGCTCATTCTGATCGTCGATGATTCACCCACTGAAGTGCACGTGATGAAGAAGGCCCTTGAGCGCCATGGCTATCGCACCGCGGTGGCGGTCGATGGTGCCGAAGGCATCCGCCTGGCGCGCTCGATGCACCCGGATCTGATTTTCATGGATATCGTCATGCCCGGCGTCAATGGCTATCAGGCCACGCGCGCGCTCTCGAACGATCCGGACACGCGCAAGATCCCGATCGTGATGGTGACCTCCAAGGGCCAGGAGACCGATCGGATCTGGGGCCTGCGTCAGGGCGCCGTGGATTACATGGTCAAACCGGTGTCGCCCGACCAGCTGGTCGAGAAGGCGCAAGCCGCGTTAGCCGCCTGATCATGCCGGAGAGCCCTTCGCTCAGACACTTGCGGGACGAACCCTACGAACTGCTCGCTGAGCTCGACCGCCGTGGCCGTGCCATTACTGCCAGTCCCGATGCACCGCCCGAGTCCGGCCGCGAATGGGTCGGCGTGGCACTGCGCATGGCCGGGGAGCTGTATCTGGTGGCGCGCGAGGAGACCCGCGAAGTGCTCGGCGTGCCGACACCGCTGACGCGCGTGCCCGGCGCCAAGAGCTGGATCCTGGGTCTCGCCAGCGTGCGCGGGCAGCTGCTGCCGGTGATCGACCTGCGCCAGTATCTCGAGGGTGGCGTAACCCCGCCCTCGCGTACCACGCGGCTCGTGGTCGTGAACCACCGGGACATCCCGGCCGGCCTGCTGGTCGATGAGGTGCTGGGGTTCCGCCGTTTTGCTGAAAAGGAATTCTCCGCCGATGTGCCGACGACGATCGTACGCTGCGGGCGCTACCTGGCCGGCTCGTTCCGCCGTGATGCGGAGCAGTTCCCGGTGCTGAGCCTGCGCAAGCTGGTCGAGGATCCGCTGTTTGCCGGAGCGTCGGCATGAGCGAGGCTGCCGAGCTGCCGGAGCTGGGTCGGCCGCGCCGGCTGGTGCTGGCCGCCGCGATCCTAAGCCTCGTCGCGGCGATCGCCTGCGTCGTGGCGCCCTCCCTGACCGGCAGTGCGTGGCCCGCAGCGATCATCGCGCTGATCGCGCTGGTGCCGCTGGTGCTGCTGTTCAAGCAGCTCGCGCGCTTCAGTGCCGCGATCGAGCAGCAGCGCCTGGCCGCCGAGACACAGCGCTCCGAGACGGATCGCAACCAGCAGGCGATCCTCAAGCTGCTCGATGAAATGGCGAGCCTCGCCGATGGCGACCTGACCGTGCAGGCCACGGTCACCGAGGACATCACCGGCGCGATCGCCGATTCGGTCAACTACGCGGTCGAGGCGCTGCGCAAGCTGGTCGCGACGATCAACCAGTCGGCGATCCAGCTCGATGGCGCCACGCGCCAGACCCAGGCGCTTGCCTCGCACCTGGCCAAGGCAAGCGGCGCGCAGTCCAAGCAGATTGGCTCGGCCACCGAGTCGATCGCGGCGATGGCCGCCTCGACCGAGGAAGTCTCCGGCAATGCCGAGCGTGCCGCCGATGTCGCGCGCCACTCGGTCGATGTGGCGCACAAGGGCGGCGAGGCGGTACGGCGCACGATCGATGGCATGAACACGATCCGCGAGACGATCCAGGAGACCAGCAAGCGGATCAAGCGCCTCGGCGAGAGCTCGCAGGAGATCGGCAACATCATCGAGCTGATCAGCGACATCGCCGAGCAGACCAACATCCTGGCACTCAACGCCTCGATCCAGGCCTCGATGGCCGGCGAGGCGGGCCGCGGCTTCGCCGTGGTCGCCGATGAAGTGCAGCGCCTCGCCGAGCGCGCCGCGACCGCCACCAAGCAGATCGAGGTGCTGGTGCGCACGATCCAGACCGACACCAATGAAGCGGTGGTCTCGATGGAGCGCAGCACGACCGATGTCGTCGGCGGCGCACTGCTGGCCGAGAATGCCGGCGCCGCGCTGCAGGAAATCGAGCAGGTCTCCAACCAGATCGCGAGCCTGGTGCAGAACATCTCGGCCAGTTCTCGCAGCCAGTCGACCGCCGCCCAGAGCATCGCGCGCAGCACCCAGGTGCTGCGCGAGATCAGTGCGCAGACGGCCGATTCCACCAGCGCCACCAGCCAGGCGATCATCAAGCTGGCCGATCTGTCGGCGGCGCTGCGCAAGTCCGTGTCGGGCTTCCGCCTGCCCGGCGTCGCGGCGGCGACCGGCATGCACCGTGCGCTGGTGCCGCCGCCGGCCGCGCCCGGCGCGAGCGGCTCGCAACCGCGGATCAAAGCCCTCGGCGGCTCCTGAACTAAGCGCGGCGCACGGGATTGACACCAAACGATGAGTGAGCTGGCCACACAGACCCTGCAGAGCGTGACCCGCGAGATCGGCGTCGCGCTGGCCGATGCCCGCAGTGCGCTCGAGTCGCACGTCGAGCAGCCGGCGGGCAATGCCCCGCTGCTGGATCGCTGCGCCAGCGAGCTGCACCTGGTCCAGGGTGCGTTGCGCGTGCTGGAAATCTACGGCGCGGCACTGCTGGCCGAGGAAATGGAGCAGGTGGCGCGCTACCTGCTGGCGACAATGGCCGATCGCAAGAACCAGGCCGAGTCGCTCGATGCGCTGATGCGCGCGATGGTGCAGCTGCCCGGTTACCTCGAGCGCGTGATCGCCGGCGGCCGCGACCTGGCCCTGGTGCTGCTGCCGCTGCTGAATGACCTGCGCGCCGTGCGTGGCAGCGCGCTGCTCTCGGAAGGCACGCTGCTGCTGCTGAATCTCAAGAGTGACCGGCAGGCACAACCGACGGCACCGGCACCGGGCGAACCGCCGCTGTCCGTGGCGCAGTGGGCGCGGCGCCTGCGGGCCCGTTTCCAGACCGGCCTCGTCGGCTGGATCCGCGGTGAACGGCGCGAACAGAATCTCGAGATCCTGGCAGCAGTCGCCACGCGCCTGGAACAGGTAGCGACGCAGCAGTCGGTCTTTCAGCTGTGGTGGGTCACCGGCGCACTGCTCGAGGCGCTGCGCGAAAACGGCATCGAAGGCAGCGTCTCGGTCAAGCGCCTGCTGGGGCTCGCCGATCGGGAGATCAAGCGCCTCTTTGAAGAGGGCGAGAACCGCTATGCGCAGTACCCGCCGATCGAGCTGCTGAACAACCTGCTCTATTACATCGCGCGCTCGACCTCGGCCGGGCCGCGGGTCGCGGCGGTGCGCGCCTCGTTCCGGCTCTCCGAGCTGCTGCCGCTCGATGATTCGGTCGAGGAGGAGCGCGAAAGCCTCTCGGCCCCCTCGGTCAAGCTGATGCACACGGTCGCGGCGGCGATCCGCGAGGATCTGGGCCGCGTCAAGGATGTGCTCGATCTGTTCGTGCGCCGTGCCGGCGGCCAGGTCGAGGAACTCTCACCGCAGATCGAGATGCTGCGCAAGATCGGCGATACGCTCGGCGTGCTCGGCCTGGGTGAGCTGCGCGCACAGGTGCAGGAAGCCACGCGCGCGCTCGAAGGCATGGTCGGCGGCCGCCAGGCGGCCGATCAGGGTGCACTGGTACAGGTCGCGGCGATGCTGATCAAGGTCGAGGATCATCTCGAGGAGCAGCTGGTCGGCCTGATCCTGCCCAAGCAGGCGCAGCCGGTCGAAGGCGAAGAGGCCGATCAGGATTTCCAGCAGGTGCAGTCCGCGGTACTGCGTGAGTGCGTGGTCAATCTGGCGCGCGTCAAGGAAAGCATCGCCCAGAACGTCAGCGGCACACTCGATGCGGCCGGCTTCGATACCTGGCCCGAGCTGATGCGCGGCATCAAGGCCGGCCTGCTGATGCTCGGCAAGACCCGCGCGGTCGAGGCCATCGAGGCCGTGAGCCAGCATCTCAAGCGCGTGATGCGCCCCGGCGGCAGCGTGCTTTCCTCCGAATACCTGGATCGGCTGGCCGATGCGATCGTCAGCATCGAGTACTACATCGAGACGCTGCAGGCCGGTCGCACCGATCCGTGGTACATGCTCGACAACGCGCAGACCTGTCTCGATACGCTCGCGCGCGAACCCGAGCCGGTGGTGCCGACAGTGCCGGCGCTCGGCGCCGGCAGCTATGCGCGCACCGTGCGCATCGGGCCGCCGCTGACGCCCGGCCCGCGCATGGCGAGCGAGGCCGAGACCGAGACCACCGGTCGGGTGCCCGCGGTTCCGCCGGTCCTGGTGCCGGCGACCGCCGCCAAGTTCGATGCCCCGGATCCGGACCTGCTGCGCCTGTTCGTCGAGGAAGCCTTCGAGGAGCTGGCGCGCATCGAGCACGAGTTCCCGGCCTGGGATCACAATCCGCTCGAGAGCGATTCGCTGCTGACGATGCGCCGCTCCTTCCACACGCTCAAGGGCAGCGGCCGCATGGTCGGCGCGCGCGATCTGGGCGAATTCGCCTGGTCGATCGAGAACCTGCTCAACCGGCTGCTCGAGGGCACGATGCAGCGCTCGCTGCCGATCCTCGAGACGCTGCGCGATGCGGTCAAGCTGCTGCCACTGCTGGTGCGTGATCTGCAGGAAGGCCAGAGCGGCCGCACCGATGCGACCGCGATCTCGGCCCGCGCCTATGCGCTGGCCGCCGGCCGCGAGGGCATGCTGGTGCTCAGCGCCGAGCCGGAGAGCGCGGCCGCCGCCCCGTACGCCGCGACCCAGGTGCTGCTGCCCTCGCAGCTGCCACAGCCCGAGCCCGCGCCGGTGCCCGATGCAGCGCTGCGCGAGATCTATTCGCGCGAGAGCGCGAGCCACGTGGCCGCGATCCGCCACTGGCTGCAGCGCGAGCAGCCGCACATGGCACCGCACGTCCTGACCGAGGAGGCGTTTCGTGCCTCGCACACGCTCGCCGGCAGCTCGAAGATGGCCGAGATACGCCACGGCATTCGCCTCGCCGAGCCGCTCAATCACTGGCTGCGCAAGTCCTACGACAGCGGTATCGGCCTCGATGATTCAGGACTGATCCTGCTCGAGGAGTGCATGGCGGCGATGGAAGCGGTCGCCGGGCACCTGGATGAGAGCACCGCGTACTTCTCCGTGCATGACACGCTGCGCGCGCGCATCGCGCGTGCCGAGCTCGAGCTCGAGCGGCGCATCGCCGAGGCCGCGGTACAGAACGAGCGCTCCGGCGTGCACATGACCGCGACCGTGGCCCCGATCCCGGTGGGCCTGGCACCGAGCCCGCCGCCGCCTGAAAGCGCGCCGGATTTTGATCCGGAAGTGGCCGCGATCTTCTGCGAGGAGGCGACCGAGCTGCTCGAAGCGGCCGAGACCGCTCTGCAGCAGTGGAATGCCGATCCGGGCAGCGCCGCGCATGTCGATGCGCTCAAGCGCCCGCTGCATACCCTCAAGGGTGGTGCGCGCATGGCCGGCATCAGCGCGATGGGCAACCTCTCGCATGAACTCGAGAGCCTGATCATCCAGATCGGGCTCGGCACCGCGGCCGGCGACGAGCGGGCGCGCGATGTCGTACAGCAGACCCTCGATGAGCTGGCGCGCATGCGCGAGCTGGTCGCCGCCGGGCGCGCGGTCGCTCCGGCGAATGCGCTGATCGAACGGCTGCACGCAGCGGCGCGCGGCATGAGCCTGCCCCCGGTGGTCACGACGCTGGCGCCGCCGGCCGCCGTGGCAGCGCACCCGCCGATGGATACCCAGGTGGTGTCGGCACCGGTTGCGGCGCCCGATCCTTCGCCAATGCCCGAGCTTGCCATGGCCTGGGCGCCGAACCCCATCATCGCCGATCCGCTCGCGACCTGGCCGGCGCCGGAACCGGTCGCCTTTGTGTCAGAGCCGCTGGCCTCGACCCAGACCGCCGAAGTGCCGCTGCTGCCGCCCGCTGCCGAAGCGCTGATGGCGCCGCAGGCCGTGCCGCCGGGGCGCGAACCGATTGTCGCCGCCGAGCGCGGCGAGATGGCGCGCGTCAGCGCTGACCTGCTCGATCAGCTGCTCAACAATGCCGGCGAGGTCAGCATCGCACGCGCGCGCATCGAGCAGCAGGTCGGCGCGGTCGAGTTCAACCTGGGCGAGCTCTCGCGCACGGTCACGCGTCTCAAGGAGCAGCTGCGCAAGCTCGAGCTCGAGACCGAGACCCAGATTCTCAACCGGCATGCGAACGAGGCCGGTCACCGCGCCGACTTTGATCCGCTGGAACTGGATCGCTACTCGGCGATCCAGCAGTTCTCGCGCGCACTGGCCGAGTCGGTCAGCGACGTCGCGAGCCTGCAGCAGCTGCTCGACTCGCTGCTGACCGAGGCGCAGAACCTGCTGCAGCAGCAGGGCCGCACGGTCACCGAACTGCAGAACGGCCTGATGCGCACGCGCATGGTGCCGTTCCAGCGCCATGTGCAGCGCCTGGCGCGCATCGTGCGCCAGGCCGCGGCGGATTCGGGCAAGCAGGCCGACCTGATCATCGAGGGCGCCACCGGCGAGCTCGACCGCCAGGTGCTCGAGCGCATGCTGCCGCCGTTCGAGCACATGCTGCGCAACGCGGTCGTGCACGGCATCGAGGCACCGTCCGAGCGGCGCGCGCGCGGCAAGAACGAGACCGGGCAGATTCGCCTCCATCTCAAGCGCGAGGGCGCCGAGGTGGTCGTGGAGCTGCGCGATGATGGCGCGGGCATGAACCTGAATGCGATCCGCAACAAGGGCCTGGCCCTGGGGCTGATCCACGCCGACCAGGCGCTCTCGGATGAGGATGTCATGCAGCTGGTGCTCGAGCCGGGCTTCAGCACCGCCGACTCGCTGACGCAGCAGGCCGGTCGCGGCGTTGGCATGGATGTGGTCGCGACCGAGATCAAGAAGCTCGGCGGCGCGCTCTACATGGAGAGCACGCCGGGCGCCGGCACCCGTTTTGCGATCAAGCTGCCCTTTACGCTCGCGATCAGCCACGCGCTGGTGGTGCGCATTGCCGATGAGTTCTATGCGCTGCCGCTGCCGACGGTCGAGGGCGTCGTGCGCCTCTCGCGCGAGGACGTCGCGGCCCACCTGCGCAGCGACAACGCCAGTTTCACCTACGGCGATCAGAAGTACCGGCTGCAGCCGCTGGCGCATTTCGTCGGCATGGAGGCCGGACCGCCGCCCGATACCGATGCGACGATCCCGGTCGTGCTGGTGCGTGCCGGCGAGCACTCGACCGGCCTGGTGGCCGATGAACTGCTCGGCAGCCGCGAGATCGTCGTCAAGCCGGTCGGTCCGCAGATCGCCTCGATCCGCGGCATCTCCGGGGCGACGATCTTGAGTGACGGTCGCGTCGTGATCATCCTCGACATCGGCGCGCTGGTGCGCGCCGAGTGGCGCGGCCGGCAGGCGCCGACCGTGATGCGCGAGCGCGATGACCAGCGTACTTTTGTGCTGGTGGTCGATGACTCGATCACCGTGCGGCGCGTGACGCAGCGGCTGCTCGAGCGCAACGGCATGCGCGTGCTCACCGCGCGCGATGGCATGGATGCGGTCGCGGTGCTGCAGGAACACACGCCCGACATCATCCTGCTCGACATCGAGATGCCGCGCATGGATGGCTACGAGGTCGCGGCCCATGTGCGCTCGGATCCGCGCCTGCGCGATGTGCCGATCATCATGATCACCTCGCGCGTGGGCGAGAAGCATCGGGCGCGCGCGATCGAGCTTGGGGTCGATGATTATCTTGGCAAGCCCTACCAGGAAAGCCAGCTGATCGATGCGATCATGCCGCTCGTGGCCAAGCGTCGCGCGGCCCTGGTCGCCGGCGGCCACGGCTGATGGACACGCGCCATATTGAAATCTACAGCCTGCTGATTCCGCTCGCCGAAGGGCGACTGCTGATTCCGCGCTCGTGCGTGGCCGAGGTCATCAGCTTCCAGGCGCCGACGCAGATGATCGGGGCACCGCCCTGGTACCTGGGGCTCGTGGTCTGGAACGGACGCCAGGTGCCGCTGGTGTCCTTCGAGGGTGTCTGTGGCCAGCTGATCCCGGCTCTCGGCGGCCGCTCGCGCATCGTGCTGTTCCACTGCCAGGGCGCGCGCATCGAAGCCGGCGTGTTCGGCATCATCTCGCAGGGCTTTCCGCAGCTGGTGCGCGTCAACGCCGAGGTCGTGCGTCCGGATCCGGATTACGTGCAGCCCGAGCGCTTCCCGGTGCTGTGCCGCGCACGCATGCTCAATGACACGCCGCTGATCCCGGATCTCGAACGGCTCGAAGGCATGATCGCCGAGGAAACCTCGGTCACCCCGGGCTGATCGGTTGCCAGGCCCGCAGGGTTAGCGGGCCAGATCGCCGTGCAAGGCCTGCAGCGCGGCCAGCACCGCCAGCGGCG
>JBEKOK010000061.1:0-14071 GCA_049521875.1 Steroidobacteraceae bacterium
CCTCGAGGACTTCCGGCTGGTCGTGGAAGTGCATCTGATGGGTGCAGCTAATTGCAGCAAGGCGGTGTGGTCGAGGATGCGCGAGCAGAATTACGGCCGTATCGTAATGACAACCTCCTCCTCGGGCCTGTACGGCAATTTCGGCCAGTCGAATTACGGCGCCGCTAAGCTGGCATTGGTGGGACTGATGCAGACGCTGGCACTGGAAGGCGCCAAGCACGACATCCGCGTGAATTGTGTGGCGCCGACCGCGGCGACGCAGATGCTCGAAGGCATACTCCCCGCCGAACAGCTCGCGCGCCTGCGACCGGAGCTCGTAAGCCCGGCCGTGCTGGCACTCGTCTCGGAGGACGCCCCGACGCGCGCGATCCTGTGCGCCGGTGCCGGCGGCTTCGAGCTGGCCCACATCACGCTGACGGCGGGCGTCCATATTGCGGGCGACCCGCCCTCGGCGGAATCGATCCTCACGCGCTGGGCCGAGCTCGCGGATCGGCGCGGCGAAATGGTACCGGCGCAGGGCGCCGTCCAGGGCCAGCATGAACTGCACAAGGCCGGCTTCGTATCGGCACCCACGGCGGTGGCCTGACATGGCACGCGATGCGGTAATTGTCTCGGTGGCGCGCACGCCGATTGGCCGCGCTTACCGCGGCGCATTCAATGCGACGCCCTCCCCGTCGCTGGCCGCCCACGCGATTCGCGCCGCAGTCGCGCGCGCGCGGCTGGATCCGGCCGAGATCGATGATTGCATCATCGGTTGCGCGCTTCCCCAGGGCGTGCAGCACACGATCGGACGCAACGTGGCACTGGCAGCAGGGCTGCCGGTCACGGTCGCCGGCCAGACGGTCGACCGGCAGTGCTCCTCGGGCCTGATGAGCATTGCGATGGCCTCACACCAGGTGATTGTGGATCGCATGGATGTGGTGGTCGCCGGCGGCGTCGAATCGATCTCGATGGTACAGACACCGCAGCTGCGCATCGAACCGGATCCGGCGCTCATCGCGCTGCATCCGGATGCGTATATGCCGATGCTCGACACCGCTGAAGTGGTTGCGCGCCGCTACAAGATTTCGCGTGAGCGCCAGGATGCCTACGCCCTGTCTTCACAGCAGCGCACCGCCGCCGCCCAGGCTGCGGGGCGCTTTGATCAGGAAATCATCGAGGTCGCGACGAAAAAGCTCGTCACGGACAAGGCCACTGGCGCCACCTCAATCGAAGATGTGGTGCTCAGGCGCGATGAGGGCAACCGGGCCGACACCACGGCCGAAGGCCTCGCAGCGCTCAAGCCGGTCCGCCCCGAGGGATCCATCACAGCGGGCAACGCCAGTCAGCTCTCGGATGGCGCCGCGGCCTGCGTGGTGATGGAACTCGATCAGGCCCGGGCCCGCGGCCTGACGCCGCTGGGCCGCTATTGCGGCATGGCCGTGGCGGGCGTGGAGCCTGACGAAATGGGCATTGGGCCGGTCTTTGCCGTGCCGAAACTTCTTAAGCGCTTCGGGTTGAGTATTGCGGACATTGGCCTGTGGGAATTGAATGAAGCCTTCGCCGTGCAGCTGCTCTACTGCCGCGACCAGCTGGGCATCCCCGACGATCGGTTGAATGTCGATGGCGGTGCGATCTCGATCGGTCACCCCTACGGGATGTCGGGTTCGCGCCTGACCGCACACGCGCTGATCGAGGGGCACCGGCGCGGGCTTCGCTACGTGGTCGTCACCATGTGCGTGGGTGGCGGCATGGGCGCGGCGGGATTGTTCGAGATCTTCTGACTTGCGCCTCGTGGGCCACTCCACCGAGTCTGCGTAACTGGTTCAAAGATGCGTGCCGAGGATCATGGCCGAAGTTTGGCCTTCTCATCCGGGCTCGTGTAGCATCGCGGCTCCCGAATCGGGGCTGCTGTGCGGAGGTGCCTCATGCGAATCAAGAACGATCACCTCGAGGCCAACTGCTTTCGAGGTCACTAGCAAGCGCCGCAAGGGATTCCCTTCCGAGACACGCGTGCAGCGCGGCGACCGGGTCGTGGGTCAGGGCAAGGAGCTGCTGGAAAAGCTGGGGCGCAACGACCCATGTCCGTGCCTGTCAGGCCGCAGATTTCAAGCGCTGTTGCATGCTGACCGGAGGCTTCGATGGCTCCGACCGCCACTACTTCTTTCAGGGAGTAACATGTCTGCGATGAGAGGCGGGAGCCTGACGTGACCGGCCGTCGGCAGCTCCTTGTGGCCGCGTTGTGCTTGCTGCCCCCTTGGCTGCACGCAGCGCCACCGCGGCTGCGTGCGCTGTCTGTCGCCTTGAGGGAACTTGAGCAGAACAACGGCGGACGGTTTGGTGTCGTCGTTCTGGACACTGCAACCGGTGAGCGCTCGGGCTACCGCATCGACGAGCGCTTTCCGATGTGCAGCACGTTTAAATTCCTTTTGGCTACTGCTGTATTGCAACGCGTGGATCATCGCCAAGAACACCTCCAGCAGCTGATTCCGATTCCTCCGCCACCGCTGCTGTACAACTCGCCTTTGCTCGAGCCGCATGCCGGTGGTCACATGACGGTGGCAGACCTGTGTCAGGCCGCCTTGGTCCGAAGCGATAACACGGCCGCCAACCTGCTGCTCAAGACGATCGGCGGACCCGCGGGCATGACGCGCTTTGCTAGATCGATTGGCGATCAGGTGACGCGGCTCGATCGCTGGGAGACAGCCCTCAATGAGTCACTCGCAGATGATCCACGCGATACCACGACGCCCGATGCCATGGCCACGAATCTGCAGTCCATTCTGCTGGGCAGTGTTCTGACAGCGGATTCCAGGATGCTGATGACGCGGTGGATGGAAGCAAATGAGACGGGGCTTGATCGATTGCGTGCGAATCTGCCGCAGGGCTGGCGCGCCGTCGACAAGACCGGAGCCAACGGTGAGCACACGAGCAACGACATCGCCGTATTTTGGCCGACGGACAGCGCGCCGATAGTGATCGCTGCCTACATCACCCAGTGCCAGGGTCCTGAGAGCAAACGAGCGGCTTTGCTCGCGACGATCGGTGCACTTGTCTGCGGGTCAGTCACTTGATGCGGCTACTGTTGCGCTCTGGAAGGAACCTTCAGGTCCGATCGGCTCACAATTCGCCAATCCAGTAATCCACACTGTCGTCGGCGCGCGTCAAATGGCGCAGTCCGCCCCCATAGGCGCCAATCTTCTGCGAGTCCGGGTATTCACAGACTTCCGCGGGCATCATCGTGCTGACCGACAGATACACAAGGTCCCCCTCGGAGTCGTTGATGATCTGGTGCGCGGTTTCCGGTCCGCCAGTCGGGCAGCAGATCACATCGCCGCCCCGGATCTTGCGCGACTCGCTGCCATAGCGCAGCGTGCCGCTGCCTCTTAAGATGAAAAACATCTCCTCCTCGCCGCGGTGGCTATGGAACGGACAAGAGCGTTTTCCTGGAGGAACCACATCATAAGAATAGCCAAGATTCTTCGCGCCCAACTGGGGTCCAAGCCGCGCGCAGTGGCTCTCGTATTGATCACCTTTTTTGAAATGCTCCAGCTTCAGCTCCTCGACGTTCAGGACTCTGGAATCTATCGTGCCCATCTACAGGTACCTCGCTGCAGCGGCGCACCGCCGAGATGACTTGACTCGTACATTTATCACGCTCGGGTCTACTTCAACACGCTGCCGCCGGCTCCGCGCCATCGTGCCTCTGTAAAGTGAATTCTTCAGCGTTTGGGAATTGGCGCCAGCGGTCAAAGTCTGCGTGGCTACAGGCCCTTGCAGACTCCGCGGAAGCATCACGCGCGTTCCACGCGGTATTGAGATGGTGATCGGTGTGCGCCATGGCGACCACCAACTCAACAATTCCGTAGGTGGAATCGCCCGCCAGATCCTCAAGCGTGCGACTGATTTCGTCCTTGGCTTCGCTGAGATTCCAGTAAACGTAATCCTTATTCATGTGAACTCCAGAACAACGGCCAGGCCAGCGGGCTGGGCGGACAATGCCCGATTTCTTGAATCCGCGGCGCCTCACACTCTAAACCGTGTCGGGATGCGGCTCTCAAGGCCAGTATATTCAGTGACTTGTGAACTACGCGGGCCGCCAGCAGGCCGAGTGACATCAAGGTTTCCATTGGACATTTAGCACGGCAATTTCTACCCTAGTAGGGATTCTCGGACGGCCCACGGTCGGTTGAACTCAACTCGCTGGTAGCGGTCCGATGCATGAATTGTGGCTGGGAAGGAGATCGCGGCCTAGCGCGGCAAACACTGCTCCTGGGCGGATGCGCGAACATCGCTCATGGAGTCCCGGCGATAGGCCCGCTGTCGAATGTTTTACCTGGAGTCCTCACGATGAAGGCCAGAGCCCTGACAGATTCAGAAGAGCTGCCCATCGAGCTGGCGTTGCGCATCCGGCATCCTGTGATGGATCCGGCCGATCTTTCCCGGGAACTGGGCCTTGAGCCGACCCACACTTTTCGTGCGGGCGACCCGCGTGAACCGCGCAGCAACATCGCGCCGGCCTCGGCGCATGCCGAAAGCTACTGGCTCGGTAGTTTGGATCCGGCGGTGTGGCTATCGGATATCTGGCCATACGCCTATGCGAGAGTGGACGCCGCGGTGAGAAAGCCTGTCAAAGCCACCGCGTGGACAAATCTCGGATCCGCACTGGCAATTACGGCGCGGGTCCTGGTTCGCTCGCACGCCTCGCTTTTCGAGCGAATCCGTACCGAGGGCGGTCAGGCGAGCCTGCTGGTGACACTCTCCCCGATTGCGGTCGACAGTTTCAGTGTGACGCCCGAGGTCAGCCAGATGCTCGCTGATCTCGGTATCACGGTCGAATTTGAGATGACCAGCGAATAGGCGGCGGCCCGCGCGCTTCAGTCGTGCGGATGCCCGGTCATTTTGCCGCCGCCTTGACGCTACCCGGGGCGATCAACTCGCCACTGCGCAGGCTCTCGTAGCGCTTGCCGAGCAGGAACGCGACCGGAAACCAGATCACCGACACGATCGCGCCAAAGATTGCGAGCCCCGCGACCCCGAACGGCAGCACCGCGTGGCTGACCCAGGCGGAGCTTAAGTCACCGAAGCGGTACACCACGGTGTCGATGACATTCTTCGCCTTGTACTTGCTCTCCTGATCGACCACCGTGAAGAGCATCTCACGCGTGGGCTTGGCCACGGCGTATTCGGCCACGCGGCGCACGATCTGTATCCCGCCCAGCACCAGCAATACCGGCGAGAACAGCACCGCAAGGAAGGCGATGACCATGATCACCGGGTTGATCAACAACCCCGTGGTGACACCGAAGCGCCGGATCAGGCGTCCGGTGCCCACGAGCTGCACGATCACCGCAAGACTATTGACGCACAGTTCAATGGTGGCATAGGCGCTCGTACGCTCGGCCGGGCTGACAAAGGCTTTGGTGATCAGATCCCCGAGCTGGAAATAAACAATGGTCGAGATCCAGGTCATCAGCAGCAGGAACAGCGCCAGCAACAGCAAGTACGGGGATCGGAACAGCAGCATGAACCCATCGAGCAGGCCGCCCGAGAGTTTGCGATCCAATGTCGTCTTCTGAGCCTCCGCGCCTTCCGCCGCCAGCTTCGCCTTCTCCTTGGCGAGCAGGCTCACCAGCACCGCCGTCACCACGAAGCCGAGCGCGGATATCACCATCAGGCCGTTGTTACCAATGCGCTCGCTAAAGACCTTGGCGATGAACGGACCGACGATGCCGCCGATCGTGCCACCGGCGGCGACAAATCCGAACAGGCGCTTCGCCTGAGTGCGCGAAAAGATGTCGGCCATGAAGCTCCAGAACACCGAGATAATGAGCATGTTGAAGGTGCTGACCCAGACATAAAATGCGGCCGCGACCCAATGCACCTGCTGCGGATCGCTGATGCTGCTGAACAGCACGCAAAACAGCAGCACCGAAGCGGCAATGAAGCCATACACCCATGGCAGGAAGGTCGAGAGCCTGATGCGCGAGGCGAGACCTGCGTACAGCGGCGCAAACAGGAGGCTCGCCACAAAGGTTGCAGTGAACAGCTCCTGCAGGTGCTTGACCCCGTAGACCGTCCCCATCGCATCGCGCACGGGTTTGACAACCGAGTAACTGCCGAACAGAAAAAAGAAATACAGCATGCTCAGGATCACGGCCTTGAGCTCGGAGTCCTCGATGACCGCCAGCGACTTGAACATCCGCGTCAGGCGCGAAGAGGAACCTTGGGATTGGGTCACGATAGTCCTTCGACGGTCAGATCGGGAGGGGAGTATCTCCTAAGTTTGGCATGAATTAAGCGCAAGCAGATGGCCGCCCGACGTGGTTAGCTCTCGAAGTAGGGCTCGCGGTCCAGGTCCGCAAGTAGTCCCGGCTGCTTGGCGCGCCAGCCCAGGCGTCGTTGGGTCTTGGCACTAGTAGCGGGGCTGTCCATGCCGGCAAAGTGTGCGAACCAGCCAAAATGGGCTGCAGCCTCCTGTGGAGAATGGCTGACCACGGGGATGTTCAGTCGCCGGCCAATGACCGCAGCGATATTCTTGAAGGGCACACCCTCTTCTGCCACCCCGTGAAAGCGCTCGCCCGCGCGGCCCTGCTCCAGCGCCAGGCGGTAGAGATGGGCGGCATCGAGCCGGTGCACGGCGGGCCAGCGATTGAGTCCGTCGCCGACGTACACCGAGACGCCCTTGTCACGGGCGACGGCAATGAGCATCGGCACGAAGCCATGATCGCCAACGCCGTGAACCGAGGGCGGCAGGCGTACGACGCCCACGTGCACGCCGCGCGCGGCCACCATTGCGGCGGCCTCCTCTGAGGCCACTCGTGGTACGACGTTGGCCCCGGAGGGCGCTGCATCATCCTCGGCCGCCGGACGCCCGAGCGAGAGCAAACCAGTACCCGAGGTGATGATCAACGGTCGGTCGGACCCCGCGAGCGCCGCACCGAGTGCCTCGATGACCTGCCGATCGATCTCGCAGTTGGCCTTGAATTGGGCAAAATCGTGGATGAAGGCGGTATGGATCACGCCTTCTGCAGAGGCGGCGCCGCGGCGCAGGCTCTCGAGATCCTCGAGTGAACCGCGATGAACTGCGGCGCCGACGGCGGCCAGCGAGGCGGCGGCGGCCTCAGAGCGCGCCAGACCCAGAACCTGATGCCCCGCACCGATCAGCTCCTTGACCACTGCCGAACCGACGAAACCCGTCGCACCGGTGACAAATACACGCATCGCTAAGCCCTCCTAGGTATTGACGGAGCGCATTGTTGACCTGCAATGTATCGGGGTAAAGTAGTGATGTTATACGGGTATAACAACTAACAGGACCGCCATGGCCGATGCGAGCGACAACGCGGTCGGGAACTACCTGAAGGATCGGCGCGCGAAGCTTGATCCTGCAGCGCTCGGCTTCCCGCTGACGCGACGGCGTACACCCGGATTGCGCCGCGAAGAAGTGGCGCAGCGCGCCAATGTCAGCACCACCTGGTATACCTGGCTCGAACAGGGCCGCGGTGGCGCACCTTCGGCTGAGGTGCTCAACCGCATCGCGCACGCATTGATGCTGACGGATGTCGAGCGCGAGCACCTGTTCCTGCTGGCGCTGGGCCGACCGCCTGAGGTCCGCTACCGCGCTGCCAATGGCGTCACGCCGCGACTGCAGCGCGTGCTCGACTCCCTTGAGTTCAGTCCGGCCTATGTGAAGAGCTCGACCTGGGACATCGTGGCCTGGAACCGCGCCGCGACCGCAGTGCTTGCTGATTACGGGGCGCTCTCGATCGAGCAACGCAATATCCTGCGGCTCATCTTCTCGCAGTCGCGTGTCCGCGATGCGCAGACCGACTGGGAGGGTGTCGCGCGCTTCGCGGTGGCGAGCTTCCGCGCCGATTCGGCGCGGGCCGGAGCTGCGAGGAATGCTAAGGCGCTGGTGGATGAGCTGTGCCAGCTGAGCCCCGAATTCAACTCAATGTGGCGCGAGAACGATGTGGGCAGCTCCTACAGCGATCTGACCAAGTATGTCCGGCATCCGCTTGCCGGCATGATCGGCCTCGAATACAGCTCGTTCGCCGTCGATGGCCGGCCCGATCTCGGGCTCGTGATCTATAACCCGGCCACGCCGGCGGATATCGAGCGGATCCGCTCGCTGCTCAGCCGTGCGCCCCAGCAGGAAGCAGCGCGATTCAAGCTGATGAAGCGCAGCACGCCCAAGGCGCCGTTAGCGGCGCAGCGCAGCCGCATCGGCTAGGCCAATGACTCGACAAGGATCGTGGGGCACCGATGAGACGAGCCACCGTGTCATTTCGAGTACAGTGCCTGTGATCCTTTGTCGGAGGTGTCGAGCATGTTTGCAAACTACCTGCGCCTGATCGCATTCGCGTTTGGCCTGCTGATCGGAATCCAGGTGCCGGGTTTCATCGACCAATATGTCAAACGCGTGAGCGCACACCAGATCGAAGTCTCACGCAATTTCGCCGGCTTTCAGGAGACGGCGAACCAGTATTTCGGCGGCAATGTGGAAGCGCTGATTGCTCATCACAATGAAAGTGACGACGCGCCTTTCAGGGATGAGGCCAAGACTATTCAGGCGATGTATCAACGCCTGAAGGACTTCACCGCCGAACTTGCGGCACTGCAGGGGCCGCTGATCAAGCAGATCTTCCACATCGTGTTTCGGCCCAACCGGGAGATCCTCGGCGAAACACGCGCTGAATACTCCTATACCGTGCCACTGAACCTGTCGGCCATCGCAACTGGCATCATCATTGGGATCGTGCTGGCTGCGTTGCTCGAGACTTTATTTGTGGGCATTGTTCGCATGGTGCGACCGCAGCGAAGACGCAACACGCTCGGTCACGATTTTCGCTAGCTGGCGCTGACCTGGCCGGATCCACGACAGCGAGCTTGCATACTCAATCCGATCCGAGCCATCGCCATTTACTCTTGGCTGAGGCGGCCTTCACTATTTGAGCGCGCCCGTCGCCCAGTCCTTCAGCTTTGACCACATTTCGCTGTCCGGTTTCGACAGGCCCACCCCCGTGATCCACGCGGCCAGCATCGTTGCGGCGATCTCATTGGGATGGAACAGTTCATCAGGTGTCGGGAAGCGCTGAACATAGGAGTCGATGCCGTACAGTGGTTGCGGGTTTCCGGGCGATACCGGATCCAGGTAAATCCAGGTATTGCCCTGCTTGCGTACCCCGAGGGCCACGATCTGAAAGTCCTGCGGCATGCGCGGGTGGTCGGGGTTACTGGTCAATATGTCCGGCAGCAGCCACTGAGTGCCCGCGCCGTCCGCAACGGAGAATATCCAGTCCACATCCGGCCCGTCGGGATTGATGACCCGCAATGAACTGATCCAATCCGGCGTTGGCACCAGCGCTATCTTTTGAAACCCGTAGACCGCTGTGTACAACGGTACAAACAGCGCAGGGTGACGGCGCTGGATCACATGGGTCTGCTCGTGTACCAGAATGTTCCAGATCCGGGACGGCGTGGTCAATGGCGCGCGCGCGCGCGCTTTCACGATCGATGCCAGCACCTGATCCGACAACACAATGCTGTCGCCGCGCGTGTGCGGAAGCCCGCCCTCAAGGGTTGCGGTGACTTTGATGAACGACCACGGCGTGCGGGCGTAGAGCGGCGCACGCTCCACGAGCAGAGGCTGAACGGCCCCAAGCGCTTCGCTCAACGCCGCCTGCTCCTCCACAGTGAAGTCGAGCGTCGCCGCAGCATAGAAGGCGCGAGCCTGCTCCCGGGCGGCCTTCAGTGAAACATCCTGGAGCGCGAGACCGGTCTTGGCCCGCAGCTCGGCGATGTGCAGTAGTTCGAAGTATTGAGCGCCTTTGCCCTCGGTCAAGGCAATCCGGGATTCGGCAGCTGAGAGAAAATGAATCTGTACCGGCTGGGCCTGGCAGGCATCAAGGCCTACCCACAGCGCAATTGCCAGAATTAGGCTTCTGTACATTCATCCCCTCGGTCGCACACAGGCAGACGCCACCCTGAGACCGGCGATGTTACTGGTGGCGTTCAAAGTGTGCACGGCAGCACCGCGACCGGGCCAACGCGCTCGGCCACTCCCTCTCTTATATAGCCGGGTTCCAACCTTTCATCGAACGCGCCCGCTGGTAGCCCGAAAACGCCCTACGGCATCTGTCGCGATCACGCCAAAAGACTGCGCAATGACAAAATATTTCTTATGAAAACAATAGATTAGATACGCTCGTACCGCGTTCTGAGATGCGAAGGGTTGAAGTGTTTCGGCCCCCTTGCTAGTCTCGCGAATGAGACTCATTCGTATTCACAGAGTCTTAAACGCCAGTTTGCATAGGGAGAACCGGGGGCGCTACGGCGGGCCACCCGGGTATCACAAGAATGGTCGATGGCTCTTTCATGAGTCCGCGCTCGAGCGGGATGTTCCAGAGGTGCGCGCTGCTGCTGGCCTGCACCTTGCTCGCCGCTTGTGGTGGTGCTGGCCCCAGCGGCAGCAGTGATCCGCCCGCCGGCGCTACCAGCGCGGCGCCTACCCTGTCTGCTGCCGCCCAACTCGGGCAACTGATTTTTTCCGATGCCATGCTCTCGGCCTCGGGCCTGCAATCCTGCGCGACCTGCCACGTCTCGCAGTTTGCCTTTGCCGAAAATCCCACGCCGAGCGGACCCGATGGTGGTCTGCCCGTGCCGATAGGTGGCCCGGGCATGAACCTGCCCGGATTCCGCAATACGCCGTCACTGAAGTACCTGTTCTACACACCCAATTTCTATCTTGATCCCAGTGGCAATCCCTACGGCGGATTCTTCCGCGACGGCCGCGCCTTCACGCTCATCGACCAGGCGGTGCTGCCCTTCGTGACCTCATTTGAGATGGCCAACGCGGATGCCGATGCGGTGCTCGCGAAGCTGCTGACCCGGCCGTACCTGCCGCAGTTCGAAGCCCTTTACGGCGCAGCTGTGCTCTCCGACTCGACCACGGCGTTGCAACGTATGGGCGCCGCGCTCGCGGCCTTCGAGACCGAGAACCCCGATTTTCGCCCGTTCACCAGCAAGTACGACTACTGGCAGAAAGGCCAGGTGCAGCTGACGGCGCAGGAACTCAATGGTCTCGCCCTCTTCAATGATCCCACCAAGGGCAACTGCGCCGCATGCCACCCGAGCACCAGCGGCGATGGCGTGACGCCGGCGCTGTTTACGGATTTCAGCTATGACAATCTGGGTCTGCCCAGAAATTACGCGATCCCGGCCAATAGTCCGGCGACGGCGCCCAGCTACACACCACAGAACAGCACCGATGGCATTCAGAGCTACTACGACTTGGGGATCTGCGGCCCGTTTCGCGACAACGCCGGCCGCGACCTGTTCGGCCAGTGCGGGCAATTCAAGGTGCCCTCGCTGCGCAACGTGGCGCTGACCGCGCCCTATTTCCACAACGGTGAATTCACCTCGCTCGTGGATGCGATTGGGTTCTACGTGCGCCGGGATACTAATCCCGAGGAGTGGTACCCCACCACGGCCGATGGCTCGGTGACCAAGTTTGATGACCTGCCCGCACTCTATGGCGGCCAGTTCGTGGTGCAGGCCGGCGTGGTCGGGAGCGATGCCGGCTACATCGGCAACGTGAACGTGCTGGAGATTCCCTATAACCGCCATATCGGCGATACCCCGGCACTCTCAGCCAGCGAGATCAACGACGTGATCGTGTTCCTGTGCACGCTTACGGATGGCTATGACCCGAACACTCCGGCAGCTCTGGTGCTGCCGGCCCAGTGCCTGGCCGCTGTCACACCTTAACCTCTCAAGGATTGCCAAGCTCATGAGCGATGATAAAAAGACCCTGCGTCAAATGGCCCTGGTTGCCAGCGCCCTGTTGTTGGCGGCTGGCGCACAGGCTGCCGATCCGCCGGCCGCGGTCACCGAGCAGCAGCTCGAGGAGCAGGTCACGCAGATGCAGCAGCAGCTTGAGGCCATGAAAATGCAGCTTCAGCAGCTCAAGCAGCAGAACGAGGCGCTCGCAGCCCAGCAGCAGCAGATCGCGGCCCAGACGCAGGTGGCCGCCGCCGCTGCACCCAGCGGTGGCATCTCGCCCAACCTGAACCTGTGGGGGTACGGTGAGATCTACTACACCGATCCGGTGCACGAGCAGCGGCTGGTCGAGTTTGACCTGGCGCGCGCGGTCTTCGGCATCGGCTACCGGCTCGATGATCGCACCAACTTCAATTCCGAATTTGAAGTGGAGCATGCCGTGGCCTCGGCGGTCGACAAGGGCGAATTTGAGGTCGAGCAGTTCTATATCGATCATCAGGCGAATGACTGGGCCGGTATCAAGGCCGGCCTGTTCCTGATGCCGTTCGGGTTGCTCAATGAGCATCACGAGCCCACTGCCTTCTACGGCGTGCAGCGTAACTTCGTCGAGACGCTGATCATCCCAAGCACCTGGCGCGAAGGTGGCGTGGGCATTCATGGTTCGAGCCCGATCGGGCTGGGCTGGGATGTGGGCGTGACTACGGGCCTTGATCTTGCCGGCTGGAACAACAGCCCGGAAAATCCGCAGTACCGCACGGCCCTCGACCTCGAGGACAACGATGTCGCGCCGATGCAGGCGATGCATCAGGAACTGGCGCTCGCCGATGCGCAGCACCTGTCCCAGTACCTATCGCTCAACTACACCGGCGTGCCCGGCGTGCTCGTGGGTGGAGCGGTGTTCACCGGCAACCTTGCGCTGCCCGTGGTCCCGGCGCATCTGCCGGATGAACGCCTCACGTTGTGGGAAACGCACGCGCGCTGGACTCCGGGCGCCGCCGATTTCTCGGCCGTCTATGCCCGGGGGACGATATCCGACACCGCCAAGTACAACCTCGACAATACCGGTGTCGCCAATCCAGTGCCCGCCGAGTTCCTGGGCTACTACTTCCAGGGCGCCTATACGCTGTGGCAGCAAGACTCCTATCGCTTCGCCCCGTTCGCGCGCTGGGAGCACTATGACATGGGCGCGGCCTATGCCGGCATTGCCCCGGGATTCACGACGGTGCCGCCAGGACTCGCGGCCGACGGCAAGCCCTGGCCGCAGCCGCGTGATCGCGTGTGGACCTTCGGTGCCAGCTTCTTCCTCAACCCACACCTGGTTTTCAAGGCCGACTACCAAGACTTCGCGGTCAACAGCGACTTCTCGCGCTTTGATTTAGGATTGGGGCTGAGCTACTAGACTCTCAGGAGATTCCCTGTGCTGACCACGTCCCGCATCGTCTTGTTGCCGCTGGCCGCGGTAGCGGTGTGCCAGCCGGTGCAGGCAACCACCTATCTTACGGTCGAGCAGGCACAGCAGCAGCTGTTCGGCGATCAGGCGCTGACGCCAGTGCCGCTGGTTCTGAGCGCTGAGAACATTGCCACGATTGAGCGTGAGAGCGGCACCCGGTACTACGCTGGGGCCACACGCGCCTGGAAGGCGGACAACGGCGTGCTGTTCATCGATGCGGTAATTGGCAAGCACGATCTGATCACCTATGCACTCGCCGTGAGCAACGAGGGCAAGGTCAGACAGATCGAGATTCTCGAATACCGCGAAGCCTACGGCGGCGAGGTGCGCACCAGCGGGTTTAGAAAGCAGTTTGTGGGCCGCTCGCACGCCGATCCGGTGCAGATCGGTCAGGATATCCAGAACATCAGTGGCGCCACGCTGTCCTGCCAGCACGTGACTGATGGCATTCGCCGCCTGCTCGCGCTCTATGAGCTCGCCTTTGCCGCGAAATAACGCGGCCCTGGAGCCGGCGCTCGAGGTGGTCCGCGCGCGGCCGCTGCTCGGAACGCTGGTACAGATCCGCGCCAGCGGGCCGCCGATCCATATCCAGAGCGCGGTCGATGCAGCCTTCGCCGTCATTGAGCGGCTGCAGCGACTATTGAGTTATCAGGATCCGGACAGCGAGCTCTCGGCGCTCAACCACCAGATGCTGTTCGAGCCGCGCCAGGTCCATGCGGACACCTACGCCGTGCTGTTTGCAGCGCTGCATTTTGCCCGGCTCAGCGATGGGGCCTTTGACCCTTGTGTGGGCTTTGATCTTGAGCACTGGGGTCTGCTGCCGGGCCGCGCCTCAGAGCATCCGCACGCCGGCGCCGG
>JBEKOK010000062.1:0-13914 GCA_049521875.1 Steroidobacteraceae bacterium
CGAGACCCCGATATAGCGCAGCGTGCGGTTGGCCGCATTGGCGCCGGTCGCGATCGAGGGCATGCGCCCGTGGACCGAGTTGAAGCCGTGCGCACCGCTGACGAAGTAGGCCGTGGTCTTGGATGAACAGCCGATCCCTGAGAGCTTGACGATGTTGTGCGGCTCCATCGAATCGGACCAGACCGCCTCGGTGATCGCGGCCGTGATCGAGTCATGACCGCAGCCGGCGCACAGCGTGGAATTGGCGCCTTCGTAATCGCGGCGCGTGAGCCCGAGGGCGTTGCGCGGCAGATCCGGGTGGGCGATCTTCGGTTTGGACATGAACGTCATGGGGAGATACTCCGCGAACTGAGCTTCAGGTCTTGGTGCCTACCAGGTGCGGCGCGCTCTGGCGTGATTCCATCACCGCCATGATCCCATCGATGATGGTACCGGCCGTCAGTGGCATACCGTTGTAGTGCAGGATCGAGCGCAGGCGGGCCTTCTCGACCCCGGTCTCGAGCGTCAGCAGTGCGCGCAACTGGGCATCACGGTTCTGCTCGACGACATAGCAGGTCTGGTGCGCACTCAAGAACGCCTCGACCTCCTCGCCAAAGGGGAAGCCGCGCACCCGCATGTAGTTCACGTGGACGCCTTGCGCGCGCAAGCGCGCCAGCGCCTCGCGCGCCGGTCCGTCACCGCTCCCCAGCGTCACGATCGCGATGTCATTCTTCGGATTCGAGTCGATGATCGCCTTGGGTACCAGGCGCGCCGCGGTCATCCACTTCTTGCGCAGGCGGTCGACGACGATCTGGTACTCCTTGGAATCCTCGGTGTAACCCCCGTACTGCGTATGGCCGGAGCCGCGCGCAAAGTAGGCGCCCTTCGCAGAGGTGCCCGGGAAGGTGCGGTAGGGAATGCCATCATTGTCATGATCGTAGTAGCGCCAGAAGCGCTCGACCTGCTTGAGCTGCTCGGCATCGAGCACCTTGCCGCGATCAGGAACGTAATTCTCATCCCACTTCAGTTCCGGGCAGACCCAATCGTTCATGCCGATATCCAGGTCCGAAAGCACCAGCACCGGCGTCTGCAAGCGCTCGGCCAGGTCAAAGGCGACCGGTGCGAAGGCAAAGCATTCCTCTGGATTGGCCGGGTACAGGCACACGTGGCGTGTATCGCCGTGCGAGGCGTAGGCGGCCGAGCGGATATCGCACTGCTGCGTGCGGGTCGGCATGCCGGTCGAGGGTCCGACGCGCTGCACATCGAAGACCACAGTCGGGGTCTCGGTGTAGTAGGCGAGCCCCAGGAACTCCTGCATCAGGGAGATGCCCGGGCCCGAGGTCGCGGTAAAGGCGCGTGCACCGTTCCACGAGGCGCCGATCACCATGCCGATGCTGGCGAGCTCGTCTTCGGCCTGGATCATGATGTAGTTCTTGCGCCCGGTCGCCGGATCCACGCGCAGCTTGTCGGCGAAGGACTTGAACGCATCCATCAGCGAGGTCGAGGGCGTGATCGGATACCAGGCGCCGACGGTGGCGCCGGCATACACGCAGCCCAGGCCCGTCGCGGTGTTGCCATCGATGATGATCTGCCCTTCGGTGGCGGTCATCTTCTCGATCCGCAGCGGCAGCGGGCAGCTGAAGTTGGCCTGCGCATAGTCGTAGCCGAGCTGGATCGCCTTCATGTTGCTGTCGACCAGCTGCGGCTTCTTGGCGTAGGTCGCCGCCAGCAGCCCGCGGATCACATCCAGCTCAAGGCCCGTCAGCGCCGCCAGCACGCCGGCGTAGCAGATGTTCTTCATCAGGATGCGGGTGCGCACACCTGGGAAATTCTCGTTGCACAGGCGCGCCAGCGGCACACCGAGCACCGTGATGTCATCGCGCTTGAGCAGCGCTGCGCGCGGCCAGGTCGAGTCATAGATGAAGTAGCCGCCGCTGACTACTTCCTGCAGGTCGCGGGCATAGGTCTCGGCATTGAGCGCGACCATGATGTCGACCTGTCCGGCACGCGCGCGATGGCCGTCGCGGGTGACCCGGATCTCGTACCAGGTCGGCATGCCCTGGATGTTCGAAGGGAAATAATTCTTGCCGACCACCGGCACGCCGCTGCGGAAGATCGCCTTCATCAGCAGGCCATTGGCACTGGCCGAGCCGGTGCCGTTGACCGTGCCGATCTTGATGACGAAATCGTTTACGCGGTTGGGCGCTGGGATTGCTGGCATGGGCGGTTTCCATCGGCGGCGAGCGGCCATTGAATGGTGGACTTCTGCATATCCCAGGCGGCGGTCGGACAACGCTCGGCACACAGTCCACAGTGCACGCAGAGATTCTCATCCTTGACCATGACGCGCCCGGTCGGCGGCAGTGGCGCAGATACATACAGCGGTTGGTCGGCGTTGATCGCCGGGGCGCGCAGGCGCCCGCGGATCTCGGCCTCCTCGCCACCGGCCGTGATCGTCAGGCAGTCGACCGGACAGACATCGATACAGGCATCGCACTCGATGCACAGCTTGGCTTCGAATACCGTCTGTACATCGCAGTTGAGGCAGCGCTGCGCCTCTTGTGCCGCCTGCTCGGGCGTGAAGCCGAGTTCCACTTCGATGTTGATCTTCTTGAAACGCTCCTTGAGCGAGACGTGCGGCACCAGCCGCCGCTCGAGGGTCGCGTAGTCATTCTTATAGGACCACTCGTGCATGCCCATCTTGCGGCTGGCGAGCGTCATCGCCGAGGGCGGCCGCTCGTTCACATCGAGCTTGTTGAGAAACCGGTCGATCGAGATCGCGGCCTGGTGCGCCTGCTCGACGGCCCAGATGATGTTCTTCGGGCCCTGCGCGGCGTCGCCACCAAAGAAGACCTCGGGGCGACCCGACTGGAAAGTCTTCGCATCGACCGTCGGCAGGCTCCAGCGATCGAACTCGATGCCTAAGTCCCGCTCGATCCAGGGGAAGGCGTTTTCCTGGCCGATGGCGAGAATCACATCATCACAAGGAATGGTGACCTGACCAGTGACACGCTCGGAAGTGATCTTGCCGCCTTCCATCTGATACTCGATCTGATCAAAGAGCATGCCGGTCAGGCGACCGTCTTCGTGGATGAAGGCCTTGGGCGAGTGGTTGACGATGATTTCGACATGCTCGGCTTCCGCATCCTCGAGCTCCCATGCGGAGGCCTTGAAGAAGCCGCGCGGCTTGCGCGCCATCACCTTGACCGAGTTGGCACCGAGGCGGAGTGAGGTGCGGCAGCAATCCATCGCGGTGTTGCCAACGCCGATGATCAGCACTTTCTCGCCGATCGAGCCGATGTGCCCGAAGGCCACCGACTCGAGCCAGGTGATGCCGATATGGATGCGCGGCGAATTGTGCCGCCCGGGCAGCTCGAGCTCTTTGCCCTTCGGTGCGCCGGAGCCGACGAACACCGCATCGAAGCCGCCTTCGGCCAGCAGCGACTTCATGCTGTCGATCGGGGATTCGAGCTTCAGCTCGACGCCCATGTCGAGGATCATGCCGATCTCTTCATCCAGCACGCTCTGCGGCAGACGGAACGAGGGGATATTGCTGCGCATCAGTCCGCCGGGTGAACCGTGACGCTCAAAGATCACGACCTCGTAGCCCAGCGGCGCCAGATCGTTCGCAACGGTCAGCGAGGCAGGCCCGGCGCCGATACAGGCGATGCGCTTGCCATTACCCGTCGCGGGAGCCTTGGGCAGCTGGCCATTCAGATCACCCTTCAGATCTGCAGCAGTGCGCTTGAGGCGGCAGATCGCCACCGGCTTGTCTTCGACACGACCGCGGCGGCAAGCCGGCTCGCACGGCCGATCGCACACGCGGCCCAGGATGCCGGGGAACACATTGGACTTGCGGTTCAGCAGATAGGCTTCGGTGAATTGCCCCTGGGCAATCATCCGGATGTACTCAGGAACGTCGGTGTGTGCCGGACAGGCCCACTGACAATCGACGATGCGGTGATAATGATCGGGGTCGGAGGTATTGGTCGGGTTCATACGGCGGCCCTGTATAGCAAAACGGTCACTTTGAAGCGAGAGGCGATATGACAGAAGCTCCGACGGAGATCCGGCTGCGAACCGCCTCGCGGGTGCTGGAAGTGACCTTCAGTGAGGATGAACGCTTCGAGCTGCCGTTCGAGTACCTGCGCGTGCACTCGCCGTCGGCTGAAGTGCAGGGCCACGGACCCGGGCAACAGGTGCTGGTCGCAGGCAAGCTTTCTGTCGGCATCCGCGCAATCGAGCCTGTGGGCCATTACGCAGTGCGACTCGTGTTCGACGATGGTCACGACTCCGGACTGTACACCTGGAAGTACCTGCACGAACTGGGCGTGAAGCAACCGCAGCTGTGGGCGGAGTATCTGGCCAGGCTTGAACGCGCCAAACAGAGCCGTTCCTGAGGAATCGCGGCACTGCACGACTCCTCCGCCACAAAAAGAAAGGCCGGGCTATTTGCCCGGCCAAATCTTCACAAGACCCCCACTCGGTTGAGCCCGTTCGGGTCTTCAACCGCGGGGGGATTCTCGGGGAAGTGACCAAGAAATACTACCCCCTGAGTGAAAATAATTGGTGTGTCGTAATTAACGCAGCGCATACAAAAATACTGATTTCAAAGCCTTCTGCGCGTTGCGTGCGCGACGAATTTCAACGCGCGCTTAACCCCGCCTGCGTGCGGCGGATTATCGCTGAAACCGCTTTCGGCCCGCAATCGGGAGCCTTTTTCAGAGCGCCAATTGCGCTTCAGATGCCTCGCGCGCGGCCATTATCAACAGCGCTGCGAGGCCCATGCTGCACGAGCTTGTGGCAGCCTGGGCCGACGTGCCCTAAGCTTCGACTCCGGGCTGGCCATGAGCGGCCCGCAGACAATTGAAGATCCCACGCGAGCTTTCAGGACATCCCTTGCCACAGCTATCAAACCGCGCTCGCATCAGCGTGCCGGCCTATTCCGGCCTGCGTGCACGGATTGAGTAATTCATGAGCGGCCCGGAGCACGACCAGACCGACTTTGGCTTCGAGCGGGTGCGCTGGCAGGACAAGGCGGGCCGCGTGCGCGCGGTGTTCGATTCGGTCGTCGATCGCTACGATCTGATGAACGATCTGATGTCCGGTGGTGCGCACCGGCTCTGGAAGCGCTTTGCGCTGTCGATGACCGGACTGCGACCGGGCATGCGCGCACTGGATGTCGCCGGTGGCACTGGCGATCTGGCAGCGGGACTCGCGCGCCAAGTCGGACGCAGCGGGCTTGTGATCCTGAGCGACATCAATGCCGCGATGCTCGCGCGTGGCCGGGATCGGCTGATCAATGAGGGCGTTGTGCGCAATACGCTGTGCGTGCAGGCCAATGCCGAATGCCTGCCGTTCACGCCCGGCAGCTTCGATTGCATCACGATCGGCTTCGGCCTGCGCAACGTCACCGACAAGGCGCGCGCGCTTGCCTCGATGTACAGCGCGCTCAAGCCGGGCGGCCGGCTGCTGGTGCTGGAATTCTCCAAGCCGGTGAACCCGACGGTCGCATCGCTGTACGATTCCTATTCATTCTCGCTGCTGCCGCGCCTCGGGCAGCTGGTGGCCGGGGACGGCGAGAGCTACCGGTATCTGGCCGAGTCGATCCGGCGTCATCCGGATCAGGAAACGTTGCGCACGATGATGGTCACGGCCGGTTTCGAGCAGTGCACATACCACAACCTGATGGGCGGCATCGTCGCCGTGCACCGCGGCTACCGGATCTAGCATGCTGCTGCGACCGATCAGCGAGGCCCTGAACCGCGCGCTCGCCGATTCGACGCGCGCCCAGGCGCTGTGCGCCACGCTTGCCGGCCGGGTTCTGCGCGTGCAGGTCACGGGCATGACGCTATCGGTCAGCGTGCACGTCTCGCCAGAGCGGCTGGATCTGAACACCACTGCGAATGATCCTGCCGATGTGACGATTCGTGGCAGCGCTGTGGCGTTGCTGAGTCTGATGATGGGCGATGCCACTGAGATCCTGCGTCGTGGTGATGCCGAGCTCATCGGCGATGCCGAGCTCGCGCGCCAGTTCATGGCACTCGCGCAACTGGTGCGCCCCGACCTCGAGGCTGAGCTCGCGCGCCTGATCGGACCGGTCGGTGCCCATCTGCTGGGGCGCGCGGCACAGACCGCGGGCAGCTGGGGCCGACAGACGCTGCGCACCGTGATCCAGAATGGGGCTGAGTATCTCGCGCATGAGCGCCGGGTGCTTGTTCCGCGGGCCGAGGCCGAACCGTTCCTGCGCGGGGTCGATGCCTTACGCGAGCGGCTTGATCGCCTTGAGGCACGCGAAGCACTGCTGCAGACGCGACTGGCCACACGGGCGGAGCGCAGCGCATGAAGCTGCGGGTGCTGACGCGGCTGGTACAGATCCAGCGCGTACTGGTGCGTCACGGGCTCGATGAATTCGTCCGGGCGACGCACCTGTACCGCCCGCTGCGCTTCGTGTTCTTTCTCTCACCATGGATCTGGTTCCAGCGCACGCGAGGCGGCAGCCGTGCCGAACGCCTGCGCCACGCACTCGAGGAACTGGGACCCATATTCGTCAAGTTCGGACAGGCGCTCTCGACGCGGCGCGATCTGCTCCCGGTCGATATCGCCGATGAGCTGGCCAAGCTGCAGGATAACGTGCCGCCGTTTCCCGGCGAGCTGGCGCGCGCAGCGATCGAAGCGAGCTTTGGCCGACCCTTGAGCGAGCTGTTCAGTGAGTTCGAACTCAAGCCGCTGGCAGCCGCTTCGATTGCGCAGGTGCATGTTGCCCGGCTCGTCAATGGCCGTGAGGTCATCGTCAAGGTGCTGCGCCCGGGCATGCGCGAGATCATCGGGCGGGATCTGGAGGTGCTCGAGTACCTTGCTGCACTGGCCGCCCGCTGGTGGCCCGAGGCCCACCGGCTGCGGCCGGTCGAGGTCGTCGACGAATACCGCAAGACGGTTCTGGATGAGCTTGATCTGCTGCGCGAAGCCGCCAACGCCTCGCAGCTCAAACGTAATTTCGCCGGCTCATCGCTCCTCTACGTACCTGAGATCCATTGGGATCTGTGCCGGACCGATGTCATGGTGATGGAGCGCATTCGCGGTGTCCCGATCGGCGATCTGGCGCGGCTGCGCGAGCTGGGCGTCAACTTCCGGTTGCTGGCCGAGAATGGCGTCGAGATCTTCTTCACACAGGTGTTCCGCCACAATTTCTTCCACGCCGACATGCACCCCGGCAACATCTTCGTGCTCGCCGATAATCCGCAGCGGCCGCGCTACGCGGCGGTGGACTTTGGCATCGTCGGCACGCTGGATCTGCGTGACCAGCGCTATCTCGCCGAGAATTTCCTGGCCGTGTTCGATCGCAATTACCGGCGTGTCGCTGAGCTGCATGTCGAATCCGGCTGGGTACCGCGCGATACCCGCATCGATGAAATGGAATCCGCGGTGCGCACGATCTGCGAACCGATCTTCGATCGTCCGCTGCGCGAAATCTCCTTTGGCACGGTGCTGCTACGGCTGTTCGAGGCGCTGCGCCGCTTCGATGGCCAGATCCAGCCGCAGCTGATCCTGCTGCAGAAAACCTTGCTGAACGTCGAAGGCCTGGGCCGTCAGCTGTATCCGGATCTGGACATCTGGCAGACCGCCGCACCGGTGCTGCGCGCCTGGATGCGCGAGCGGGTCTCGCCGCGCACAATTTGGCGCGGCCTCAAGCGGCAGCTGCCCGACATCCTCGAGATTGCGAGGTTTTCGACGCCCTTGCTCAAGCAGCTCGTCGAGCAGGCACAAGCCGGGGAGCTGCGCCTGCCGGTATCGAGCGAAGCGATCGAAGCCCTGCGCCAGGAAAGTGCCCGCGACAACCGGCGCCGCGATCGGCTCGCCATGGCCGGACTGCTGTTGCTCTCCGGCGTGCTCTACCTCGGTACGACGATCACTCCGGCGTGGCCGGGCTGGCTGCTCGCCATCGCCGGACTCACCGGGTTCGGCTGGGCGTGGTGGCGTCGCTAGAGCCGGCGCGGCCATGAGTGGTGCAGCGCCATCAACCGCACCGGTTGCGGTAATCACCGGCACGACACATGGCATCGGCCGGATCTGCGCCCGCGAACTGGCACGTGCGGGCTACCGCGTGGTGATGCTGTGCCGCGACGTGCCCGCCGCCGAAGCTGTGCGATCTGAGCTGCTAAGTTCGTATCCGCAGGCTTTGATCCACACCGTGCATTGCGATCTGGCTTCACTGGCCTCGGTGCGTGCCTGTGCGGCCACCGTCAGTGCGCAATTTGCGCCGATCGCGCGCCTGGTCAACAACGCGGGCATGGTCAGCATGCGCCACCGGATGTCGATCGATGGTTTTGAGCTGACCTTTGCCACCAATCATCTCGGCCCGTTCCTGCTGACCGAATTGCTGCGCGGGAGCCTGGCGCCCGACGCGCGCATCATCGACGTGGCCTCGCGCGTGCACTACAAGGGACATCTGGAGCTAGACCAGGTGGCCAATCCGCGCGCGCGTTATCGCGCGCAGCAAGCCTACGCCCAATCGAAGCTCGCCAACGTCATGCACACGTTTGCGCTGGCGCGCCGTCTGGCGGGACAGGCAGTGACGGTGAACTGCCTGCATCCGGGGGTCGTCGCCTCGAATCTTTTGCCGCGCTGGCTACGCCTGATCAAGCCGTTGCTGTCCCCGGTAATCTTCGATGAGGAACGCGGCGCGGCCACGACATTGCATTTGACGCTCGACGATGCTGTGGATCATATCTCCGGCCAGTACTTCGATGAGCACCAGCACATCCAGCGCGCTTCGCCGCTCGCTTGCGACATCGAACGCCAGGAGGCGCTGTGGCAGGCCAGCCTGCAGTGGTGCGCCATTGCGCCAATCCAGAAAGGCCAAGCGCCGCGCCTGCCGCATGGAGCGACCTAGCGTGAGCGGTGGCCTGCGCGCGCTGGCAATCCTGGCACTGGTTACGGCGGTGCTGACCTGGGCCGCTGGCGCCACGGTACTCAACCGCAGTGCGCTGCTGCACATTGTCGACACGCAATGCCTGCCGCACTGGCGCGCGCAGCAAGATCCTGCCCCCTGCCTTCAGGTCACGCTCCCGGATCCTGGCGGCGAGCGCGCCGGCTACGTCGTGCTGCCTGATCGCAAAGGCGGCGCGCATTTCCTGCTGATTCCGACGCGCCCGCTCAGCGGCATCGAGAGCCCGGAGCTGCTCGATTCAGGTACGACCAATTATTTTGCGGCGGCCTGGGAGGCGCGCTCGCACATGGAGCAGTTCCTGGGCCAATCGCTGCCGCGCGATGCCGTGGGCCTTGCGATCAACGCCAGGCGCTCGCGCGGGCAGGATCAGCTGCACATCCACATGGAATGCCTGGGAACAGAACTTACGATGGAGCTGAAGGCGCTCAACTGGCCGAGCGACAACCTCTGGCATACCGTGCAGCTGGGGCGCTTCCGCTATCAGGCGCTGCGTGTCAGCGGAGAGAACCTCGCATCGCTGAATCCGTTTCAGCTCGTGGCCCGCGCGCTGCCGGACGCCCGCGAGAACATGGGCGCCTACACGTTGCTGGTGGCCGGCTGGAAGTTCCCGGAGGGGCCGGGCTTCATCGAGCTGGCCTCAGCAACAGCGCCCGGCAGCGAGACGCTGCTCGATTCAACCTGCGCCGTGGCTCGCTGAGGGATTGCGGCGGCCGGCGCGCTGCGCCGGGACGAAGGTGACGCTCTGCGTATTTGGATCGAACAGGATCTGCGCATCGCCGCGCTCGAGCTGCAGCGTCAATCGCGACACTTTCTGCTCCAGCGTCAGTTCCTGTGCGCCGTAGTCGGTGCCCTCGCGCAGCACGAATGATTCAACCACAGCACGCAGTGTCTCTGGCGCAAGCTCGCGATAGGGCACGATGACCGGTTCCTGGACCGGCTCGGCATCTTGATTAAACTCAGCCTGATCGACCATACGGCTCCGCTACCGGGCATTTTCGCCTCGGCATTCTAGGCAGGGTATCAGGCCTGTGCGCTGCCGTTACTGGCGCGCGGCTCGATCCAGACGGCGCGGGCGCACGCGCACGGCTCCCCGTCCTCATCGTACAGCGCCGTGCCGACTTCGTACTTGCGACCTGACACCGCCAGGCGCCAGCCCACCAGCACACACGGCTCATCCACGTGCACCCGCCGGTCGACATGCGCTGTGAACTCACCCAGCAGCATCGCGACCCCATCGTTGCGCGCGGCAAAGTAGCCCGGGCAGTCGAGCGCGGCTGTCATGAATTCAGCCGCCACCTTGCCATCGGCCTCGCCGAGAGATTCATCCGGTACCCACGGCGCCGCCACATGCTGGCCTGAACTGCCGGCAAAGATCCTTAAGCCATCGCCGCGCAGGCGCTCGGGGCCGCAGACGAAGCAGGCCGGAAAGGCGTGACGCTGAAAGCCGATGTAGCGGCGCGAGGCCTCGAGCGCCGCCAGATAGTCGGGCGGCGCCGGCGGTGCGAGCGTGAGTTTGGCATGCTGAGCGAGTGCCAGGCGCTGACCGGGAGCGTGCAATTCGAACACGCCCTCCTCGGTGGTACGAAGCTCGAGCGGCATGTCCACCGGCACCGGCCGCTCCAGGCGCACCGTGACTGCACCACCGGCGTGACGGCCCATCAGTCCGGCCAGATAGCCGCCATTGACACACCCGGGCGGTCCGCAGAATCGCGGCAAAACAGTCAGCGTGGGCAAGACTCCTCCCCTTGAGAGCTCGGGGCGATCGCGTACAGGCCTCGGGCCTGCCGCTCACACTACGCCGGTGCAGCGCCGAATCTCAACCAGGCGGTGGCAGGAAGATCGCGCGCTGCCGGTGCGCGGCCGACTGGCGCCACAGCAGCCACGCCAGCGCACCGACGCCGAAGGCCGCCCAGGCGATGTGCAGCATTGATTCCACGAGCAGTGGCGCGAACAAACCCATCGCCAGCGCTCCCAGGATCAGGCTGATGAACGACTGCGCCGATGCGGCCGCACCCCGTGACAGCGGGAACAGGTCGAGGATTTTCAGCGTCACGACCGGATACATCAGCTGCAAGCCCAAGGCCATCGCGACCAGATCCAGCTGCTGCAGGTAGATTGGCGGCGGATGCAGCAGACTCTGCAGCAGCAGCATCAGCACGGTCGTCAGCAGCAGGATCAGGAAGCCGGCCGCCGCCTGCCAGCGTGCGCGGGGCGTACCGGCAAATCGACCCGACAGCCAGGCCCCGATCATGAAGCCCCCGATGATCGGGATCGTCAGCACATAGAACTGGGTGATACCCAGATGCCAGTGATCCAGGACGATCGCCGGGGAGGTACCGAGGTAGATGTGCAGCGCGACGAAGCACAGGCCCGAGGCCAGCGCCAGGCGCAGGAACTCGACATGACTCATCACCTGGGCGGTGCTGCGCAGGATCGGGACGATGTGCAGGCGCGTGCGCTGCGAGGGCGGATGGGTTTCGGGCAGGTAGAAGTAGGCGGCCCAGCCGAGCGCGAGGCCATAGAGCGCCATGAATCCGAACACCGAGCGCCAGCCCAGCGCGACCTGCAGCCAGCCGCCGACGATCGGCGCCAGCGCCGGCCCGGCGGCGAAGATCATCGAGATGATGCTCATCATGCGCTGCGCCTCGGCGCCGCTGTAGCGATCACGCACGATCGCGCGGCCGACGATCTGGCCGGCGCCGCCGACCAGGCCCTGCAGGACGCGGCAGGTGAGCAGCACCGCGAAGCTCGGGGCCGCGGTGCAGCCGATCGAGGCCAGCACATAAAGCGCGAGTGCCACCAGGATCACGCGGCGACGACCGAGCGCGTCGGAGAGTGAGCCATGCACCAGCGACATGCAGGCGTAGGGCAGCATGTAAGCGGTCAGCAGCTGCTGTGTCTGCCATACGCTGACGCCAAAGCGCACGCTGATCGTGCGCATCGAGGGAAAGAACGTGTCGACGGTGAAAGGACCCAGCGCCGAGAACAGCGCCAGCAGGATCGCCAGCCGCGCTGCGTGATGCCGCTCCTGTGCGCTGCGGCTCAAGGCCCAGCCGAACGCAGCGCCGCGAGCCACGCCTGCGGCGATTCGCCGCGCTCGAGCACCTCGACCAGCGCTGAACCGACGATCACGCCCTCGACCTGTCCGCGCAGCTGCGCGACCTGCGCCGGCGAGCGGATGCCGAAGCCTGCGCACACCGGCACCTTGGCCAGATCGCGCACGCGACGCAGGTAGGCGCCGAGCTCGGTCGGCACGGCCGCGCCCTTGCCGGTCGTGCCGGTCATCGTCACCGCATAGACAAAGCCCTGGCTCGCCTCGCACAGGCGTGCCATGCGCTCCGGCGGCGTCACCGGCGTCACCATCTGGATCAGCGCCAGGCCCTGCACATCGAGCGCCGAGCGCAGCGGGGCGCTCTCATCGAGCGGCAGATCGGGCACGATGAAACCGCACACGCCGGCCGCCGCGGCATCGCCCGCGAGGCGCGCGTAGCCATAGGCCAGCAGCGGATTGAGATAACCCATCAGCACCAGCGGTGTCGGCTGCGGGGCGAGCGCCTTGAGCTCGGCGAGGATCCACGCCAGCGTGACGCCCTGGCGCAGTGCCTCGCGGCTCGAGCGCTGGATCGTCACGCCATCGGCCATCGGATCGGTGAACGGAATGCCAATCTCGACCACATCGGCCGCGGAGGCGATCGCCGCCAGATCGGTGCGAAAGCGCTCGCGGCTGGGATATCCCGCGGTCAGGAACGCCACCAGCGCCGGCGTGCCCTGCGCGGCCGCGGTGCGCAGCGTCGCCTCAATGCGCTCGTGCGGCCGCGGGTTCATGGCTGCCCCGCGGCGCCCAGCGCCAGCAGAGTCTGCGAGAGCGTCGGCATATCCTTATCGCCGCGCCCGGACAGGCCAATCAGCACCGCCTTGCCCGGATGTTCGGCGGCCCAGCGGCGGGCACCGGCCAGCGCATGCGCGCTCTCGAGCGCCGGCAGGATGCCCTCACCGGCACAGCATTCCTTGACCGCCTGCAGCGCTTCCTGATCATCGGCCGACAGATAGCGCACGCGACCGGTGGCCATCAACAGCGCGTGCTCGGGACCGACGCCCGGGTAATCGAGGCCTGCGGAGACCGACTGGGTTTCCTGGATCTGGCCATCCGCATCCTGCAGCAGCATCGAGAAGCTGCCATGCAGGACGCCCGGGCGCCCGTGGCTCAAGGTCGCGGCGTTCTCGCCCAGGCCGACACCATGGCCGCCGGCTTCGATCCCCAGGATCTCGACGCTGCGATCGGCGAGGAACGGATGAAACAGCCCGATGGAGTTCGAACCCCCGCCGACGCAGGCCACGACCGCATCCGGCAGCGCCCCGTGCAGCTCGAGCATCTGCGCGCGTGCCTCGCGGCCGATGATCGACTGCAGCTCGCGCACCAGGTACGGATAGGGATGCGCACCGACGGCCGAGCCGAGCAGGTAATAGGTGCCGGTCGGATCCGAGACCCAGTCGCGCAGCGCCTCATCGATCGCGGCGCGCAGCGTGCGATCGCCGCTGGTGACCGGCACGACCTCGGCGCCGAGCAGTTTCATGCGCCCGACATTCGGTGCCTGGCGCTCCATGTCGAGCGCGCCCATATAAACGGTGCACGGCAGGCCGATGCGCGCACAGGCCGCGGCACTGGCAACGCCGTGCTGGCCGGCACCGGTCTCGGCGACAATCCGCTGGGCCCCCAGGCGCTTGGCCAGCAACGCCTGTCCGAGGGCGTTGTTGATCTTGTGCGCCCCGGTGTGCGCCAGGTCCTCGCGCTTGAGCCAGACCTTGGCGCCCCACAGCTCCGAGAGGTGCGGTGCGAAGCTCAAGGCCGTGGGCCGCCCGACCCAGTTGCGCAGCTCGCGCGTGAGCTCGGCCTGGAAGCCGGCGTCACGCAGCCAGCGGCGCACGCCCTGCTCCAGCCGCTCGTGCGCCGGGATCAGCGTCTCGGGCACATAACGACCGCCGAA
>JBEKOK010000063.1:0-13782 GCA_049521875.1 Steroidobacteraceae bacterium
CGATCGTATTGATCGTGTAGGGGCGGGTCGGATTGGTCGATGAGGGCAGCACGTGCGCGACGCCACAGGCCTTGATGATGTCCGGGGCGTGGCCGCCACCGGCCCCTTCGGTGTGGTAAGTGTGGATCGCGCGGCCCTTGAAGGCCGCGATCGTGTCTTCGACAAAGCCGCTTTCGTTGAGCGTGTCGGTATGGATCGCAACCTGCACATCAAAGCGTTCGGCAACGCTCAGGCAGTTGTCGATCGCCGCCGGGGTCGTGCCCCAGTCCTCATGGAGCTTTAAGCCCATGACGCCGGCACGCACCTGCTCCTCGAGTGCGCCGGGCAGGCTCGCGTTGCCCTTGCCCAGCAGGCCGAAATTCAGCGGCAGCCCCTCGAGCGCCTGGTACATGCGCTCGATGTGCCAGGGTCCGGGCGTGCAGGTGGTCGCCGCGGTGCCGGTCGCCGGTCCGGTGCCACCGCCGATCATCGTGGTCACGCCGCTCATCAGCGCATCCTCGGCCTGCTGCGGGCAGATCAGGTGGATGTGCGCATCGATCGCCCCGGCGGTCAGGATCAGGCCTTCGCCGGCGATGATCTCGGTGCCAGCGCCGATCGGTATCGTCACCTTGGGCTGCACGTCGGGGTTGCCGGCCTTGCCGATCGCGAGGATCCGGCCGGACTTGAGGCCGACATCGGCTTTGACAATGCCCCAGTGATCGAGGATCACGACATTCGTGATCACCGTGTCGGCGACCTCGGCCGCAAGGCGCTGGCTCTGGCCCATGCCATCGCGGATGACCTTGCCGCCGCCGAACTTGACCTCCTCGCCATAGACCGTGTGATCCTGCTCGATCTCGATCCACAGTTCCGTGTCCGCAAGCCGCACCCGATCCCCGGTTGTCGGGCCGAACATCTCGGCATAAGCCTGCCGGCCGATACGGGTCATGCGAGCTTGCCCATGATCTTGCCCTGGAAGCCGTACACGATCCGCTCCCCTGCCAGTGCCACCAGTTCCACGTCGCGCTGCTGGCCGGGCTCGAAGCGGATCGCGGTGCCCGAGATGATGTTGAGCCGGAAGCCGCGCGCCTGCGGCCGGTCAAAGCGCAGCGCGGCGTTGGTCTCGAAGAAATGATAGTGCGAGCCAACCTGGATCGGCCGGTCGCCGGTATTAGCCACCGTCATGCGGCGCGTCTCGCGCCCGGCATTCAGCGCCAGCTCCCCTTCGCTCACGATGAGTTCACCTGGAATCATGGCACCCTTCAGGAGATCGGTTGATGCACGGTCACGAGTTTCGTGCCGTCGGGGAAAGTCGCTTCGACCTGCACCTCGCTGATCATCGCGGCGACGCCCTCCATGACATCGGCGCTGCGCAGCAGCGTCGTGCCGTAGCTCATCAGTTCGGCCACGGTGCGGCCATCGCGCGCGCCCTCGAGAATCGCGGCCGAGATGAACGCCACGGCTTCCGGATAGTTGAGCTTCAAGCCGCGCGCCTTGCGCCGCTCGGCCACGAGGCCGGCGGTGAACAGCAGCAGCTTGTCCTTTTCGCGCGGGGAAAGTTCCATTGATTACTGCACCTCAGGTGGCCCAGATGCGTGGCGCACTGGCGCTGCGCCCCAGCAGCGCCGGTCGCATCGCGCACCACAGCTGAATGAAAACCTGCTTCAGTTGATCGGCGCGCAGCGCCGCGCCGCGGCAGCACAGTGCACCGTCAAGAAGCGTACAGGCAACCTCCATATCGGTGCAATTGATCGCCGCCAGCAGCGCGCGCGCCTGCTCCAGGTGCGCCGCAGTGGCCGGATAGCCAAGCCAGGTGCCCAGGCTTACGAAGCCTGCCAGACCCCAGCGCGCCTGCAGCATCGCCTCGTGCAGGTGCAGGCGCTCGAGCAGCAGTGGCACCCCCTCGAGCCACAGTTCGAAGGCCTGGTGCGCCACACCCTTGCCGAGCGACTGCCGCTGCGCCGGCAGACCCAGGCAGCTGATCTCCCAGCCGATGAAGGCGGCGCTCCCCGTCAGCTGCACGCGCGTGGCGAGCCGCACCACGCTGTCGGGATAGAAAATGTTCTCCTGCGGCAGCCACTCGAGCACGCCGCCGTCGACCTCCAGCGTCTGGGTCAGACGCGCCACCTGCCCGGCGGAGCTGCGATAGAACTTGCCGGCCGCCGGTGTCGTCAGCAGCACGTGAGCGCGTGGCCCGATCGCGACCGCGACGCGCAGTTCATCGCCGCCGACGACGCCGCCTGGCGGGTGGATCACATAGACATGGCACGGTTCGGCCCGCCCGGAGGCGCTCGCCGCCGCCGCTTCGGGATAGAACGGCCGCTGCACCAGCAGCGGTCCGACATGGCGCTGGTGCGCGAGGCGCGTACCTCCCCCCTCGGCCTGGAAGCGCAGTTCCAGCACACCCTGCCAGCCCGATCTGGATTGCTCGCTCGATGTGGGCATGCTGGCGCGGCTATCAGTTCTTGATGATCGCGTCGCTGGCAGGCGGGCTCAGGCCGCGTTCAGCAGGCCTTCACGCATCACAAACTCGATCACGGTATCGAGCCCCTGACCGGTCTTGAGGTTGGTGAATACAAACGGACGTTCGCCACGCATTTTGCGGGCATCGCGCGCCATCACCTCGAGCGATGCGCCGACGTACGGGGCCAGATCGATCTTGTTGATGATCAGCAGGTCGGACTTGATGATGCCAGGACCTCCCTTGCGCGGGATCTTGTCGCCGGCGGCCACATCGATGACATACAGGGTCAGGTCCGAGAGCTCCGGGCTGAAGGTGGCGGCCAGGTTATCGCCGCCACTTTCAACGATCACTAGGTCCAGGTGCTCGAACTCCTTCATCAGCGCATCGATGGCCGCCAGGTTCATCGAGGCATCCTCGCGGATCGCGGTGTGCGGGCAGCCGCCGGTCTCGACGCCACGGATGCGCTCGGCCGGCAGCGCCTGACTGCGGATCAGGAATTCGGCATCTTCACGCGTATAGATGTCATTGGTCACGACGGCGATATTCAGCCGGTCGCGCAACCGCTTGCACAGCAGGTCCACCAGCGCAGTCTTGCCCGAACCGACCGGGCCACCGACACCGAGCCTCAGGACTTCCGAATGCGCATCCGCGTGCATGAGCTATCTCTCCTGAGGGTCAGTCGAGGTAAATGAAACGTGTCACGAACAGCGCTGCCAGCACGTACACCAGCCAGTCCGAGAGCCGCGCGCGCCCGGTGACGAGCTTGAGTACCGCGTGGCTGACGATGCCGAAGGCCAGACCGTTGGCGATCGAATAGGTCAGCGGGATCATAATCACGGTCAGGAAGGCCGGTATGCCCTCGACCGGATCGACCCAGTCGACCTCGGCGAGCGCACCCATCATCAGCGCGCCGACCAGGATCAGCGCCGGTGCCGTGGCCGCGGTCGGAATGGCCTGCACCAGCGGTGTGAAAAACAGCGTCATCAGGAACAGCAGGCCGACGACAATGCTGGTGAGACCGGTGCGGCCGCCGACCGCCACGCCGGCCGCGCTCTCGACGTAGCTCGTGACCGGACTGGTGCCGACGAGCGCGCCAAACAGCATCGCCGCTGAGTCGGCCAGCAGGATGCGCTTGAGCCGCGGGATCGAACCATCAGGCGCCGTCAGCCCGGCGCGTTTGGTCACCGCCACCAGCGTGCCGACATTGTCGAACATGTCGACCAGCAGAAACACAAACACGATTTCGATCAGCGACACACCCAGACCGCCCTTGAGGCTGAGCGCGCCATGCAGATCGAGCTTGAATGCGGTCGCCGAGAGATCGCTTAAGGAGTAGCTGCCCGGGCTCAGGCGCGCCATGCCGAGGATCCAGCCGAGCGCCGCGGTCAGCAGGATCCCGAGCAGCATCGCGCCCTTGACCTTGCGCGCCTGCAGCGCGGCGATGACCAGCAGGCCCAGTATCGCGAGCGCCGCGGTCGGGGTCGTCAGGCTCCCCAAGCCCACCATCGTGCCGGGCTTGGCGACAATGATGCCGGCATCGCTCAGGCCGATGAAGGCGATGAACAGCCCGATGCCGCCGCCCACCGCGGCGAACAGTGAACGCGGCAGCGCCGCCACGATCAGCTGGCGTACACCAACCAGCGTCAGGATCAGGAAGGCGGCACCGGACAGGAACACGCAACCGAGTGCCACCTGCCACGGCAGGCCCATGGTCTTGACCACCGTGTAGGTGAAGTAGGCATTGAGGCCCATGCCCGGGGCCAGTGCCAGCGGGTAGTTCGAGGACAGCCCCATGACGATGCTGCCAAAGCCGGCGGCAAGGCAGGTTGCGACTGCCACGGCCGCCACCGGCATGCCGGCCTGGCCGAGCACCGTGGGATTGACCACGACGATGTAGGCCATCGTGAGGAAAGTCGTCAGTCCGGCAACGATCTCGGTGCGCACGCTGGTGCCATGCGCCTTCAGGCCAAAGAACCGATTCAGCATCTCAGCCATGGTGTCACCCGCAGTTGCTGTCCGACATTCTGCTTCGGCGCGGCCGCACCGACCGGCACAATCATACGCACAACCTTTACCGCTCCGGCAAGCTCCGCCGGGCGCGGCGGGCCCAGTTCCGGGGCAACCCGCGATCCCGGATCAGCTGCCGCCTATTATTTTTCGCGCGCGCCTGTAATATCGCGCATCGAGAAGAACAGGCCTATGCCGGCGCTACCGCGGGGCTTGAGCCGCGACCATTGATCACAAACCATTAGCCACCCAGAGATCCCAGCATGAGCCAAGCGATCCCCGAGCGACTCTACATCAGCGCCGATCAGCTGCTCTCCGATTCCTTTGAGCTCGGCCTCAAGGTGCTCGACAGCGGCTTTCGCCCGACCCACATCATCGGCATCTGGCGTGGCGGCACCCCGGTCGGCATCGCGGTGCAGGAGCTGCTGGATTTCAGCGGCGTCAAGACCGATCACATCGCCATCCGCACCTCGCTGTACACCGGCGTCGCGACCACGGGGCGCAAGGTGCGCGTCCACGGCCTGAACTACATCATCAAGCACATCAATTCCGAGGATGCGCTGCTGATTGTCGATGATGTCTATGACTCGGGGCGCAGCATCCGGCAGGTCATCGCCGACATCCGGGCCGATTGCCGCAAGAATACACCGGACATCCGCATTGCCACGATCTACTACAAGCCGGGCAACAGCGAACCGAGCAAGGTGCCGCACTACTACCTGCATGAAACGGCCCACTGGCTGGTCTTTCCGCACGAACTCACGGGGCTCTCGGTCGATGAACTGCTCGAGCGCAAGCCGGGCATTGATCGCATCTGCGAGCGGCTGCGGGCACTGAGCACCGGACAGCACTGACGCGCCGCTGTCAGTCGGGTCGATCGGCGCGCCTGGCGCGCCCGCGCACCAATCCGGCACAGTCCTGAGCACCATTGACGCTCGAATGCACTTCTTCGGTGCCGATGCGCTGCTTCTGTTGAACGACCTGCCGTATCCGGCCACTATCGCGGGGGTGCTCGTGATCCGGCACCGCGCACTGCTTGGAGACACCGTTGTCGCCCGCCCGGAAGTTTGCTCCCGAACATTGATGCGCTAAGGACCTGCATGCTGCCCCAACCCGCCGCCGATTGTGCGTACCTAGGCGATGCCCTGCACGCCCCGGTGCACGGCGCGGTTGAGCTACTGGCCGATGCCCTGATCAGCGTCGGCGCCGATGGCACGATCAGTGCGATACAACCGAACGCAAGCCGTGAGGCGCGCGCAGCAATCGAACGTCTTGAAGCGCGCGGCGCGCTCTTCCGGGCGCAGGCCGGCCAGTACCTGCTGCCGGGCATGGTCGATCTGCACGTCCACGCCCCGCAGTGGCCGCAGCTGGGCAAGGCGCTTGACCTGCCGCTCGAGGAGTGGCTGCAGGCCTACACCTTCCCGCTCGAGGCGCGTTATGCGGATGAGTCCTTTGCGCAGTCCGAATACGAATCGCTGGTCGACGGGCTGCTCGCCAACGGCACGACCACGGCGCTCTACTTCGGCACGATTCACCTGCCGGCGACGCAGCGGCTGGCCGATATCTGCCTGCGCCGTGCTCAGCGCGCCCTCATCGGCCGGGTGGCGATGGACAATCCGGAGCAGTGCCCCGACTCCTACCGCGATGCCAGCGCGGCCAGCGCCGCGGCGCAGACGCGCGCGTTCATAGACTACGTACGCTCGTTGCCCGGCAACGGGGCGGGGCTCGTCAAGCCGGTGATCACGCCGCGCTTCATTCCCTCGTGCACCGATGAGCTGCTGCGCAGCCTCGGCGCCCTCGCCCACGAGAGTGGCTGCCATGTGCAGACGCACTGCTCGGAGAGTGACTGGGAGCATCAGTATGTGCTGGAGCGCTACGGCATCACCGACACCGCGGCGCTCGATCGCCTCGGGCTGCTCGGCCGGCACACGGTGCTGGCGCACGGAAATTTTCTCAGCGACCCGGACCTGGCGATCATTGGTGCACGCGGCGCGGGCGTTGCCCACTGCCCGCTCTCCAACGTTTACTTCTCCGATGCGATCCTGCCGCTGCGCCACCTGCTGGCGCAGGGCATTCACGTGGGTCTTGGCACCGACATTGCCGGCGGTGCGAGCCCCTCGATCCTGGAAAACGCCCGTCATGCGGTGATCGCTTCGCGCTACCTGGAGGCCGGCGTGGATCCGGCGCAGAGCCGCGCCGAACGCCGGCGACCGGATTCCAGGATCGATGCGCTGACGGCCTTCTGGGTGGCGACCGCCGGCGGCGGGATTGCGCTTGATCTGCCGGTCGGTGTGTTCAGAGAAGGCTTCCAGTTCGATGCGCTGCTGATCGAAGGCGGCAGCGCTCGCGGCAACCTGCGCCTGCAGCCCGGGGACTCCCCGGCGGACCTGGTGCAGAAGATCATCTATCACGCCGGCCGCAGCAACATCCGCGAGGTCTGGGTCGCCAACCGACGGGTGCATTCCCTGGCGAGCGGCTGAGCCGCGGACGCACTCGCCGCGCAATTGACCGGAGCCTGCCGCTTCCTGCACATTCAGAGCTGCGGCTGTGCCCCGCTTTGCGCCGCGCACGGCCTTAATTGCAGGACATGATATGCTGTTGCCGCCGATTGCCCCTGACCGACTGTTCGAACTGCTGCGCGGCATGCCCAAGGCCGAGCTGCACATCCACATCGAAGGCTCGCTCGAGCCCGAACTGATCTTCGCGCTCGCGGCCCGCAACGGCGTACAGCTGCCGTACGCGGACGTCGCAGCGTTGCGCAGGGCCTACGCATTCACCGATCTGCAGAGCTTCCTCGATATCTACTACGCCGGTGCCAGCGTGCTGCTGCATGAGCAGGATTTCTACGACATGGCGATGGCCTACCTCGGGCGCGCCGCTGCCGAACAGGTGCTGCACACCGAGATCTTCTTCGACCCGCAGACCCACACGGCGCGCGGCGTCAGCCTCCAGACAGTGATCAAGGGCCTGCGGCGCGCGTGCCTGGAGGCGCGTGCGCGCTTCGGCTTAAGCGCGACACTGATCCTGTGTTTCCTGCGTCACTTGAGTGAAGCCGACGCCTTTGCCACACTCGAGGAGGCGCTGCCGTGGCGTGAGCATTTCATCGGCGTCGGGCTGGACTCGAGTGAACTCGGGCATCCGCCGGAAAAGTTTGCGCGCGTGTTCGCCCGCTGCGCTGAGCTCGGACTGCATCGGGTCGCGCACGCAGGCGAAGAAGGGCCGCCGAGCTATATCTGGGGCGCGCTCGAAGTGCTCGGGGTCGAGCGGATCGATCACGGGGTCCAGGCGATCCAGGATCGTGCGCTGATGCAGCATCTGGCCGAGGAGCGCATTCCGCTGACCGTCTGCCCGCTGTCGAACCAGAAGCTGCGTGTGTTTCCGGATCTGGCGCACCACAACCTCGGGGCGCTGCTGGCAGCGGGCCTGGTCGCGACCGTGAACTCCGATGACCCGGCCTACTTTGGCGGCTATCTGAATGAGAACTTCACCCGGACTTTTGCGGCGACCGGCCTGGGCGCGGCGCAGGCTTATCAGCTGGCGCGCAACAGCTTCGAGGCCAGCTTCATCGACGAGACGGTCCGTCGCAGTTACCTCGAGCGCCTCGATGAGGTGTTCGAGAGCTTTCGCTGACCGATGAGGCGGGCTAGTTGAGGGCCACCTCATCGAGCGGTCGGATCGAGCAGCTGCGCGACTCGGTACGCTCGATGCGCGAATCAGCTTCCATGGGCTCCGGGCGCGCCGCGGTACCCATCACCGGCAGCACGCGGCCACGCATGCCCGTGAGCGCGCCCTGCGCGTCAAAATAGATTTCCACCGGATGCATGAACTGACGAATCAGCCAGGAGGAAGCGGTCACGACCACCCCGCCGCTCGAGCCTGCCGTCGCATTGATGCGGCTTAAGTTCAGATCATAGGCGGCCATCTGCTCGGGCACGGCGAAGCTGACCTGCACCGGCTTGCCCGACTCGATCTGCGAGCGGCCATTGACCGCATCGAGTACCAGCATCGGGCCGGCCGCGATGTCCTCGCGGACCGTCAGATGAACGCTGCGGACCGCGCTGCCCTCGTGGCGTTCGATCGAGAGCGTCGTCCCGTCGCGTTTGATATCGGTCCACTGCCCGATGTTGGGTCGCCACTGGCGGTAGCGCACGAGCCGCGCCTCCGGCGCCTGCAGCTCATCGAAGGCGAGCAGCACGTGACTGGCATCGAACCAGCGGGTCCTGATCACGGTGCCGCAATGTTCGAACTCAAAACTGAGGTGTGCGTAACGCGCGTCGGCCGGCGAGACGGTCGGTTCGGCACTGCCATAGACAAAGGTGCCGACCGTCGCATCACCGGCATGCACGCTAACCGCCAAAGCCACTCCTATGACCCACCCGCCCAGCTTGCGCATTCTTGCTCTTGCGTTATCCAGGATTCTCAGCCACTCGAAATAGCACACTCCGCACTCAAGCGCAGTTGCGCCGCGCTATCGGTGCACGAAGCTGTGAACTACTGCTCGAAAACTGCCTTCGCAGTGTCGCGATGCCCCTCCTAAGCGCCGCCGGCCGCCTTGATCACCTGTCCCCCCTTGATGACGCCAGCAACGTGCGTGAGCACATCCGGATCCTGCAACGGATCGCCGGCTACGGCGATCAGATCGCCAAAATGCCCGGGACTGATGGCGCCCACATCGGCCTTACGACGCAGCAGATCGGCCGCGACGGTGGTCGCCGACTGGATCGCCTGCATCGGCGTCATGCCATAGCGCACCATGTAGGCGAACTGCCGCGCACCCAGTCCATAGGGATAGACGCCCGCGTCGGTGCCAAAGCTCAGCTTCACGCCCGCCTTGACGGCCTTGCGAAAGCCCTCGCGCTGCAGCTCGGTGGTATCGCGGTTCTTGCGCAGATACTCGGGCGGCCAGCCCTCCTTGGTGCCCTCTTCATCGATCCAGTCGCCGTCATAGATATCCATGTCAAGCCAGATGCCGCGCGCCTTGGCCATCGCGATGCCCTCGTCATCGATCAGCGAGGCGTGCTCGACCGAGCGGACGCCGGCGCGAATCGCAGCCTTGATGCCGGCCGTGCCATGCGCATGCGCAATGCAGTAGCTGCCGTGCAGGGCCGCTTCATCGCAGGCGGCCTTCATTTCCGCTTCACTCAGTTCCAGCTGACCCGGCTCGCTGCCGAGGGCCAGAACCGCACCGGTGGCAATCAGCTTGATGAAATCCGCGCCGTGCTGCAGCAGGTAGCGCGCACGGTCGCGAGCCTCGGTCGGATCGCGTACCTCACCGAGCTGGAAGTCGGCCGGAATGATGACATCCGGTGAAAATCCGGTCACCGCCCCGCCGCCGCCGGGTACCGTGATGTAGGCACCGGCCACCAGCATGCGCGGTCCCACCACTTCACCCAGCTCGATCGCATCGCGCAGCGCCACGTCGGTGAGTCCACGGTAGACCCCGACATCGCGCACGCTGGTAAATCCCGCCTCAAGCATCGTGCGCGCTGACTCGGCTGCCTTGTAGGCGGTCGCGGCGACTGAATGCTTGAGCGGATCAGTGGGGTCGTTGTTGTCCGCGTAGCCCTGGCTGATATGCGTGTGCATATCGATCAGTCCCGGCAGGACGGTGAAGCGGCTCCAGTCAATGACGCTGCCATCGCCAGCCGGCGCTGTCCACGGCGCGACGGCGCTGATCCGCCCGTCGATGATCGTCAGGCGCTGATCGGTGAGGACCTTGCCCTGTTCCGGATCAATGAGCCGCCCGGCGTGCACATACACGGTCCCGCCGCAGGCCAGTTGCATGGCGCCGAGGATCGCCAGCGCCGCCGCAATCCATATCGATCGACTCATGGTTAACCCCCCACCTCACGATGCATGTCAGTTGGCACAGCCCGCGTCCTAGGGACGGCAGCAGGTGCCGCACGAAAACCTTCAGCGTGCCGGCTCGATCGGCCAGGGCCGCGCAGCGCCATGCTCGCGGTAGACCGCACCGCCCTTCATCACGAAATCCACGTGCTCGAAGCGCGAAGGATCAGCCAGCGGATTGCCGCTCACGGCCACGAGATCCGCGTAGTGATTTGGCTGCAGCGTGCCGATGCGATCCGAGGCGCCAATCAGATCGGCCGCGTTGCGCGTCGCGGCCAGCAGGGCCTCGGAGGCACTCATGCCGTTGGCGGTCAGCAGCAGGAACTCCTGGGCGTGATCGCCCTCCCCGATGTCGGTGCCATAAGCAATCTTCACGCCCGACTGGATTGCCAGCGGCAGATTCTTCTTGGGCAGCGGATCGTAGGCCAGTTCCTTCTCGGGCGTACCCGGCGCCAGCAGCTCCGGATGATCGCGCGCCACGGCATAGAAGACCTCGTACACCGTCAGCGTCGGTACCAGATAGGTGCCGTGCGCCTTCATCAGCGCGAAGGTCCTGGCCGTGGCGAAGGAGCCGTGTTCCACCGAATCCACGCCGGCCCTGACCGCGCTCTCGATGGTATCGGCAGGGTAGATATGCGCCGCGACCTTCAGGCCGAGCGCATGCGCCGTATCGACGATCGCCTTCATCTCCTCATCGCTCATCAGCTGCAGGCGCGGATTATCGCCGGTCGAAGCGATACCGCCCGAAGGCATGATCTTGATCAGATCGGCACCACGCCGCTTGTGCTCGCGAACCCGCAAGCGGCCCTGATCCGGGCTGTCGACGATGCCGTTGTCCCAGCCCGGGTGCGAGAGTGCCTGATCAAGCCCGGAGCGCGGATCGCCGTGGCCGGCGGTCGGACCGAGCGGTTCGAGTGCCACCCACAGGCGCGGACCCGGCGCCTTGCCGTCATTGATCGCATCGCGCAGCGCGACGGTATCATCACCGCCGCCGACATCGCGCGCGCTGGTGAATCCCTGCTGCAACAACTGGCGCGCGAAGACCGCGCCATCAAAGGCCCGATCGATGTTCGAGTGCGTCAGCTCGTTTTCCGTGGCATTGGAGCGCGAAGGCAATTTGGCGGCGATGTGCACGTGACAATCGATCAGCCCCGGCATCACGGTTTCCTGCGACAGATCGATGATCGCGGCGCCGTCGCGCGTGACGAAGCCCGGCTCGATCGCGCTGATGCGATCATCGTGGATGAGAATCGACATCTGCGTGTGCGGCGTCGCGCTCACACCATCGATCAATGTCCCGGCATGCACGATCAGGTCAGCGCCGGCAGCCAGTCTCGCAAATCCCAGTGCCACGCATACAGCGGGCCAGCGGCTCCACCCAGTGTTCAGCATGAATCCTCGGCGTCCTGTTAAGAAGCTTGCCTCACGGCCACAGTTGCCGGGCCGCGCAAGCATATTCTTTTTATCCGCAGCTCGCACCTCAACGAACCTGATTGTGGAAGCCCGCGTGCTGCCGTGCGTGCGTACCTCAGAACGCCTAGAGCGGTTCATTCACGGGACGAAACCAGATTTCCTTGATGTAGCGCTCCGCGCCGTTGACGGCGAACTGCAGGATCACATCGACCAGCAGGCGCAGCATCTGCTGAATATCGCCACGGCTGAGTTCACGCCCCGCCGGACACTCCTTGATCAGCAGTACCAGCTGCTCGAAGGCGAGCTGGCAGCTGGAGGCATGCAGGCTGGTGATCGAACCGGGATGACCGCTGTTGACGTTGCGCAGGTAGTAGAAGGCCTCTTCGGCACGCAGTTCCGCCAGCAGCACACGATCGGGCTTCATGCGCAGACAGGATTCGAGCAGCTGCTTTGGGCTGACTCTGGCCTGACCCTGGCCGTCCTTGGAATAGTAGAGCCGAACGTGATTGGGATGATTGTCGAGCACCAGTTCGCGGGTATCCTCGATCGTGATCAGTCGCTCGTGACTTGGAATTTCCAGTATCAGCGCCTTGGTGCAGGTGGTCTTACCAGAACCAGTGGGACCGGAGACCAGAATGTTCTTGCGCGCCCGCACAGCCGCGCGCAGGAACTCGGGGTAATTCTGCACCTGCAGCAGTTGCGCCAGCCGCAGATCCTCGGCACTCTGCCGGTTGCTCCCCACGGTAGTCCGCGTAAACACGCCGCGCGCCTCGAGGCCGGCCAGGGTCCACACCTGGCTTGCCGGACGGCGGATCGTGATGGCCACGGTCTGTTCGGTGGTCGCGGGCGGCAGCACGACTTGCGTGCGCTCGCCGGTTGGCAGCGTGGCGGACAGCACCGGCGTGCTCGAATCGATTTTCTGGCGCGTGGAGTTGGCCACGAGCTTGGCCAGACGCACGCACCAGTCATAGTCCGCGAACGGCAGCGAGACGCATTCCCAACCGGTACTTCGCTCTACATAGGCTTCGCAAGGCCGATTGATGCAGATTTCGGTCAGCGAAGGGTCATCCAGCCACGGACGCAGGGCGCGCAGCGTCAGTGACAGCGAGGAATCCTGGGAAGTGACGGAAGTCTGCTCTGGCAATTCGCGCGCCGCCGCTCAGTGCAGATGCAGCTGATAGACGGAGCGGAAGTCCAGATCACGCGCGACCAGAATCTGGATGCGATCGCCCTGCGGTTTGGTAACCGTAGGGGCAATGCTGATGGTGCTGCGAAGTACTTCGGTCAGCACATCCTGCGTGCCGCTCGGGTTCATCACAATGGTGCTACCCGAGGAGCCGCTCGAGCGCGCATTGGCCGCTGCCTGCATGGCGCCATCAATCACCGAGACCAGGATCGCGGCCCCAAAGCGTTCGAAGAAATGATGATTCGCATCTCCGGGCAGTCCCGAACGGCCCAGCTCATCGGTGCCCGGGGAGGCCAGCGGTACGACGACCCCGAGCGGTGTCCGGGCCTCGGTCCACAAGACAAAGACCCTGGAGGATCCCTGCTGCACATCCCCGCGGGTCTCACCGATCAACTTGGTGCCGCGCTCGAGCAGCACGACGGTGCCATCGGCACTGTAGGTGTCCACCGGCGTAATGCAGGTGGTCAGGCCGGGCAGCGTCGAATCAATCGCGGTCTCAAGGGTGCAATCGATGAAGGCGCCTTTAGGCAGCAGCAGTCGCTGGGTCGGCAGGACATCGGCGTGTGCCGCGAGGACGATCGCAGGATGGAGCAGGTCACTCACTGCGTGCGCGCCCGGGGCCGCTCGACCCCCATCGCCTGCTGCTGCCGACAGGCTCGTGGCTTCGCCACTATTGGTGGCGGCCTCCGCCGCTGCCACGCTCCTGCCGGGCTCAGAGGCGCGGACCAAAAGCGCCCCATCCAGTCGCCGCTCACGCGACGATGCCCACGGGCTCTTGTTGATGCTGCCGGCCGGCTGAGCATTCAACGCCAGAACCGGCGCGGCTCCGGCTCCGCCGTGTAGAGACAAGAGTGCGCCGCCGCTCGCCGGACCGGTCATACCATCG
>JBEKOK010000064.1:0-13782 GCA_049521875.1 Steroidobacteraceae bacterium
GCCACGTTCATCGCCGACAGTCCGCCGGCCAGAATGATCTGCATCTGCCGCGCCAGAGCAGCGGCTGCGCCCCAGTCGCTGAGCTCGCCGGTGCCACTGCGCGCTCCTTCAAACAGCGCCCGCGCCGGCCACGTGGCACAGCGCGCCGTGCTCCCGCGCAGCACCGGCAGACACGGCAACGTCGCCGGAAGCTTAAGCTGCGCAAGATCCTCAAGATCCGTCTGCAGCAGATCCGGGGCGAACACGCCCAGGATCTCGTTCACGAGTGCCTGCTGCGGGTGCAGAGTCACCGCGACGCAGATCGCGCGCCCGCGCGCCGGCGCCGCCAGGGTTGCCGCCTGCGCCGGCGTGAGCTGGCGCACCGAAGGCGAGAACACAAACCCGAGCGCGTCGGCGCCGGCATCGAGCGCCGCCGCGACCGCATCCGCGCGCGTCAGGCCACAAACCTTTACCCACACGGGGCACCACGTCCCGCGCGCGCCGCCCGCCCGGCCGCGAGCAACGCCGCCAGCAGTACCGCCGGGTCCGCGGCCTTCATCAGCGCGCCGCCGACCAGCGCCAGCTCATAACCCGCGGCGGCCAGCTGCGCCGCGGCCGCCGGCGTGTCGACGCCACTTTCGGCCACCCGCGGGACTGAAGCCGGCAAGCGTGGCGCGAGCGCTTCGAGCCGCCCTGGCACCACCTGCAGCGTGACCAGATCGCGGCAGTTGATTCCGAGCAGCAGCTGCTGGGCACTGCCGTGCCGTGCCACCAGCTCGGCGCCGAGCGCAATGTCAGCCTCATCGAAGGCCTCGAGCAGCACGAACAGCTCGAGCTCAGCGGCCCGTCGCAGCAGCGCTTCGAGTGCCGGCCGCGCCAGCATGCGCAGGATCACCAGCGCGCCGCCGGCCCCGGCCACGCGTGCCTCGGCGATCTGATAGGGATCGACCAGGAAATCCTTGCGCATTGCCGGCATGCGACCCTTGAGGACCAGCGCCGCACGCTCGAGGTGCTCGAGCGCCCCATCGAAGCGCTCGGGTTCGGTCAGTACCGACACCGCCGCGGCACCGTGTTCGGCATACAGCCCAATGCGCGCCTCCAGATCCTCGCTTCTGCTGGCGAGTGTGCCAAGCGCCGGGGAGCGCAGCTTCAATTCCGCTATTACATCGAACCCCTGGTTCGACAGCTTCAGTTTCGGTGGCCGTGCGCTGGCGAGCGCGCGCTGCATCAACACGCGCTCGGGTTCGCGCATGCGTGCCATGTCAACGCGCCGCGCGCTCGAGGCCGCCATGCCGGCGAGAAAATCCTCGCCGTTCATGCTTCCTCACTGAATTGCTTAAGCGTAGCGAGCAGCTTTTGCGCGGCGCCACTGTCGATCGCGGCCGCGGCGCGCGCCACGGCGGCGCGCGGCGAGGACTCAGCGCCGCTGACCTCGAGGGCCAGTGCCGCGCCCAGCAGCAGCGCGTCGCGATGCGCGCCGCGATCTGCGCCGGAGAGCACCGCGCGCAGCGCCGCGGCGTTGCCGGCCGCATCGCTGCCGGCCAGGTCCGCCGCGGCACAGATTGCCAGGCCGTAGTCGGCCGGGTCGCGGCGCTCGCGCCGCACGCGGCCCTCCTGCACGTCCAGCAGGTCGAACGGACCGACCGGTGTCGGCTCATCCCAGCCTTCGCTCCCATGGATCACGAAGGCGCGAGTGATGTTCATGCCGGCCAGTGCCTCGGCCATCAGCTCGGCAGTCGCAAGATTGAAGGCCCCGATGACATGGAACGGCGGTTCAGCCGGATTGGAGAGCGGCCCGAGGATATTGAAGACCGTGCGCACGCCGAGCGCACGGCGCACTGGCGCAATCGCCTTCATCGCCGGGTGGTAATGCGGCGCAAACAGGAACGTGAAGCCACTGGCCGCAAGGCAGCGACCGGCTTCGACTTCATCAAGCGGCAGCTTGAGGCCCAGGGCCTCGAGCACATCGGCGCTGCCGGCCTGGCTCGAGACCGAGCGGTTGCCGTGCTTGATCACGCGCTGCCCGGCGGCCGCGGTCAGCAGTGCCGCACCGGTCGAGAGATTGAGGCTCCCGGAGCGATCACCGCCGGTGCCGACGATGTCGACTGCCGCCGGCCCCACCGGCAGCTGCGGTTTGCGCGCCAGCGCGCGCATGCCGCGCGCGAAACCACGCAGTTCAGCCCCCGTCAGGCCCTTGGCGCGCAGCGCCGCCAGCAATGCGCCGGCGAGTGCCGGCTCCAGATCCGCCGCGGTCAGCGCCTGCAGCAGCTCGCAGGCGCCGTCCTCGCCAAGCGCCCGCCCTTCGAGCAATTGCTCGAGCACGGTGCTTAAGGGCACTGCGCTACTCATGTGCCGCTCGCACCGGCGGCGAATTTGAGGAAGTTGCCGAGCATCGCCGGACCGCTGGGGCTGAGCACGCTCTCGGGATGGAACTGCACGCCCTCGACCGGTAGCGCTCGGTGGCGCAAGCCCATGATCTCCCCTTCGGCAGTGCGCGCCGTGACCACGAGCTCAGGCGGGAGCGAGGCAGGCTCGGCGATCAGCGAATGATAGCGGCCCACTTCGCACGGCGTGGCGATGCCGGCAAACACCCCTAAACCATCGTGCTCGATCATCGAGGTCTTGCCGTGCATCAGGCGGCCGGCACGCACCACGCGGCCGCCGAAGGCCTCGGTGATCGACTGGTGCCCGAGGCACACGCCGAGCACCGGAATGCGGCCGGCGAAGGCTCTGATCATTGCGATCGACACGCCGGCCTGCGCCGGTGTGCCCGGACCCGGGGAGATGCACAGGTGCGTGGGCGCCAGGGCCTCGGCGGCCGCCACATCGATCGCATCGTTGCGGTACACCTCGACCTCGGCGCCGAGGATCAGGAAGGCCTGCACCAGGTTGTAGGTGAAGGAGTCGTAGTTATCGATCAGCAGCAGCCGCGCGTTCACAATCCGGCCTCCGCCAGCTTCAGCGCCCGCACGGCCGAGGCGCTCTTGGCCAGGATTTCATCGTGCTCGGCTTCCGGGCGGCTGTCGGCGACGATGCCGGCACCGGCCTGGTAGCTGTATTCATCGCCGTTGAAGACCAGCGTGCGGATCGTGATCGCCTGATCCATGTCGCCGCGCGCGCCAAAGTAGCCGACGGTGCCGCCATACAGCCCGCGCTGCACCGGCTCGAGCTCCTCGATGATCTGCATCGCACGCACCTTCGGGGCACCGACCAGCGTGCCGGCCGGAAAGGTCGCGGCGAACAGATCAAAGGCATCGCACCCCGCGCGCAGCACGCCATGCACGCCACTGACGATATGCATCACATGGCTGTAGCGCTCGATCGCCCGGTACGGATCCACATGCACGCTGCCGGCGCGCGCCACGCGCCCGAGATCATTGCGCGCCAGGTCCACGAGCATCACGTGCTCGGCATTTTCCTTCGGATCGGCGCGCAGCTCTTGCTCGCGCGCGACATCGAGCGCTGCATTCTCGCCGCGCGGCCGCGTGCCGGCGATCGGGCGCAGCTGCGCCTGACCGGCACTGAGCTTGACCAGCGCCTCGGGCGAGGAGCCGACGACATCGATCTCCCCGAGACGGCAATAGAACATGTAGGGCGAGGGATTGATCAGGCGCAGCGCCCGATACGCCTGGAACGGATCGAGTTCATGGCGACCCGAGAAGCGCGAGGAGAGTACCAGCTGATAGACATCGCCCGCGGCGATGTACTGCTGCGTGCGCTGCACGCCGGCGATGAACTCATCGCGGCTCAAGGCCGCCGTCGGCTCGGAGTAGCGGGCGCGGGCGCGCACGCCGAGCGGCATCGGTCCGCGCAAGGCCGCGATCACCTCGCGCCGCAATGCGGCGCGCTCGATCTCGCTGCCGGCATGGAGCAGTGCGATGGCGCGCGTCAGATGATCGAACACCAGCAGCGAGCGCGGCGCGAGGTAATGCAGCAGGGGTGGCGAGGATGGCAGCGGCGCGGCGTGGCGCGGCAGGCGCTCGAAGAAGCGCACGATGTCGTAGGCGGTGTAGCCCACCAGCCCGCCGGCAAGCGGCACCTCGGGGATATACGGTTCGGGTCGAGGCGCTGCCGCCAGTGCCGCGCGCAGCGCCGCGAGCAGCTCAGCAGCGCTCGCCGGTACCGGGCGCCGCTGCCCGTCCACATGCAAGCCGCGCCCATCCAGCCGCACCTCGAAGGCGTCCCCGAAGCCGACGAACGAGAAGCGGCCCACGCGCTCGCCGCCTTCGACGCTCTCGAGCAGGAAGCGGGGATTGAACGGCGCCAGTTTGGCGAAAGCCGAAACCGGCGTGTCGAGGTCCCCTGCGATGTCGAACGGTGGCTTCAATTCCCAGTGCTCCAAACAATAACCAGCAACAGACTCATCCCGGAGGCGCTCCGGCAGATGGGTCTGGTGCTTGTATCAACCGATCAGATGAAATTAACGCCCAGCGCCCACTCCGGTTTAGGGGTGGGGCCACCAGCAGATCGCGTGGATGTTGGCGTTGGAGAACATAGCGAATGAGTATGGCCAGAGTACTCAGGGAGCGTCAAGCGCCACCCGGCGGAACCACGACTGCGCCCGCTACTGCCGTCCCGGCGCCCTTGAGGGTCGCGCACAGTGCCGCGGTGGCCGCCACGGTCGCCGGCCCCAGGCGGCTCAAAGCCTGATCCGAAAAGCCGACCAGCCGCCCCTGCGCGACCGCCGGCAGCGCCGGGAAGCGCCGCCACTGCGCCAGCCACTGCTCGGCGGCCGCATCATCCGGTGCCAGCGCCAGGATCACCTCCGGAGCGCGCGCCAGCACCGACTCGAGCGTCACCGCCGGTGAGGCGGCCGCCAGATCCGCATACAGGTTGCGGTAGCCGCAAGCCGCCAGCGCATCGCTCAGCATCTGGCCGGAGCCGACGGTGTAGACCGGCGATTGCCAGATCTGGATCAGCACGCTCGGGGGATGATCCGTGTGGTACTGCGCGCGGATCTGTGCCAACTGCGCTTCGAGCGCCGCGGCGCTGCCCTGCGCGACCGCCTGCGTGCCGGCGAGCGCACCGAGCCGGCGTATGGCCCGCGCCAGATCATCGAGGCGCTGCACGTGATGGCGGTAGACCGGAATCCCGAGGCGCTCGATACGCTGGATCTGGGCCTCGGGCGTGCCATCGACCCAGGCGATGACGACATCCGGATGCAGGCTCAGGATCAGCTCGGCATCAAAACTCTGGCTGTCCCCGACGCGCCGGATGCTGCGGGCCGCTTCGGGCTCGATCGAATACTCCGAGGTGCCGACGACCTGTGCGCCGGCGCCGGCGGCAAACAGCAGCGCGGTGGCGCCCGGCGAGAGACTGATGATCCGCTGTGCCGGCCCCGGCAGCTCCAGTGTGCGGCCATCATCATCAGTGACGCGCCAACCGGCGGCGCTGGCGAGCAGCGGCAGCAGCAGTGTCGCCAGCAGCCACCGGCGCGCTGCCGACACGGGCGTTGCCGCCGTGACAGCACTCAGCCAGCCACACTCAGAGGGCCGGTGGAAACTCACAGCGCACCACCAGTCCCGGATTGTTGTCCGCGAGCTCCACGGTGCCACCGTGCAGGCGCATCAGGGCTGCCACCAGGCTCAAGCCCAAGCCACTGCCCTCGGCCGTGGCATCGCGCTCCAGGCGCCGGAACGGCAGCAGCACCGCGGCGCGCGACTGCACCGGAATACCCGGGCCGTCATCGCGCACCAGCAGCTGCGGGCGGCCGTTGCTGGCACTGACCTCGATCGCGATATGGCCGCCGCGTGGCACGTACTTGATCGCATTCTCCAGCAGGTTCGCCAGCAGCTGCGCCAGCAGCTGATCATTCCCCTGCACGCTCGCAGGCTCAGGTGCACTCACCGAGAGCGCGAGCCCCCGCTCGCGCGCCTCGGGGCCATACAGGTCACCGATCGAGCGCGCGAGCTCTGCCAGATCCACGCGCCGGCCGGCCGTGACCTGCACTGCCGATTCGGCCTGCGCGATCTGCAGCAGCGTCGCGAGCGTGCGCTGGATGCGCTCCAGATCCGTGACGGTTGCGGTCATCGACAGCCGGCCGAGCTCCGAGAGCTGGCTGCCCTGCAGCGCCGCCTCCAGGCGCGTGCGGATGCGGTGCAGCGGCGCGCGCAGGTCGTGCGCGGCGCTCTCGAAGGTCGTGCGCACCGTCGCGGTCTGCTGCTCGATGCGATCCAGCACGTGATTGACCGCCATCGCCAGCTGGTCAAACTCATCGTGCGACTGATCCTCGGGCAGCCGCTGGCGCAGCTCCCCGGAGATGATGCTCTCGCAGGCGAGTGCCGCCTTGCCGACGCGCGCCGCGATGCGGCGGCTGTACCACCAGCCGATCAGCGAGGTCAGCAGCGCGGTCAGGCCAATGCCCCAGAGCGTCGCCGCGCGCAGCTCCCCGACCAGGCGCTGGCGCTCCGAGACATCGGTGCCGACGATCAGGCGCATGTCACCGAAGCTGTAGATCTCGGCGCGCACCGGATGCTGGAGGTGCGGATCCTCATCGGTGGCGATGATGTCGAACTCGACCCACGGCCCCGGCTGCCCATGCAGCGCCGGCCAGCTCGAGAGATTGCCGGCGATACGCTGGCCGTCCTTGTCGATCAGCAGGTACACCGCGCTGGTGCGCCGCCAGTCCTCGGCGCGCCGGTTCAGCTCCTCGGTCAGCTGATCGAGCCCGCCGTCATCGAACTCATCGCGCAGCGAGTCGAGTTCCGTCGTGATCACCAGGTCCACTTCGCGCGCCATCGAGCGCTGGGTCAGCAGGTAGGCGGTCCCGAGCAGCGTGGCAACGCTGACGACGATACTGCACACATACAGGATCGCCAGACGCGCGGTGGAAGAGCGGATGCGCGGCATTGCGCTGCCTTGATGCGGCCTATTCCTGCAGGCGGATCGTGTAGCCGGCGCCGCGGATCGTATGCAGCAGCGGCTTTTCGTAGCCCTTGTCGATCGCCTGGCGCAGACGGCTGATATGCACGTCGATCAGGTTGGTCTGCGGGTCAAAGTGCAGGTTCCAGACATTTTCGAGCAGCATCGTGCGCGTGATCACCTGGCCGATGCGGCGCATCAGGTACTCGAGCAGCTGGAACTCCTTGGCGGTCAGATCGATTTCCTTGCCGCCGCGGGTCACGCGGCGCGCGAGCACGTTCAGCTCCAGATCCGCGATCCGGAGTACGCCGACATGCTGCACGTCGCCCGAGGCGCGGCGTAAAAGTGCCTCGACGCGTGCCAGCAGTTCGGCAAAGGCAAAGGGCTTGACCAGGTAGTCATCGCCGCCAGCGCGCAGGCCCTCGATGCGATTGTCGACGCTCCCAAGCGCGCTCAGGACCAGTACCGGGGTCTTGCCGCCGCGCTGGCGCAGCTCATCGACCAGAACCAGGCCATCCACGTGCGGCAGCATGCGATCGACGATCAGCAGATCGTATTGCGTGGCGGCGAGCGCCCGCTGCGCCTCGGCACCGTCGGCGTAGTGCTGCACCGCGTAGCCGGCATCGCGCAGTCCCTGCGCGATATGGCCTGCGGCATCGGCATCGTCTTCCACCAGCAGGATCTGCAAGTTGTACTTCCCTTAGGGTGCGATCAGGACACAAGAGCGCGATCCTACCCTCTGGGGGCGGCGCGCCGCCATGATCGTGGCGCTGTTGCAGCGCCAGAAGGCATCGTTGCCCTCGATTGACTTTCCACTTGCGATAGGCTTTGTGTATCGTATCCGGACCATGGCCGACCTCAAGCTCAAGGACCTGCGCTACCTGACGGCACTGGCCGAGACCCGGCATTTTGGGCGTGCGGCCGAGCGCTGTTTTGTCAGCCAGCCGACGCTCTCGGCACAGCTGCGCAAGCTCGAGGCGTATCTGGGCGTGCAGCTCGTCGAGCGGCGCCCGCGCCACGTCGGGCTCACCGAGGCGGGTGCGGCGATCGCAGAGCGCGCGCGGCGCATCGAGGAAACCAGCGCCGAGATCCTGGCGCTGGCGCAGACCTGGCGCGATCCGCTCGCCGGCGCGCTCAAAGTCGCGCTGCTCCCGACGATCGGGCCGTACCTGCTGCCGCACGTCGTGATGCGCATCCGCAAGGCACTGCCGCGCATGGAGCTGATGCTCTATGAGTACCAGACCGAGCCGATGCTCGAGCGACTCGAGAAGGGCGAGCTCGACATGGGGATCCTGGCGCTGCCGGTATCGGTCCCTGGCGAGGCCTTTGCCACGCGCCTGCTCTATGAGGAGCCGTTCATGCTGGCGGTGCCCGAGGGGCATCGCCTCGGCGGACGCGCCCATGCGCGCGTCGCGGATCTCGATGGCGAGACGCTGCTGCTGCTCGAGGATGGCCACTGCCTGCGCGATCAGGCGCTGGCGGTGTGCGCGCGCACCGGCGTCCATGAGCGCGCCGATTTTCGCGCCACCAGCATCGAGACGCTGCGGCAGATGGTCGCGGCCGGTGTCGGTGTGACCCTGCTCCCCGCACTCGCGACCCAGGGTGGCTACGGCAGCGCCAAGGGCGTCGCGGTGCTGCCGTTCCAGAAGCCGGCACCGCTGCGTCGCATCGGCGCGGTGTGGCGCAAGAGCAGTGCGCGACTGGCGCTGATTGCCGCGGTGTGCGAGCAGCTCGCGCGTGGCAGTGGCCTGGGGGCCGCGCGATGAGCACGCGCGAGCCGGCGAGCCTCTCGATCTACGATCGGCTGGCACGCTCGCCCGAGACGCTGCGCCTGCAGCTGGCCAAGGGCCGGCCGCAGCGCGAGCTGACAGCACTGCTCGGCGAGGCCGAGTACCAGCAGCTGGCGCGCCTGGCGCGCACCGCGGCCCGCACGCGCATCCAGCACGAACCGATCGTGTATGTGATCCCGGGCATCCTCGGCACGCAGCTCTCGCAGCCGCGCCGCTCACCCTGGCCAGCGGACCTGCTGTGGCTCGATCCGGCCGACATCATTGCCGGTCGGCTGCATGAGCTGGCGCTGCCGAAGCACGCGGGTCTGAAGACCGCCGGCGCGATCGCCCACAGCTACCTGCCACTACAGCTGCGCCTGCAGGCGGCCGGATTCGATGCGCGCCTGTATGAATATGACTGGCGCTGGGGCCTGCCGGAGCTCGGTGCCGAGCTGGCCGCGCTGCTGCGCACCGAGCGCTCGGGTCCGATCGCGCTCATCGGTCACAGCATGGGCGGACTGGTCGCGCGTGCCGCGCTCGCTGGCCCGGGGCTCGAGCACGTGCGCACGCTGATCACGCTGGGCACGCCGCATGGCGGCTCGTTCGCCGCCCTGCAGGCGCTGCGCGGCACCTATCCAGTCGTCCGCCGGCTCGCGGCACTCGATCAGCGGCACGATGCCGAAACGCTGACCGGCGAGGTCTTCAGCAGCTTTGCGAGTCTCTACCAGATGCTGCCGCTGCAGGGCACGCTGACCGAACTGGATCTGTTCGAGCCCGCCAACTGGCCGCGCTCGGGCCTGAAGCCCGATGCCGCACTGTTGCACGCGGCGCGGACCGCCGAACGGCTGCTCGCGCCGGCCGATGAGCGGCTGATCTGCGTCTGTGGCATCCGCCAGCGCACCGTCACCGCGGCCAGCGTCAGCGAAGAGGAATTTCACTATCACGTGACCTCAGCCGGCGATGGCACCGTGCCGGTGGCCTCGGCGCTGCTGGGCAATGCGCCGTGCTACTACGTGCACTGCGAGCACAGCGAGCTGCCGCGCAGCGAGCGCATTGCGCGCGCGCTGACGCAGCTGCTGCTGCGCGGGCGCACCGACCTGCTGCCCGCTCGCTGGCGCAAGGCACGCGAACGGGCCGTGATCGTCAGCGACACGCTCCTGAAATCCGTCGGCGCCACGAAGATCGACTGGGCGGCGCTCGCGCCCGAGCAGCGGCGCGCCTACCTGAACCGCCTGAGCGATCCGCCCGCCGCCTACGCCGGCCGCTCGCATCACGCGCGCCGCAGCGCGCGTCCGAGCGGCTGAAGCAGGACTTAAGCTAGCGGACGAGCCACTGCCCGAGCTCGCGTTTGAGTCGCGCGAGATCCGGACCGCGCGTGTACATCATGTGGCCGGCATCGTAGTAATGATGCTCGACGCGGGCCAGCACCTCGGCCGGTGCATCCAGTTGCGCCAGCGACCAGTCCGAGGCGCTGTAGGGCGTCCCGAGATCGTAGTAGCCGCTGGCAACGAACACCTGCAGGTGCGGATTGCGGCGCAGCGCCCGTGCCAGATCGGGGCTGGTACACAGATAGTTGTTGCCCTTGGCCTCGCCGCGATTGAAGTCCCACTGCTTGTAGCCATCCTCGGTGAAGATCTCGTAGCGGGTCTGGGTATCGAGGCCCAGGCTGTTGCTGAAGTAGGCCTGCGCCGCCATGACATAGGGCGCATACAGGGCTTCCATGCCCGGGTCGAACTCATAGGCGCGTGTGCGGTTGGCACCCATCGGCGCGGTCACGCGTGCCTCGAGCCGGCCAATCATCTGGCCGCGATCGCGCAGCAGCTCGACGAAGAAATTCGCATCGTTGATACGCAGGTTGCTGTGATCGATCAGCGTCGCGGAGAGCCCGGTCAGCTCGGCCAGCCGCTGCACGACGCGCCGTCGCTTGGCCGGGGACAGCCTTGCGCCCGCCTGCAGCGCTGCCGGATATTCCCCGGCCGCGAACTCTTCGGCCGCGGCACGCGCCGCCGCCGGCGATTCGGCCACGCGCCCCTTGAGCTTGCCGTGGTACTGCGCCGCGCAGGCATAGCCGGGCAGGAACAGGGCATAGGGCAGATCGTTGCGCGCATCAAAATGCAGGCACTGGAAGTCCATTGCGCAGGAGACCAGGATCAGGCCGGACAGGGCAATGCCCAGCTCCGAGAGCTTGTCGGCGATGATGGCCCCGCGGGTCGTGCCGTAGCTTTCACCGGCCAGGTAGATCGGTGAGTTCCAGCGCTTGTGCCGTCCGAGCCAGGTGCGGATGCACTCGGTCAGGATCGCCGCATCGCCATCGGCCGACAGCGCCTTCTTGCGCGTCTCCTCGCTGGCGGTGGTCGAGAAGCCGGTGTGCGCCGGATCGATGAACACCAGATCAAAGTGCTCGAGCCAGGACTGCGGGTTATCGCTGACCGCATAGGGCGGCGCCGGCATCGTGCCATCATCAGGGATCTGCACGCGCTTGGGACCCAGGGCGCCCAGGTGCAGCCACACCGAGGAGGAGCCGGGGCCGCCGTTGAAGGCGAAGCACACCGGGCGCGTCGCCGGGTCCGAGCCGGTCGCGAAGTAGGAGGTCGTGAAGATCGCCGCCTCGGGCTCGCCGCGCTTGTCATCGATGCCGGTGGCCAGCACCGGAATGAACTCTGCAATCGCGTGGTACTTGAGCGTCCGATCGCCGAACGCCAGGCTCGCCTCGCTCCGGCACGGGGCCTGCGCCAGGAGCTTGTCGAGGCGCTCGCGCCAGCGCTTCTTGGCTGCTTCATCAGGCGCAGCCGCGGGAGGGCTCGCCGGTTTTTCTGCTTCCGCCATGATCGGATATTCCCTGTACAAGCCCTTTACGTGGGCCCGCAAGTTTGGGACCGGGGCCTGTTGCGGTCAACGGACGCCGGCCAGCCGCTGGCAAACCGCGCGCTATGCGGTCATCTTGAATACCGATGTACACCTCGATCGTCTGGTTCCGGCAGGACCTGCGCCTCGCTGATCATCCGGCCCTGCAGGCCGCGCTGGCGCGCGGTGGCGCCGTGCTGCCGCTGTACATCGATGCTGCCGAGGAGGAAGGCGCGTGGGCCACTGGTGGCGCCGGACGCTGGTGGCTCAGGGAATCGCTGCGGGCGCTGGCCGCAGAGCTCACGAAACGCGGCTCACGGCTGCTCGTGCGTCGGGGCCCGGCTCTGAGTGTGTTGCAGGATCTGGTGCGCGAGAGCAGCGCTGATGCCATCTTCTGGACGCGCCGCTACGAGCCGGCACTCGCCGCGCGTGATCGGGTAGTCCAGCAAGAACTGCGCGCGGCAGGCCTTCTGGCCGAGAGCCGCGGCGGCCGGCTGCTGGCCGAGCCTGAGCAGCTGCGCAACCAGAGCGGTGCGCCGTTCCAGGTTTTCACGCCGTACTGGCGTGCGTTCCTGCGCGAGATCGAGCCGCCGTTACCGCTGCCGGCGCCAGCAACGCTGCCCGCCCCGCGACAGTGGCCGCGCTCGGAGCCCTCCACAGTCGAGGAGCTGATACCGCAGGCGCCGTGGATGGCTTCGCTTAGCGCGCACTGGCAAGCCGGCGAGCGCCCGGCACACGAGCAGCTGCAGACCTTCATCGACACGGCGCTCGAGCGCTACCCGGATGCGCGCGACCGGCCGGCGCTCGCCGGCACCTCACGTCTTTCACCGCGCCTGCAATGGGGCGAACTCACGCCGCGACAGATCTGGCATGCGGTCGGCACGGCGGCTGCCGCGCGTGGCCACAGCTCGGCCGAGTGGCGCAGCGGCAAGTACCTCGCGGAACTGATCTGGCGTGAATTCTCCTACCAGCTGCTGCATCACTGGCCCAGCTTACCCGAGGCCCCGATGCGCGCGGCCTACGAATCCTTCCCGTGGCGCGAGGACGCCGTTCAGCTGCAGGCCTGGCAGCGCGGTCGCACCGGAATCCCGCTCATCGATGCCGGCATGCGCGAGCTGTGGGCGAGCGGCTGGATGCACAATCGCGTGCGCATGGTGGTGGCCTCGTTCCTGGTCAAGAATCTACGCATCCACTGGCGGCACGGAGCGCGGTGGTTCCTCGACACGCTCGTCGATGCGGATCTCGCCAACAACACGCAGGGCTGGCAGTGGAGCGCCGGATGCGGTGCGGATGCGGCGCCCTACTTCCGCATTTTCAATCCGGTCAGCCAGGGCCAGAAGTTTGATCCTGAGGGCCACTACGTACGCCGCTGGCTCCCCGAACTCGCGGCGCTCCCGGTGGCGTACCTGCATGCGCCGTGGCTGGCCCCACCGCTGCTGCTCGCCGCCTCAGGTGTCACATTGGGCGTGCAGTATCCACGACCGATCGTTGATCTGGCCCTGTCGCGCCGCAATGCGCTTGGCGCGCTGCAGGAAATGCATGCGGCACGTCGCTGAGGCCGGTGTAGGCCTCGTCCGATTTGCCCCGCCGACGCAAAGGCGTAGCATCTTCTCCACAGCACAACGCGGGCGGCTGGTAGTTGCCGACCCGCGCTGAACCTCCACCACTACAGGAGCCCCTCATGACTGACTCGACCCCCAATCAAACCTATCCGGGAATGACCCGCCGCGACATGCTCACGGTCACTGGCCAGGCCGCGCTGATCGCCGCGGTCCCCGCCTCAATGAAAGTCGCCAGTGCCGCCGATGCCTCGGGTGCCTTCATGCTGCCGCCGCTGCCGTATGCGGAAAATGCCCTGGATCCGGTGATCTCGGCGAACACGATGAGTTATCACTACGGCAAGCATCACAAGGCCTACGTGGATAATCTGAACAAGGCCATTGCCGGCACCGAATTCGCCGGCCAGTCACTCGAGCAGATCATCACCGCGACCTACGGGAAAGCCGAGCGCACCGGCATCTACAACAACGCCGCGCAGGACTGGAACCACACCTTTTACTGGAAGAGCCTCAAGCCCGGTGGCGGCGGCGATCCGCCGGCGGCACTGAAGCAGAAGCTCGCGGCCGCCTTCGGCTCGGTCGATGCCTTCAAGAAAGAACTCGCGACCGCGGCGACCTCGCAGTTCGGCAGTGGCTGGGCCTGGCTGGTCGTCGATGGCGGCAAGCTCGCGGTCGTGAAGACCGGCAATGCCGACTCACCGCTGGTGATGGGCAAGAAGCCGCTGCTGACGATCGATGTCTGGGAGCATGCCTACTACCTGGATTACCAG
>JBEKOK010000065.1:0-13751 GCA_049521875.1 Steroidobacteraceae bacterium
GTGGCCCTGGCGGTAACCGCCTGGCTGACCTTTACCTACGGCGAGGGCGAGCACCGCACGGTGCTGTTCAATGGCCTGGATGTCGCGGATCGGGTGAGTGTATTTCTCAAGCTGGCCACGATGCTGAGCGTCGGCGTGAGCCGGTTTTACTCCCAGGCTTACCTGCAGCGGCGCTCGATCATTGGTGGCGAGTACTACGTGCTTGCGCTGACGACGCTTCTCGGCATCTGCGTGCTGATTTCGGCCAACAGCCTGCTGACGATTTATCTCGGCGTGGAGCTGCTGTCGCTGTCGCTCTATGCGATGGTCGCCTTCGATCGGGACTCGGGCATCGCTGCCGAGTCGGCCATCAAGTACTTCGTGCTGGGTGCGATCGCCTCCGGGGCGCTGCTGTACGGCATGTCGATGCTCTATGGCCTGTCCGGCACGCTCGATCTGGATCGCCTGGCGGCGACGGCCACGAGTGGCGGGGCCGGCTACATCATCGGCATTGCCTTTGTGATCGTCGGCGTGGCATTCAAATTTGGCGCAGTCCCATTTCACATGTGGGTCCCGGATGTCTATCAGGGCGCCCCGACCAGCGTGACGCTGTTCGTCGCGACGGCGCCCAAGCTGGGGGCCTTTGCCTTCGCCTTCCGCTTGCTCTCGCATGGACTGGGTCACGACACGCTGGTGTGGACGCAGATGCTGACCGGCATTTCGGTGCTGTCGCTGCTACTGGGCAATGTCGTTGCCATCGCACAGTCCAACATCAAGCGCATGTTGGCTTATTCGGCAATCGGCAACGCCGGCTTCATCCTGCTCGGGTTTGTGACCGGCCAGCCTGCGGGCTACCGGGCGGCGCTGATCTACACGCTGGTCTATGTGCTCACGGTGCTGGGATCATTTGGCGTCGTCATGCTGGCCGCCCGCGTAGGTTCGGAGGCCGACGATCTCAGCGACTACAAGGGCCTGGCTGCCCGCGACCCCTTGTTGGCGCTGATGATGCTGTTCCTGATGCTCTCCACGGCTGGCGTGCCGCCGTTTGTAGGATTCTGGGCCAAGCTGTGGATTATCCAAGCGCTCCTGAACAGTGGCATGGTCGGATTAGCCAGCACGGCGGTGGTGCTCTCGGTCGTAGGCGCGTTCTACTACCTGCGCGTCATCTGGTACATGTATTTTGAGCCGGCGGCCCCGGGCACTGCGGCTGACACACACTTCGGGACCCGATTCGCGTTGACGCTGAATGCGCTCGCGGTTCTGGCGCTTGGATTGCTTCCCAACGCCTTGTTTGCGCTGTGCAATGGCCTGATTGACTGACTGGATTAGGCCTTCACGAGACCACCATTTCATGTATATTGAGCGGCCTTCCTGGTGCGGGGTGGAGCAGTCTGGCAGCTCGTCGGGCTCATAACCCGAAGGTCGTAGGTTCAAATCCTACCCCCGCTACCAATCAAATCAAAGGGCTAGAGAGTACATCTCATCGGCACAGCCGATGAATTGCGCCGTAAATGTGCCGTTGCAGCGGCACAGACCTCCGGCGAATCACCAAACGTCGGCTCATCGCGACCCGCCAGACCAATCGTGAATTCGCGCGGTGAATTTGCTGACGTTCATAGGTCCCGACGTCCTACATTGATCGCAAATCCAGCTTCTTGCGATAGGCATGGTGCCCGTACCGCCAAGTGTGCGAGCGCCTGCTCCATCGCACGTGAGCAGGCAATCTTCCTCGACGGCCATTGGCGCGGCTTGCTGCCACGTAATCTACCTGCCGCCGAAGTCAATCACTTCATTTTCCGTCGGCAACTCGTCGACGCGGACATCGGCCGAGCCCGCTTGCGGACGCCAGCCTTTGCCATCCGCTATTAGGTTGAGCGACGGAAGTGTTCCCTCGACTGTGAAACGGTGGAACACATATGGCAAGCCCTCGGCCGCAAGCGGCGAATTGCGATCCATGACTTGGAAATGCAAGTGCGGAGCGTCCGCGTTACCGGAATTACCGAGCAATGCGATAGTCTGTCCCGCCTTGACATGGTCCCCTACATAAACCCGCAAGCTTCCGGGCTGCAAATGCGCGTAGAACGCGTAGCGTCCGCCGCCCAGGTCAATAATGATGTAGTTACCGCTGGCAGTCTCCAGATTGATCGGCACCGCTTTTGCTTCGGATGTTGGATCGTTCTCGCGGACGCCGTCCCGCAGATCGCTTATAAGGCCGTTCGCAACAGCAAGTACTTCCGCGCCGTACGGCGCCCACGACGCATTCTCCGCAGGATCGTCACGGAACGCCAGTCCATTGGCACCGATCCGCAGCCAATCGATCGCAAAGCGCTGCGCCAGCCAGCCGTGGCCGTCGACGAATACGATGCTGCGGCGATGTTCGGAACTGTTGGATAGAGCATGCGATGCGACCCAGTCGCCTCCGCGCAACGGCGGCCCAAGCACCATCGGCTCCTGCGGTCGCACCGTGACACGAATACCGGAAATCGTCCGATCCGACTCAGACAGGCCAACGATCGGCTCGAAGACGATCCGATGAAGCAGGACGTCTGGAATCGCCGCTCGCGTCTTGGCGACGATATCCATGAAGATCGTTTCGCTCAAGCCTGCGCCGATGACCCTCTTGTCCCCGCCATGCGCAGCTGCGCCTGGCGCGCCGAGCGCCGCAATTAGACTTTCCGCCTTATATTGAGCAACGAGCCGCTGCGCGGACGCGTCGGTTACATCAATCTCAAGCAAATGAAGCTCGCGCCGACTCAAGTTCGTTACATGTAGCTCATATAGCACATGAAATGCGCCGTCGGCCTTCACCGGCGTGGGGAAAATAGAGGGTTCCACTTCAACCGCGAGATTTGATGGTGTCGACCACGCCACTTCCCCCGCGACACCGAGCGGAAGGAGTAGACAGATAAGCCAGATCCGTTGCAGTGCCAGTTGACCGTCCGCGTCAAACCGGAAATCGACCCTTTTCATGTTGGCACTACCTGGAAGCTAGGGTAACTGCATTGTCGAAGCGTACTGCGGACTGCGCATCATGGGGTACAGACGCAAATTCTGGCGGTCGGATGGCTGCAAGGGGCCGGGAGTGGTTTTGAGCAGCCGGTAACCGGCGCACAGACCTGTCGTTCAGCGACAGGATTCTGCAGGGGTTTGAACAAAATGGCCAATTCGGTTCCGTTCAGTTTTTGTCATGGTGCGCACTCCGTGTAGGATGAGAGCCAGAATGTCACCTTAGTCGTGGGACTTCACAAACATGGTCCCGTAAGGCGGGGCTTTTCTTTTTTCGGGGATGCGCTGTGTCCGCGGGCGGCTCCCGCGATTATTTGCGAATTGGGTTGCTAGCGGCGGCGGACGCTTCAATCTGCTTCAGCGCTACACGAGCCTCTGCCGGTTGCATTTGTGCAATCGCTCCGGATTGTGCGGGGTGGCTACTGAGGAAGTAGGCAATGTCGGCCGCATACGGACTCTGCGCCATCAATGCCAGCATGCCAGGCGTTAGTGGCGCCTTGCCATGGAGCACGACCTGATCAAAGTCAGCAAACAGATGTTTGCGTGGTTTGATTGCCTCCAGGAAATTGGCCAGGTCGGCCTGCAGGCCTGTCTGCTCGCGAGCGCGTTGATTGTTGACAGCCTCAATGTCGGCTCGCTGCTGGATATCCTCGTTTACCCGATTGGGATTCGTAACATTCGCTGGCGGCAAGAACTGCGCCTGCGCGGTCCCAGCCAGGATCATTGCAATAGCCGTCAGGTAGCCTCGTCCAAGCACATAGCGTCCTATTATGTTGGGCCTGCGGAATACGACGTTGCCGCCGTGCAGGAGCTTTCTACGACCGAACGAAAGTTGACCTTCATGGCTCTGAACACAGTTCTTGGCACCGGGTGATTGCGAGACTCCGAGTCTATTTTTATGAGCCTGGTGCCTAGGATGAGAGGCGAGTCCCGCAACGTCAAGCCGGGGCCGAGTCGGCTAAAGTGGCGCCGCTTGCTGAGGCGCAGGTAAGCGACCGACAGATCGCTGCTGTAGTACTCGGCTCGGCGCGTTCCACAGTGCAGGAGTGCCTGTACCGGGCGCGGGCGGCCGGCGTGTCATGGCCTCTGCCCCAGGAGGCGGATGAGGAGGCGCTCTGGGCGCGGTACTATCCGCGGGCACCCGAGCCGCCCGCGTGCGGCTTCGTTGCTTTCTCGCTGTTGCGATTTGGGTCATCATTTGCTCTACGTCATCTTCAGAGAACGCACGTGAATATCAGATTACTGGCGCCACTCGCTGCATCCCTCATTGTCACGACCGCGGTGGCGCAGGATTTTCCGCTATGGGAACACCTATTGGCGCACTACGGTGGCAAGAGCGACGACACGCCTGTGCCATCGATGATGATGGGCGGCCACATGCAAATGTCGCTGCCGGGCGATCCACAACCTGGAGACCCTGAGCGTGCCAGCGCGATTCTCGCGGCCGCCCACAATGTGCTGCATCGATATGCCGACGAACAGACTGCTCTGAAGGACGGCTATAAGCCATTTCATCCCACCGGTCACATGGGCGAGGAGGTGCACTACACGAATTACCGCTATGCACGTAAAGAACGAAAACACGTGGACTATAATCAGCCCGGATCGATTCTGTACAAACGAACGCCGAACGGAATGACAGCCGTCGGGGTCATGTACACGGCCCCGCGCGATTCAAGCACCGAGCAGCTCAATGCAATCGCTCCGCTGAGTGTCGCCACCTGGCACCGACACGTGGACTTCTGCGGCGCCCCAAAGAGCTTGCCGATGAGCGAACAATTCGGACCTAAGGCGAGATTTGGTCCGCAGGGAAGCATCCACACGGCCGAGGAGTGTCAGCAAGCTGGCGGGTTATGGATCCCAGTGGTCTTTGGCTGGATGACTCATGTCTATCCAGATGCCGAGAGCAAATGGGGCGGCATGGATATGGACATGGAATCGAACGCAACCAGTCAGTAACCGAACGGGGCAGCGCATGCGCAACGTTGCGTTCTTGGCGCCAAAGGCTGCGAAGAACTTGGCGCGTTTCATAGGCCAAATCAACCAGATGCCAAGTCCCGTGCGCATCACCGCTGCGTCTCAACACTGCAGATGCGTACGGCCGGGCTGGCCTGACTGCTCTGGGCTGCTGCAGGGGCTGCCTGGCCCGTACGTCGCGATCCGGGTTATCCGGTGTGTAGTCCGCACCTTGTAGTCGCCGCAGGCCGCAAACTGATGCCCCCCGCCGCGACGATGCTGTAGGTGCATCCCCACACGAATCAGCGGCTTCGGCGGCTACTGCGAATGTCGCTCGCGAATTAAATTGGTGCCACCCACATAGGAGGGGCATCACATGGCTGGATTTCGCACTGTTCTCTCGAGCACCATCCTGCTCGGCTTGGCGGCACTTGGCTCAGGTTGCGTCGTTCATGAGCATGATCGCGGTGACGCTGCGGCGCGCCAGGAAGCGTATCGCGAGGGCTATTACGATAGCGAGCACAATCGCTACTACCACGACAATGCGTGGCATGATTGCATCGTAAATGACCCGTATTGTCATTAGCCGATAGCGGAAAGCACCGGCGGTCGCGTACCGCCGGTCGCTGGCGATTGGTTGCGGGGATGGCTGCTAGGCAGACACGGGACCCGCTCCATACCCAGAGCCGGCGCCAAGTTGCAGAGAGCTGACAGAGGGGTACCTCTAACGCTGCGCCTGCGTCGCTAACGAAGCCCGCTATTGCGGGCTTTGTCATTTTCGACAGGCGGGGTAGGCTTGCCAGCATTAGGAAGCGCGATGCTGGCGCCGACGGCATAGCCTTCAGCGACAGCAACGGAGATCGATGGATGAGACTCATTCAGTGGCGTGCAATCTACGGCTGCCTTATCGCCTGCGCACTACTCGGCTGCGGCAGGGCGTTGGCACAGGAGTCGGCACCGCTCCCAAGTGACAGTTCCGCACCCCAGACTGCCACCGAGGCGCCTGCGACCGTCCGGGTCGTTCTGAAGACCGCTCTGGGTGACATCGTGCTGGCCCTCGAGACAGTGCGGGCACCGATTACTTCTGCCAATTTCCTGCGCTATGTAGATCAGAAACGCCTCGATGGCGGCGAATTTTACCGCGCGGTGGCTGTGGGCGATGACGGCAAATATGGTCTGATTCAGGGCGGCCTACACGGCAATCTCAAGCGTGAGCTGAAGCCGATCGCGCACGAGTCGACTAGTGTTACGGGTCTAACCCACGATGATGGCGCGATATCGATGGCCCGTCGCGATCCGGGCACGGCGACAGCTGAATTCTTCATTATTGTCGGCGGCCTGGTCTCCCTGGACGCGCAGGCCGACGGGGGCGACCCAGGCTACGCGGTCTTCGGGCACGTGATCGATGGCATGGATGTGGTCCACGCCATTCTGGGCCAACCGACTTCACCCACTGAGGGCGTAGGCGTCATGAAAGGCCAGATGCTCGCAATGCCGGTGAAAATCCTGAGCGCGCGGCGCGCGAATTAGTCCCAGGCGCAGTGTCGAACTGCAGCAGTCATCGTCCCTAAACGACCTTGACGACGGACGGTCACAGAATGATGTCCAGGCCGGCCGACGCCTCCGTGTGCTTCTTGCTGCGCAGCAGGTCACCCAGATCGTCCATTTTCTCATCCAGCAAGTTTATTTTGCGAGCCAGCCCCTGAATGTCAGAGGCCGCACGCCGGTTGACGTCGAAGTCGAGCTCCCCGCGCAAACGATCCTTAGTGTCTTGCCGATTCTGGCTCATCATGATGACCGGGGCCTGGATGGCCGCAAGCATTGATAGAAAGAGGTTTAGCAGAATGAACGGATAGGGATCCCAAGCATTGCCACGCAGAAATATATTGATGCTCGTATAGACAATCATCACGACGCCAAAGGCGATGATAAAGGTCCATGAGCCGCCAAATCGAGCGACATGGTCTGCGACGTGCTCGCCGAGGGTGGCTTCCTTTTCGATCAATTCATTCGGATTGCGGGTAACCCTCATCCGCACGAGTTCCTGAGCTGCGTGGAATTGACGGCCTAGCGTTGTGAGTAAGTCCATTCCCGCGTGGGGTTTGCGTTGCAGGAGCACTGCGATGTCGTCGCGCGACACTTCGAGACAGCATGTGTCCTCCAGAGCTACGGCAGTCGTTTGATGAGGGCTCTGCTCGAGCATCGATGCGAAACCGAAGAATTCGCCCCGCGCGGGCTCGTCGACAATGACTTCCTGCTGGTCCTCGTCCACTGCGCTTACGCGGACCCTGCCGGAAATCATCACGTAGGCTTGGCCGCCGGCATCGCCGGTCTTGTAGATACGCTCCCGGGCGGAAAAGCGCTTGAGCTCGACTTGCGCCGCGAGCACAGCCGTCTCGTCATCATCGAGCAACGCGAAGAGTGGAACGCTCCTGAGCACTTCGGAATCGCAGGTCATCGGAATCTCCTCCACGTTATTGCCGTATCCTGAGCGATTGCGCCTGACCGCCGTCGAGAAACGTCGATCACGGCACGGCGGCGCAGTCCGCCGTCATCATGCACTTGAACGGTGGCAAGTCGCTACACCGAACAAACTCGGCTTCGCGGGCAGCGTATCAGCCGCCGCAAACGCCGTGGATGCGGCAGCGGCTTAGCCGCCCCAGAACTACGGGTAGCATCCGACTCGGGTGCTATTGCACGGGAGAGGGTTTCAAATCCCAGATCTCGTTTGCATAGTCCAGGATGGTCCGATCGCTGGAGAACTTTCCAGAGCAGGCGACGTTAATTATGGCCTTGCGCGCCCACGTATCGGGGTTGGAGTACGCAGCAGTCACCTCGCGATGGGCGCGCCCGTAGTCGGTCAGGTCGGCCAGATGGCGAAAGCGGTCGCCGTGGGTGAGCAGCGCCTCACGAATAGGATTGAACTGCCCGGGCTCGTGCCGGCTGAAGTGATCGGAAAAGATCAGATCCAGAGCCGCTCGCGTTTCCGGTTCGTTTTGGTAATGCCAGTGCGGGTCGTACCAGCTCGTGCTGTCGGCCACCTGTTCGGCGGTCAGGCCGAATAGGAAGAAATTCTCCTCGCCGGCCTCCTGTGCCATCTCAATGGTGGCGCCATCGCGGGTCCCTATAGTCAGCGCGCCGTTCATCATGAACTTCATGTTGCCGGTGCCGCTTGCTTCGTAGCCGGCGGTCGAGATTTGTTCGGAGACATCGCTTGCAGGAATCAGCCGCTCGGCCATGCTGACGTTGTACTCGGGCAAGAACAGCACGTTGATCCTACCCCGAACCCGCGGATCCCCGGCAATCGTCGCCGCCACGCTGTTGATCAGTTTTATGATCAGCTTTGCCAGATGGTAAGCAGGCGCTGCCTTGCCCGCAAAAAAGAAGGTATGCGGCGTCATCTCCATGTCCGGGTCCTGTCGCAGACGGTTGTAGAGGATGATGATGTGCAGAACATTGAGCAGCTGCCGCTTGTACTCGTGAATGCGTTTGATCTGGCTGTCAAAGATCGTATCCGGATCGACGATCTGCCCCGACGTCGACTTCAGCCAGTCGGCGAAAGCAGCCTTGGCTTCGCGTTTGGCCTTGCGGAAGCCATCACGGAACCCGGTATCGTCGGCCAGTGGCACCAGCTTGCGCAGTAATGCCAGATCCGTGACCCAATCCTCGCCAATAGCTTCCGTGATCAGCCAGGAGAGGAACGGGTTGGCCTGCTGCAGCCAGCGTCGGGGCGTCACGCCATTGGTCTTGTTATTGAACCGCGCGGGGTACAACTCGGCAAAATCCCGTAGCACGGACGTGCGCAGCAGTTCGGAGTGGATTGCGGCGACGCCGTTAGTGCTGTGTGATCCCACCACGGCCAGGTGGGCCATGCGGATCTTCCTTGCAGGCGTTTCCTCCACCAGGCTCATTCTGCGCACGCGGTCAGGGTCGTCAGGGTAGTTTTTTCGCACTTCGTCAAGGAAGCGGCGATTGATCTCGTAGATGATTTCCAGATGGCGCGGAATCAGCATTTCAAACAGCTCGATCGGCCAGCGCTCCAGGGCCTCCGGCAACAGGGTGTGATTCGTGTAGGCGAGGGTTCGCGAGGTGATATCCCAGGCCTGATCCCACGGCAGCAGCGCCTGATCCAGCAGGATGCGCATCAGCTCGGCAACCGACAGGGCCGGATGCGTATCGTTCATTTGAATGGCCACACGCTCCGGAAGCGTAGACCACTGTGCATCGTTCTTGCGAAAACGCGCGATGATGTCTTGCAGTGAGCAACTCACCATGAAGTACTGCTGCAGGAATCGCAGGGCCCGTCCCGCTTCGGTGGAGTCATCCGGATAGAGCACTCGTGTCAGCGATTCTGCGGCCACGATGTCGAGCACGGCGCCGGCGAAATCCCCGTGCGAGAAGCCGGCAAAGTCGAACGACTCAGGTGCTGCCGCGGCCCATAGCCGCAGTGTGTTGATACACTGGGCTCCGTATCCGACTACGGGGCGGTCGTAGGCAATTCCGAGCAAACTCGAGGGGCGATTGCGCGTGATCGTCAGCCCTGAGCCTCGGAGCTCAAATTTCGCGCTGAGTGGAACCTCATAGATCCTGCCCGGCCGCGCAACTTCCCAAGGGTCGGTATGGCGCAGCCAATTGTCAGGTTGCTCAATCTGCCAGCCGTTTTGAATCGACTGCCTAAATATGCCGTATTCGTAACGCAGCCCGTAGCCAATTGCTGGAAACTGCAACGTCGCCAGCGAATCGATGAAACAGGCGGCAAGGCGGCCGAGACCGCCGTTGCCCAGTCCCGCATCCGGCTCTTCTTCAATCAGCTGCTCAAGATTCCAGCCCTCCTGCTCCATTGCTCGGCGCACAATCGGTTCGGCGGCAAGATTCATCATATTGTTGCGCAAGGACCGGCCCAGCAGGAATTCCATCGACAAATAATGGATGCGCTTCGGATTGGCCTGCTCGCGGCTGCGACGCGTCTTAGCCCAGCGGTGTGCAATCAGGTCGCGGATAAAGCGACTGGTCGCCTCAAATTTCTGTCGTGGCTGCGCAGTGGGCGGATTGAGCAGGTGATTACAGAGCAGGTAGCGATCGGTCCATTCCTCTTCATGACCGGCTAGCCCCAGCCGCTCAAGGCGGCGCAGCAAGGCCGGATCCGCGGCGTTCGATCGTTCAGTACCGCTGGGCATGGTTCATACCTTGGTTAGACCGTAAGGATCCTCATGGAACAACGCCTTGTCGGGCCCTTGGTGATCGGCCCGATGTAGTAGCTGGGATTGTGCTCGCGCGCTGGCAGAACTGCCAACAGCGACGCTCCACACCGGGGCCGCCACCCACCGTGGAAATACGGTGTCGCTCTCCCGGTCTTAATCAAAATGCAATCAATCTGTTATAGGCCGAAGCGGAAAACTCGCTGCCAGAGTAGCTAAGGGGTCAGCCACGACCAGGCCAGGTGAGCGGTACCGGTGTTACCCCGTACCTAGAAGCAGCCAGCGCCGCAAGACTCAGAAGCAGAGGCGCAATGGTCGAGCGAGCAGGGAGTCGTCAAAACAGACTGGCGCCGATATTGATCAATAACGCCAGTACAACGGTATTGAAGAGGTAGGCGAGTATGCAATGCACCGAGCCCACGCGGCGCATCGGCTTTGATGAGAAGGCCACATCGGCCGTTTGCCCTGAAGTGCCGATGATGGCAGCAAAATAGAAGAAGTCGCCGTAGTCCGGATGCTCGTCGTCTGGAAATCGCAGACCCGCAGGGCGCCGATGCCCAATCGACGCGTAGTAGTCATGAGCGTAGTGAAGCGCAAACATCACCTGAATAAAGGCCCATGAAGACAGCACCGTGGCGCCGGCGAGCGCAATGTGCGCGCCCTTTATCAAGCCATGCATCTCCTTGACGACCGCGAGCTCACCGGCGATGGCTGCGAGGCTTGCAATCGCAGCGAGGCACACCAGCGCGAGGATCACCGATTGCCCGTCATCCTGCAGCTGTGCCCGATGGCGCATCTGATGGTCCGATGATCGAACCATCATCATCGCGGCGAGCAAAACATAGAGCATCGTCCCGGCGTTCCAGCCGATCAGGCAGCGCGTAACCGTATGGTGGGAGATACGGCTGGGCAGCAGCAACGCCACGGCTATGCCTATACCGGTCGCGATAAATAGCCTGGGGCGGATGCGTATCTGGTGGGCGAAGCGGTCCAGGCGCCGTTTCATATTCAGGTATCCGGTGGGTTTACGCGCTCAGTCTAGAAGATCGCTAGCATCCTGTCGAAGGCGGGGAAAGGGCGCTTGCTTCAGGAAATGCACCACTGGCTGCATGCGGTGATAATCACCTGACACGGTCGTCCGCGCAGCTACAATGGCGCCTGTCCGGGACCGCCGATGAGCCCTATCCCACGAGGAGCCGACTGTGATCGTAGAACCTTTCAATGCGCACCGTTCGTCCCTGAGAATATTTTCAATACCAGAGTGTGCCGCCCGCGCCGTCGCGATCGCGCTGCTCGCGCTCGCCGGCCTGTACGGTACAACGGCGCAGGCCCTCGACAAGCTGGGCGCAGATACCGGCATTGCATGGACTCTCACGCCAGATCAGATCACAGCGACCTGCAAAAGCGCGTTGGACAAGGCGCGGGCAGCAATCCACGACATTGACAGCCAGGGAGGGACCGCGGCGACATTCGATGCTGGCCTGGGGGCCGTCGAGACTGTCAATGCCGACCTGGCCGATGCGCTGATCGCGCAGATCAATCTCGTGCAGCTGTCCCCGGACAAGGCGGTGCGTGATGCATCGCAGACCTGCCAGGATGATGACGCCGCCTTCGGTGTCGAGCTCTCTGCTGACCCGGCGATTCTGAAGATTGCCGAGAGCGCCGCCGCTTTGGCGCAAACCAGCGAGCAGCAGCAGCTGGCCAAGATCTACACGGAGGCCGGACGTCGTACCGGCGCCGGTCTTGCGCCTGCGCAGCGCGCGAGGGTTACACAGCTTTTTAATGAGCTCAACAAGATCATGGTCGCGTACAACCGCGGCCTCTCGGAAGATCAATCCGAAATCCCGGTGACCGCCGAAGAGCTGAAGTCCCTACCGGCCGCATTGGCCGGCTCGGTCAAGACTGAATCCGCCGGTTTGCGCATGCCGGTCGATGAGGGCACTTTCCATCCGTTCATGAGCCACGAGACCTCACCGTCGGCACGCAAGCGCTTCCTGTACGCTTATCAGCGACGGGGCGGCCTGCACAACGTGCAGCTGCTCGCACACGCAGTGAGGCTACGGGCAGAGCTTGCCGCATTGCTGGGTTACCCGAACTGGGCCGCCTATCAACTTGATGTGAAGATGGCCAAGACCGTGCAGAAGGCGCTTTCGCTGGTCCTGGAAGTCAATCAGCGCACGCTGCCCAAGGCACGCACCGAGCTGGCGGAACTCGCCAAGCTCAAGCGTGCGGCCGGTGACGCTACGCCGTTCGCGAGCTGGGACTATTCCTTCTACGAGGATCAGCTGGTCAAGACGCGCTATGCGCTCGATCCGGAGGAAGTGCGCTCGTATCTGCCGATCGACAAGGTGGTACCGGCCGTGCTCGGGATCTACCAGCATCTGCTGGGTGTGCGCTTCGAGCAGCTGACTCCGGCGGCTGCGTGGGCGCCCGATGTCACGGAATATGCGATTTACGACGCCGCCAGTGGCGCGCCGCTCGGCTATTTCTTTCTCGATCTGCTGCCGCGGGAAGGCAAGACTTCGCACACGTCATCCTCTGGGCTGCGCAATGGCCGAGTGCTCGCCGACGGGAGTTACAGCCTGCCGGCGGCCGTGATGATCTGCAACTGGCCTCGACCCCAGCCTGGCAAGCCTTCGCTGCTCAGCCATGGGGAAGCCATCGAATTCTTCCACGAGTTCGGACATGTGATGCACGGCACCTTGTCGCGCACCCGCTACGCATCGTTGTTTGGCACGCAGGTGCGGTGGGACTTTGTCGAAGCCCCCTCGCAGATGCTGGAGAACTGGATGTGGCAGCCCGAAGTGCTCAAGCAGATATCCAGTAAAGTGGGTACCGGGGAGCCGCTGCCGGATGACATGATTGCCAAGATGGTAGCGGCGAAGCACGCCGGCGACGGCGTGACTTACGCGTTCCAGACCTTCTATGGCTATTACGATCTCGAGCTGCACCTGCACAAGGGTCCGGTGGATCCGGACGCTTTATTCTTCAAACTTGAAGCAAGCCACTACGTATTCCCGCCGATGCTCGGTACTTATCCCGCGGGCGACATGTGGCACCAAGTCAATGGGTACGATGCCGGTTACTACGGCTACCTGTGGGCGCTGGTTTATGCGCAGGACATGTTCAGCGTGTTCCAGAAGGGCGGCATCGATAATCCTGCAGTCGGGTTGCGCTATCGCAACGAGATCCTGGTGCCGGGTGGCTCCGTGGAGCCGGATGTGTTGCTGAGGAACTTCCTGGGCCGCGAGGTCAGCCTGGAGCCGTTCTACCAGCTGATCGGCTTGAGCGACACCAAGGCCCAGTAGCGTTGCAGCCGGAAGCGCCGTGCGATCGCGGCGCCTCCGGAGTACTACTGCGGGGGCGGTGTGAGCGGGACCTCAAGATAGCAGCCGAACTCGCTGACAAAATCCACGGCGACACAGGCATGGACCCGGCCCTGCTTGTCATCAAACACCGCGCGCGCTCCGAGCGGGAATACGGGCTGGTGCCAGACTGACGGATCGATATGTATTCCAAAGCTCCCATCGCAATAAAACGCGATGAAATCCTCGGGCTGAATGTCATCACCAGGCCTGGCAAGCAGCGCGACAAAAGGCGTCCCTGCCTTGG
>JBEKOK010000066.1:0-13743 GCA_049521875.1 Steroidobacteraceae bacterium
TGGTGCGGACCATATAAGCCTGTTCCGCCGCGCCGAGGGCGATTCCCGCAGCCCTTCGAGCTAGCATTAGGGCGTAGGTCACCGAGATGTCGGCTGCCGTGAAGCTCTCGCCCGCAAGATAGGGCGAGAGCGAAAGCTGGCGCGTTACTAACCTCAGTCGACTCTCGAATGTTTCCAGCGCGTCGCGGGCGCTCCAGTTTTGCCGGTCGGCCTCGGGTGCAAAATTGCGGGCAGACGAGACGTAGTTGGCGGGGACCGCGAGACCGGCTTCACCCAGATGAAGGAATTGCTGGTAACCCGGGAAGGTGGGATCGAATGGGTCGGGCGCAAGGGGTGTAGGCCCATAGCGAGTCATCAGGTATGCCATGATCGCAATCGACTCGACCATCGTGACCTCGCCGTCTTGGATTGCGGGTATGAAGCCGCCGGGATTGATGGCCAGAAACTCAGGGTCCTTGTCGACGCCAGCCAGCAGATCCACCCGTCTCAGCCGGTACGCAAGCCCCATCTCCTCCAACAGCCAGACAACCCGAAAACCTCGCCCCTCACCGAACACGGTAATCATCTTTGCCATGACCTCTGCTGTAAGTTTTCGGGCAGTTTGGTCCGACCTTCGCCATCGACAAAATGCCCGACTGTAGTTCGACAATTCTTAAAGATTTTCCAACGACGGCTTGGGATGAAGGCACTGGTGGCAGTTGCCGCTCAGAAAAAGGCGACTCCTATGGCTCCAGGACCGGATTTGGCCGTCTGCCGCCGACCGCTGGTCACGCCCATGTTCGGCCATTCTAAGGAACCATTGCCGCGCCATCTCACCCGGCATCCGTCCGGTTCCCTGCCCTGCCGGTAGTGCGACCTTGAGGCCGAATGCTACGCTTCGGGAAAATAATGGCCACCCGCCCGGAATAGACCCGTTGTGAAGTCCCAAGACTAAGCTGACATTCTGGCTCACTTCCTGACCTAGGAGCGAGCCAATGAATAAATCAGAGCAGATTCGACTGGTTGACTGGCGCACTCAGTGGCTGCTTAAGCCAAGTTCTTCATAGAAGGGCGTAGTGCTTGGCTGACGGCCCAGAAACCGTTCCACCAATACGTCAGGTTCGATCGAGCCGCCAGGCACCAGAATGTCGTTGCGATAGCGTTTGCCGATTTCGGGATTGTCCAAACCCGCCGCTGCAAAGACGCTGAGCATGTCCTGCGCGTAAACTTTGGACCACAGGTAGCCGTAGTAGCCGGCATCGTACCCGCCCATCAGATGCCCGAAACTTGCCACCGGATAGGTGCCGGGAATTTCGTGGAACAGGCGGAGTTTGGGCATAAGATCGAACCATAGTTTGTTGGGGTCGATCCAGCCGCTGCGGCTATGCAGCTGCAGGTCATAATCGGCAAAGAACGCTTGGCGGGTCCATTTCACGCCGTCACCGATGTGCTTGGCGGCAATCATATTGTCGATTAGATCATCGGGCAGAGGTTCCCCGGTGCCGACGCGGCCTGAGACTTTCTTCAGCACCGCGGGCTGCCACATCCAGTTCTCGAGCATCTGGGAGGGAGCTTCGACAAAGTCGCCTCGCACGTTGACGCCGAACAGCGAGGCGTAGTGCGTGTGCGAGAGCGTTTCGTGCATTACGTGCCCGAACTCGTGGAAAAAGGTGACCAGCTCGGTGTGGCTCAGCAGCGCCGGCTTGCCCGGTTCCGGTTGCGGCCAGTTGCCGATCACGCCCGAGACCGGCAATCGATAGCTGCCATCCGGCAGCGCTCGACCGGAGCGTATGGGTACGGCCTCGAAGTGCTGGTACTTGCCTTCGCGTGGATACAAATCCAGGAAAAACCAGCCAACCGGCGCGCCACTGTTGGCATCGTAGATCGCATATTGATCAACCTGCGAAGCCCAGGCCATGGGACTTTTCAAGGCCTCGAAGCGCACGCCCAGCAAATGCGCATAGATATCGAGCGTCGCAGGCACGACCTTCTCGACGGGCAGGTACTGGCGCACCAGCTCACTATCGACCGAATAGCGGTCCTTCTGCAGTTGCTGCTCATAATAGTCGTAATCCCAGAATTCGAGCGGTCCGGCGTGGCCGTCTGCATGCTTTAGCGCCGTCAGCACATCGATTTCGGAGCGCGCCTTGGGCAGCAGCCGGGTATCGAGCTCCAGTACCAAATCCTCGGCGCGCTGAGTGGACTTGGCCATCTTCAAGTCCAGCTGATAGGCGGCCCAGTTGGGATAGCCCACCAGCGTTGCGATCTGCCGGCGCAGCGTGACCGCCCTGGCCAAGCGCTGCAGATTCTTGAGGCCGCCGCGTTTTTCGTAGGCGACCATGTAGCGTCTACGCGCGGCAGCAGAGGGGATGTTCGCAAGAAAGGGGCGCAGGGTGCTTTCATTAACGGCCAGGCGCGTGCCCCGGGACTCCTGGGTCATAGCGCCGCGCAGCGAAGCCGGTACCGTAGCGGCCTCGGCGACGCTCAGTTCAATCGTCCTCTTATCCTCCGACAACGCCCGCTGGAACGCGATCTGCAGATCGTTCACCTCATCGAGCAGGTGGGTGACCCCGGCGCGCGCGCTGGGCTCGAGAGCCGCCCCAGCATGCCGGCCGTTCTCCAGATAGATCTTGGCTAGCTGCTGTTCTTCTGGGTCCTGGGCCTGAGCGGCACCGGCTTGGGCGATGGCGTAGATCTTTGGGTCGGCGGCCACAGCCACGCTAAATGCTGCCGCATCGGACTGGCACTGGTCAGAGGCGTCACGCACTGGCTTGCTCACGGCAATGATGTTGAGCGTCACTGGCGCCGCGAGTGCTTCGTTCAGGTCGGCCACTACGCCATCAATCGCGCCCAGTCCTGAGGCAAATGAGGGCGGGCTGGTACCCTGCGCCTCGATTCTTGCGATACCGGCACGGGCTGAGTCGAGCCCATCCTTGCAGATCGTGGTGAGCTCTGTTGGTGTCAGGTCCCACTTGATTCCCGTGTCGGCACCGAGGGTACCATCCGCCCACGCCATGCAAGGCATGCCCAGGACTGCCAGGATCGCCCACGGTGAATGTCGCACCCTCGAGACGCTGGACTTACAAGCGATGAGAGACGTGGTGAGCATCATCATGATGGCCTCCAATCGATAAGTGGCAGCGAATATCGATACCGCGCGCCATTCCGGGTGCGCAGGCGCTTGAGGGACCCATTTTATCCGAAGCGCTACGACGGCGCGGCGCCTGATCGCGCCGGCACGTACCTCGTACTGAGCTTTCGGGCTTTTCGTGCCGGCGCCGAAAATGATGCTTGGCTGTGCCTCAACGCTTAGGACCGCGTCCGCGGGGAAAAATCCGCCCATTGCGACTGGCGATCGCAATGGCTGGAAATTCATCCATCAACCAAGGGTCTATTCCGGTGCTTCGCTGATGTTTTATACCGGAGACATGGTCGGCTAGGTGCTCGGAACAATCTGCAATCTACGAGCCCCAAGGCGTCTTTGATTCTTTTGGAAACCTGGGCCTAAACCGGACGAGCGGCGCTTACGGAGCCGATTGGTAAATTGCTTACGGAGGATGGGTAACTTCTCCCGATAGTGGGGCTATCAGGGGCATGAGCGTGGTGGGCGGGAGCGTCCGTCGGCTCTGGACTTTGCTTAGGAGCCCCGCTTATTCGCTTCAGAGTGACCCGGATTATTTCGCCGGTGGGCGCTTCGATGCGGCCGTTCTTGAGCGTGTCCGCCTGCGGATTCACGCCGTTGAAATCAAGTGGCACACCAAGAACTTTGGGATAGTGCGGACTGCAGCCCTCGGGACTGAGCTGCAGCCAATGGTCTCCGGCTATATAGGTGCTGCCGCGCGAGTGGAGCTTGCATTCGCCGCCTCCAGAGGCAGTTTCGTACTGCAACGTGCCTTCAATGCCGCCGTCGTGCTGCACCCGGCTAATGCTCAGACTGGTGACGCGTAGTAGCTGTTTGCCAGAGGCATCGACGTAATCGCCGCGCCAGATGCCCGCTAGGTCCGCCCGCGCAGGTGCCGTTGTCGTGACCGGCGCTGGGGCGCTAGCGGCCTTGGCCACCGGGGCAGTTACATTTGTCGATGACGCTTCCGGTGCAGCGGCGGCCGGAGCCGGGAGCGCCGGCGGCGCGCCAGCAGGTCCAGACGATGCTTGTGCCTGTGTCGTCGGCGACGGCTGCGGGAGTGTCAACGGGGCGCTGCTGGCGGCAATGGACGCGGCTCGCGAATTCGCGTGCATCCGCGCAGCGTGACGAAGCATCATCCCGATCACAATTGTCGCGATGAGTACCGCCACGAAGACCGGGCGGTGAGCTCGCAGGCGTTGAATGAGACTCGGCTGGAGGACACCAAACGCTTCTGCTGCAGGAGACGGTGCCGGAGACAACGGTCTGGAATTGTCGATCGGCTGTGTCGTAACCGGCATTTCCGGAGGCGCAACATTTCCAGTCACTGCAGGCTGGGCCGTGGCCGCCGGAGGCAGCGCGGACGGGAGCCGCTGCGACTGTTGCCACACCGTCTCTGCGGAGTTGTCGAACGCCATCGGGCTAGGGGGTTCGCGGCGTGTCGACGACTCGTGGTCAAACACCGTCCAGCTGCCATCGTCGCCGGTGGCGACGGGGTCCGCGCTCAGTGCTGGCGAGGCCTTGATAGCCACCGTACCAGTGGGCCCGACTCTTGGTATCGCCACCGTCCCGGTTGGACCCACGCGCTGTATCGCTACGGTGCCGGTCGGACCTGTTCCAGGCGTCGCCAAAGAGCCGACTAGACTCACCGGCGCTTCGGCGGTGTCGGGTGGGGCTATATCCGGCAAAGCACGCATGAAGTCATCGGCACTTTGGAAGCGCGCGTCGGGCTCCTTAGCGAGTGCGCGCATGACGACATCCACGAGCGGCTGCGGAATGTTGCGACAGTGGACAGTCGGTGGCTCCGGCAGATCGTTCACATGGGCGCTCAAAACACTGTACTCGGTCTTACCCCGGGGATTGAACGGCGGTTGTCCGCTCAAGAGCTGATAGAGCGTAATCCCGAGTGCATACACGTCGGTGCGGCAATCGACAGCGCGACCGAGGATCTGCTCAGGCGCCATATAGAGCGGACTGCCGATGCTGGTGCTGGCCTTGGTCGCGCTCGTCGAGCTCTGGCGCTTGGCTATGCCGAAGTCCATCACCTTGACGATGTCGTCCCTGGTGAGCATCAGATTAGCCGTTTTCAGATCACGGTGGATGATGCCGGCGCGATGCGCGGCAGCGACCCCGCGCAACGCTTGCTTGAAGATCGGTATGCACTCGTATGCCGGGATCGACCCGCGCCTGCGGATCAACTGCTCCAGGCTCTCGCCGTCGACGAACTCCATCACTGCGACAGGCGCGCCCTCGTGCATGAAATAGTCGAAGAGCTGCGCAACGTTCGGGTGATTGAGCGCGCCCTGCATGCGCGCCTCCTGACGGAAGCGTTCGACGAAGTCGGGGTCATTGCGGGCTTCGGCGCTCATCACTTTAATCGCGACCTGCCGGTCAAGATTCAGGTCGAGTGCCTTGTAAACGACCCCCATCGCGCCGCGACCGAGGAGTTCTAGAACGCGATAGTGGTCAATGACCTCGCCGATCATGGTTGATACCGAGGACTTGCCTGCGTGGCAGCAGCAGGCCCTCGCTCACTGCGTCTGTCGGATCGCATCTAGCGCCATCGGATCGGGAGCCGCGTATCCGTCGGCAACCAAGGTCGGGTGTGCCCCGGGTCCGCTCGGCGGTCCATTGGGACCCATGCTCTTGGAGGCCGCTTGCATCGCCGCCATGACTTGGGCCTCCTGCTCGTTCTCCATGGCGTTGAGATCATTGAGCCCGATACGTGTCGCCAAGCCCTCGGGGCAGTCGGATGAGCGGCTGAGCTCGACCACCACCGGAATCATCCAATCGTCAGTGCTCATTGTGTCGGTACGCTTGATGTAATCGTTGGCGCTTAACGTGCAGTGGCCGTTGGCATTATCTGACGGCACGTCGATCGGCTGTACGACCTGAAAGAACACATGGTTGGGTCTGAGCGCAGGCGGAGTGCTTTGAGTCGTTAGGCTTACCGGCATTGCGGCGGCGGCTTGCTGCTCTTGCAGCTGAACTTTGATTTGCGCGTTGAGCTGAGCTTTAACTTGAGGCGTGATGGCCGGTGGGGGCGCTACCGGTGTGACCGCTGCAGTGCTCGATTGCGATGCCGGCGCTGCATCGCTCGGTTGCGCAGGGAGCGCCGCATCGTCGGGTTGTGCCGCGGCCGTGGCGACGCTTGAATCCAACGCTGACGCTGCGGGAACGCCTTGTTGTGGCGGCGTCGCTGCTGGCGCAACGGCCTGCGCCTGATAGGCCGTTTGCATGTTTTGGGCAATGATGTAGTCGGTCATCCACAAATCCGGGCTGCTGTACACCGGATAGGGTGTGAATTGCGACCCGTACATCGGGTACCAGGGCTGCACCTGCCAACCCCAGGCGTAGCTTATCGGGCGCGCCCATGCGGCGAGCGCCCAGGCGTAGTACACCCCGGGATACCGCACCGCTGGGACAAAGGTCTCATATGCGAACGCTCTGCCGAATTGGCGCCATACATGCGTTTGGTAGACGTGCGCATACAGGATGTGTCCGCCGGCGACGAAGGTGCGGCTTACCAGGCCTGGCCGAATCGTGTGCTCGACCGTGCCGTTGAGTGTAGTGCCGTAGCGAATGGCATGGATCTGGCCCCCGGCAAGGCTGCGGGAGACCACTTGTGCTCGGACGCTACCGGTGAGCCGGGCGCCGGTGACATTAGCAGCCATCGGGCGTGTTGCCGTAATGCTGCGACCAGCCAGTTCCCCGTGGTCGCCCACGGTTTGGCGCGGGCGCATATAGGTGCTTTGAGCGCGCTCAGGATAGGTACGGCTGTGTGGCGCCGGAGCTTCTTGATGCGCAGATGGCCGCGCGCTCTCGGTTGGCCGATGCTCAGGCCGATCTCGTTCGGCTTCGCTCTGCGCATTGACCGGGGCGGTAGCCGCAAGGCTAGCGAGGGTCATCAGAGCGAGCGTCGCGCAGGTCTTACGATCTGATCTCCACATATATAGTCACTCCAGATGCCGCGGGTCCGGGGGCCGCCGTCCTGGAAGGATGGAGCTGATAACTCTAGCGTACGGTGTACGCAGCGGCGCGAACTGCGTCGCGAAACCAGGGCAGCTGCGAAGCTTTGAGAACCGCAGCACACTCCGGCGAGCAGGGGTTTGTGGGTGAGGGCTTGGCTGGGGACATGTCCGTCCCGGTGCGGGTCAATTGGACCAGTGCCCGAATCTCTATCCTGGATCCTAGTGGCCCGCAGTTTGAATCTATCCGGGCGCGCCAATTCCGATCACATCGTTGACAGTTTGGTGGAGGCGTTACGAAAGTTCGGCTTCGAGCAGCGCGCGCAGCGGTCCGAGGAACGGCTCGTAGTGGCGCCAGCGACCGCGCGCTCCGGAGTGGAGCTTCTGACGTACTTGCCATCTGCTGCTGCTGGTAACCGTGCGGGCGGTCAGGTGAAACTCGAGACAGCGCGGTTCCCAAGTCAACCCGGCAAACTCCACCATTCTGCGGCTCCAGGATTCCAGATCCTCGACCAGGCCCTCATAGGGCACATCCAGAATGGCTTCCGGCGGGAGTACGGCGCGCCAGTGAAGCATAAGGCGTCGATACTCCTGGTAATAGTGCGCCAGATCTTCCAGGTCCCTGGCAAAGTTGTAGCTGACGGAGAAGTGCTGAAAATAGATCGACAGGCAGGTGTCGATCGGGTGCCGTTGCATGTGAATGATCCGCGCGGCGGGCAGTGCGGTCTGAATCAATCCCAGGTTCAGGAAATTGATCGGCATCTTATCGACGACTCGAAGTGCCGTGGTCGACAGGCGCTGCAGCTGCTGAAGGTAACGGTCCGCCATGGCGGCAAACGGCTCCTGGCGCGTGCTGCCGAGCTCCAAAGCGGCTGAGGCCTCATTCCAAAACATCAGTTCCCCGGCACCGAACACCGCTGGATGAGAGGCGAGAATCTGCTCCGCCAGTGTGGTTCCAGATCGCGGCATGCCAATGATGAATAGCGGGCGTTCGGACTGGCTGCCGGCGCCGGACCGGCTCGCAAACCAGGCGCGACTGTATTTGTGGATCAACCGGTCCACCAGGCGGGTCTGTTGCGCGCGATCATAGTGAACATCGATGCGCCGACTCAGTTCGTTTGCGGCACGGTAGTTCGAAAAGGCCTGGCTGTAATCCTGCACATCGTCGAAGTACTTGCCGAGCGCGAAACGTAGATTAATCTGGTGCCGCAACGTCTGGACCTTTGCCAATGCGCGCTGGGTCCCCGCGAGCCACGCGTCGTCTGCCAAACTCATACGCCGGGAGCGCGCCCGACCAGCCAGCGCTTCGGGCAGTTCAGGGTTGATCGCAAGTGCCTGGCCAAACAGCACCTCCGCTTCGGCAAACTGACCTTGGTCGGCACGCAGTTCGGCCAGCAGTGCCAGCGCAGGGGCGGCCTGCGGCACCTGCGACAGTGCCGTGCGTATCGTGGCCTCAGCCTCGGCCACGTCTCCCAGCTGGCGCTGTACTATTGCGAGCCCGATTCGCGCTTCGGTCAGATCGGGTTTAAGCGCGAGCGCCCGGCCAAAGCACTCCACCGCCCGCTCGGGCTGCCCCAGCTCCAGCAAGGCGCTACCGAGATTGTTATGGGCCTCGGCCATATCCGGGCTGATCTGCAACAGACGGCGATAGCCGTCCGCCGCCTCAGCTATCCGCCCCTGATCGCGCAGCACATTCGACAGGCTGCCGATGGCTTCTGGAAAGGTGGGTCGGATCTCGAGTGCGCGGCGATACCTCACGACGGCCTCGGCAAGGTCACCCATATCTCGAAGTGCATTGGCAAGGTTGCAGAGTGCCTCAGCGTAACGCGGCCGGACACGCAAAGCCTGGCGGTAGCTATCAATCGCCTGCTCGGGCTGGCCCAGTTCCAGCAATGCGCTACCGAGATTGTTATGGGCCTCGGCCATGTCGGGACTGATTTGCAACACGCGGCGATAACCGTCCGCCGCCTCGGCTATCCGTCCCTGATCGCGCAGTACGTTCGACAGGCCGCCGATGGCTTCGGGGAAAGCGGGCCGGATCTCGAGCGCCTGCCGGTAGCTGGCCAACGCGGCCTCCGGCTGTCCGAGGGCGCGCCATACTGTGCCCAGGCCGGCATGGGCCTCCGCGAACTTGGGTCGGATTCTGACGGCCTGCTGGTAGCAGCCCCGCGCAGCCTCTGGTTGGCCGCTCCCCTGCAGGGCGGTGCCAAGATAGTAGTGAACCTCGGCATCCGCAGGCAGCAGCTCTCGCGCCCGCTCCAGCTCCCGCACCGCGTCCTGACCTTGCATCAGCGTGGCGAGGCCCAGCGTCTTCCACAGCAGCGCGTGGGCTGGATCGCCCTTAAGCAGGTGGCGGGCCGACTCTGCCGCAGCCGCAAAATGACCCGCGCTCATCAGCGCCGCCAACGCACTCAGTTCGGTTTGCGTGTGCTCCTGGTTCGAAGAATGGCGCGTCGCAGGTACTGCGGCAGAGATGCCACCGCAGCACTGCTTGTATTTCCTGCCGCTTCCGCACGGGCACGGATCATTTCGTCTCGGAATCATGGTCTCGCCCAGGCAATACGACACGCACCGCCAAATAGTAACGGTTTCCCATAAAATGCCGAAGGTCAGTTGGCCGCTGAAGCTCTATTCCGAAGAACTCAGTGTATCCATTAGATATAGCCGCCAGGAGCATTTGATGACTCGTATGTTGATTCCGCGATGAATGCTTTGCGATGCCCTGCCTGGCGGAGAATCCGGTCGGTACTTTGCGCCGTGACGATCGGCGGCGCGTTGCTGTTCGCGACTTCTGTCGGGGCCGCTGAAGTGCCGGCCAACGCCCCGTCGGAAAACACGTCGTTTGATCTGAGCCGGCCCGAAATCGCTGCATTCATTAGAAAGATTGTGCGCGCAGATGAGCTGCCGCAGGACTGGGTGATCGCCGCGATGAGCTCGGCCACCGTTCGCCCGGAGCTCACTGCCGCCATGGATCACCCGGCAGAAACCGAGCTTGCGTGGTGGCAGTACCGGGCGCGCTTCGTCACGCCGGGGCGCATCGAGGCGGGTCAACGCTTTTGGCAAGAGCACAAGGAGTTGCTGGATGTCGCCGCGTCCAAGTATGGGATTCCGGCGGAGTATCTTGTTGCCATCTTGGGCGTTGAGACCAACTACGGACAGACGCCCGGAAGTTATCGCGAGATCGATACGCTGATGACACTGGCGTTTAATTATCCTGCTCGCGCGGCTTCCTTTCGTTACGAGCTGCGGCAGTTCCTGTTACTTGCGCACGAGATGAAGCTGGATCCGCTCGCTCTTCATGGATCCTATGGTGGAGCTCTCGGTGCCCCGCAATTCATGCCTTCCAACTACCGGCGATTTGCCGCGAGTCACCCGACGGGCGACGGTGTCGATTTATGGACTGACTGGAGCGCCGTGTACGCGGCAATTGCTGATTTCTTGAACGAGCGCGGATGGCAGAAGAATGGACCCGTGCTGATTCAGGCCCAAGTCAGGGAGGGCTCGAATCCTCCAGTTTCGGAACACCTGAAACTCAACCAGACACTCAGGAGCCTGAAGGCCAAGGGTGTGTCTTTGGATGCCTCGCTGCCCAATTCAACACGCGCGATGCTCATTGGCGCCCTCCTGGAGAATGGGATTGACTATCGTGTGGGCTTCAAGAATTTCTATGTGATCAGTCGCTACAATCCGCGGACAAACTACGCGATGGCGGTGTGCGACCTGGCGCAGGAGGTGCGTCCCGCAGTTGCGGAGCCGTCCGGCAGCAAGCCCTGACTCTTGGCTCTGCAGTGTGGCCGTGGGCTTGGCTCGGTGGTCTCAATTTGTTGTCTTGGCCGGTTGAGCGCGCAGGATCTCAATGACGCTGCTTTCGTTAGCCTCGGCGAGGCCGCGGGTGCACAGCTCGCGGTAAATGGCGCCGGCAACTGAGCCAAATGGCGCACCGATGCCGAGCTCGTGCGCGAGGCGCAGAGCGTACTCGACATCTTTCTGGCGCAGGGCAGATGTGAAGACAATGTTCTGCTCATGGTCCGCGGCGATCATCCGGCGCACATTGCGGACCACCTGGGGACTCGCCGCCTGGCTGCTGGCGATGGCCTCAGCGACAGTGTTGATATTAAGGCCGGCGCGTTCAGCCATGGCCAGGCCTTCGGCAGCCGACGCGATCTGTACGGCACCCACCAGATTGATGATCAGTTTGTAGGTCGTGCCTGCGCCCACTGATCCAAATTGCAGGATGTTCGCCGCCACGTCGGACAGTATCGGACGGACCGCCAATAGGTCCTGCTCGGCTGCACCTACAAGCAGAGTCAACTTTCCTGATTGGGCAGTATCGGGAAGTCCGGTAACGGGAGCGTCAATGTAGCGAAGGCCGTGAGCGGCGCACCGTGAGGAGAGCTCCATTACCCAACCGTGAGATAACGTCGAACACTCGATAGCGAAGGTGTTGGACGCTAATTCCGCACTTAGTGCGCCGTCGCCGCCGCACCAGATGGCCTGTGATGCGGTGTCGTTGGCGACCATAGAGATGATAATTTCCGCGCCGCGGCAGGCATCCCTGGGCGTAGCGTAGAAACGCGCTCCCATACCAACTAGCGAATCAGCGCGCGAAGCGGTCCGATTGTAGAGGTTCAGCCGGTGCCCGCTCTGAACTAAGCGAGTCGCCATAGCCAGACCCATATTGCCGAGGCCGAGGAACGAGATATTCGCCATAACAGTTAATCTCCGGAAGGTCCATCAGCGTCACGGTCGGGCACGCCGGCGTTACAAATCATCTTGCACCGTTCGCCCCGATTTGCTGCCGCTACATCGCTCCTGCGCCGGTTGACCGTACTGGCGCGGGAGCGTAGCGTCGCTGCGGCATTCAATCTTGCCTTACTGTTGCAACGATTAGGAATCAGCCTCATGCCTAAGATCATTCGCGCGCTCCTTTTTGGCATCGGCACGGCTGCGGCACTATCGGCCTGTGGTAACGCCGTGACACCCTCACCGGCAAAGGCGGGCGAGATCGACGTGCTTGTGGGTGCCTGGCGCTCGCATCTGCAGGTCAACAGCGGCGCGTTCGCGGGAATGCAAGGCCTGGAATTCATGTACGTGTTCAACTTCGGGGGCACGATGACCGAGTCATCGAACTATGATGCATCGCCGCCGGTACAACCAGCCTACGGCGTGTGGCGCAAGACGGGGGCACGGGAATTTGAAGCTCGCTACGAGTTCTACAACACGAAGCCACCGGCCGCGTTTGGCGAGATCGTCAAGGGCGGTGGTTGGGCTCCGGACGGCTATGGATTGTTTGTCGAGAACATCAAACTCTCCGAGGACGGGCAGTCCTTTACCTCGTCAATGACTTACACGATGTACGACAACACCGGAAAGCCGACCGATGCCAGCGGCGGAGCCACTGGCGCCGGTACCAGAATCGGGTTTTGAGCGCGGCTGGCTGCTACTGCAGCCCGTGCAGCTGAATCCATCGAGTCAGAGAGCCTGCTGGAACAAGGCCAGAAGGCAGCAAGTTAGCAGAACGGCAGCAACGAATAGATCAGAGAGCATGGCGACGTTTTCCAATTTGTTGCGGTGCTTGTGCGGGAGATGATTGACGCCTGCCAGCCCGTAAAAGATCGCGCCGGCAGTCGCGGTCGGTAGTATCCACGTGTGGGTCGCGATACTGACGACACCGATCACGCCAAAAGCCGTATTGGCAAATCCAAGCTCGCGCACGACGAGCATTGCGTCCGGATCCTTGATGCCAAGTATCGTCTCCGCAGTGTAGCGCGGCTGGATTATCTGACGCAGGCCGGCCAACAGTAGACGCAGACCCACGGCCCAGAACACAAACCATTTGGCGGTGGTCGCAGCAGTCAGCACACCGTGATGCTTCAGGAGAGTGTCCAGAAGCGTAGAGGTCACGGGAAAAGCGAACATCAGCGCGCCGACCATCCAGAAGTACATCGCATCCGTCCTCAGCTGCTGCTACAGACGAGGCTCACTCCGCTTACCATATTTTTGTGCGCTGATCGGGCGGCAGGTACATCTTGTCGCCCGGCTTGACATCGAAGGCATCGTAGAACGCCTGCTGGTTCATCATCATGCCGTTTACGCGCGCTTCTGGAGTGCTGTGGCCGTCGGTCTTGAGCCACACGATCAGAAAATTCTCGCGGTCGAGTTCGCAGTTGGCTTGCGCCTGACCCATGAAGAATCTCTGATCGCCAGTCAGACCATCAATAACGGGCGCTTCCTTGCCACCCAGCGAGATCTTGTAGGCTTTGTAGGCGATCGTCATGCCAGAATTATCGGCAATGTTTTCGCCCAGGCTCAGTTCACCATTGACGTGATAACCGGGTACCGGTTCAAACGCACTGTATTCGACCACCAGTGCATGAGTCTTGGCCGCAAACTGGACGTGATCCTCCGCAGTCCACCAATCATGCAGGTTGCCATCGCCGTCATACTGCGAGCCGTTGTCGTCAAAGCCGTGGCTGATTTCATGACCGATCGTGGTTCCAATCGCTCCGTAGTTGACCGCATCGTCCGCTTCGGGATTGAATTCCACCGGTTGCAGGTAGGCCGCTGGAAATACGATCTCGTTCATCTCGGGGTTGTAGTAGGCATTGATGGTCTGTGGTGACATGTCCCACTCACTGCGATCAACGGGCTTTCCGAGTTTAGAGGTCTGATAGT
>JBEKOK010000067.1:0-13739 GCA_049521875.1 Steroidobacteraceae bacterium
CTTTGGCGTTTTGACCACAGAGACCCTGGCCCAGGCCCAGCAGCGCGCGGCACCCGGCGCCGGTAACAAGGGCGCTGAAGCGATCGAGACCGCGGTGGCAATGGCACTGCTGCTGCAGCGTATCTGATGAACACGTCGCGCTGCCCGCCGTGCCGGATCAAGACGTAAGTGGGCAAGAATTTCAACCCGCAGAATGCGGCCCGTGCGCTGGCGCGGCGCCTTGCGCTGCAGGCACTGTATCGCTGGCAGATCAATCCGGGCCCGTGGCAGGATCTGGTGTCAGAGTTCTCGAGCGACACCGACATGGCGCGCGCGGACGGGGAGTATTTCCGCGAGCTGCTCGAGCGCATCTGTGCCTCGCAGTCCGAGTTCGATGCAGAACTGGCGGGCTTCCTGGACCGGCCGCCGGCGCAGCTCGATCCGATCGAGCACGCGGTGCTGCTGATCGGGACCTATGAGTTGCGCACGCGCCCCGACATTCCCTTCCGCGTGATCATCAATGAGGCGGTAGGACTGGCGCGCCGCTTTGGCGCCACCGATGGCCACAAGTTCATCAATGGGGTGCTTGACCGGGCGGCACGCGCCTGGCGCCCCGATGAGCGCTGACGGCGCCGCAGAGTTCCCAACGTGCCGGCCAGCGAAGCCGAACTGATCGAGCGCTACCTGCTCAAGGCCGGTGCCGAGCGGGCCGACGTCGTTCTGGGAATTGGCGATGACGCGGCGCTGTTGCGCGCGCCGGCGGACCAGGAGCTGGTGCTCACCACCGACGCGCTCATCGAGGGGGCGCATTTTCTCCCTGGCGCATCCCCACATTCACTCGGCCATCGAGCGCTCGCAGTCAATCTCAGCGATCTGGCGGCGATGGGTGCCGAACCGGCCTGGGCGCTCGCTTCGCTGGTATTGCCGCAGGCGGATGAAAGCTGGTTGCGGGATTTTGCCGCGGGCTTCGGCGCACTGGCGCGCAGCCAAGGTGTCGCGCTCGTTGGCGGCAATCTGAGCCGTGGCCCCTTGAGCATTACAGTCCAGCTGACAGGTTTTGTGCCACCAGGCACGGCTTTGCGCCGCGGCGGCGGGCGGCCCGGGGACTGGCTGTTCGTCAGCGGGACGCTCGGAGATGCGCGTGCCGGCCGCCTGCTCGGCACCTCCGAATCCACGCTGCCAGCAAGCGCGTCTGTACAGCTGCAGGCGCTGCAGCGGCGCTTCGAATATCCGATGCCGCGGATTGCGCTGGGCCGGGCGCTGCGTGGACTCGCCAGTGCCTGCATGGATCTGTCCGACGGTTTGCTGGCTGACCTGCCGCGGCTGGCCAGCGCGAGCGGCTGTGCGGCGCAGTTGCGGATCGCCGATCTGCCGCTCTCGGCGCCACTGAGAGCGCACTGCGGCGCGCAGGCCTGGCAGCAGGCATTGCAGGGCGGTGAGGACTACGAATTGCTGTTCAGCGTTCCCGAGATGCACGCACCAGCCATTGCGGCACTGGCGGCGAAGCTCGACCTGCCATTGAGCGCCTGTGGCACGCTGCAGGCGGGATCCGGGCTGGAGCTGCTTGGGGAAGCTGGTGTGATGCAGTTCTCGGCATCCTCGTTTGATCACTTTGCCACGCGGCCTTAGCTGCGCCTTCGCGCCAGCCCCCGGGGATCCGGGATCCGCGTCACAGTCCGGGTTCGGGCACGCCCGTATCCTCACTCGGTCGCTCCTGGATAACTCCTTCGATGGCAGCCCCTGCACCACAAAGCGTCAGCTCGCGCAAGATTCCTGAACGCATCGGCAAGTACCTCATCATCAATGAGGTCGGCCGGGGCAGCACTGGTACTGTCTATCTCTCACACGATCCGTACTACGGACGCGACGTCGCCATCAAGGTCTACGCCAGCGACGCGGGCGGCGATGATGATCGCGCCCGTATCAGCCGCAAGATGTTCCTGTCCGAAGCCCACATGGTCGGCATGCTGCATCACCCGAATATCCTGCCGATCTACGACGCCGGTGAGGAGAACGGTCACTGCTATATCGTGACCGAGCATGTGCACGGTGCCCGCACCCTCGCGGCCTACTGCCGCCCGGACAATCTGCTGCGCATCGACGATGTCGTCGAGATCATGTTCAAGTGCGCCAAGGCCATGCACTACGCGCATTCGCGCGGCGTGATTCACCGCGACATCAAGCCCTCGAACATCATGCTCACCCAGGACAGCGATGTTCGCATCATTGATTTCGGGATCGCGCTGGTCGCCGACTCGGAGATCTCGCGCATCGAAGGCATTGCCGGCAGCCCAAGCTACATGTCGCCTGAGCAGGTGCAGAGCCTGGAGCTGACCAATCGCTCCGACATTTACTCGCTGGGCGCCGTGATGTACGAGCTGCTGACCGGCACGCGCCCGTTTCGGGCTGGCAATCTGGCCAAGCTGCTGCATCAGATTGTCTATGCGACGCCGCCACCGATCCACGTTGCGCGGCCGGATGTCCCAGAGGATCTGGAGAATGTCGTCGCCGTGGCGATGCAGAAGGATCCGGAACGACGCCAGAAGAGCGGCCTGGATTTGGCCGCCGAACTGACGCGCGTGCACCAGAAGCTGCGCCAGCAAAATTCACGCATGGACCAGCAGGAACAATTCGGGCTGCTGCGCCGACTGAAGTTCTTCCACGAGTTCTCGCACGCCGAGATCCTCGAAGTGATGCGCGCCAGCCACTGGCAGGACTACGCCAGCGGTGAGGAAATCGTCAAGGAAGGCGAGATGGATGACCGCTTCTACATCATCGTCGCCGGCAACTGCACGGTCGAGCGCCACGGGCGCTCGGTCGGGCTGCTCTCCAGTGGTGAGTGCTTTGGCGAGACCAGCTACGTCCAGGGGGCCAAGCGCACCGCGACGATCCGCGCGGCCGATGGCGTCACGGTACTCAAGGTGAGCTCGACGCTGCTCGAACAGGTTTCGGCTTCCTGCCAGCTGCGCTTCAACCGGGTGTTCCTGCGGGCCCTGATCGGGCGTCTGCAGGGTGCCGAATCGCGCGCCGACTAGCGGGCGCCGCGCGCCATCAGCGCGCGTTCGGCTCCTCGAGTTTGTCGCGCTCGATCAGCGCGTAGGCCGAGTGGTTGTGGATCGACTCAAAGTTCTCGCTCTCGACCACGTAGGCGCTGATTCGCTTCTCCTCATTGAGCCGCACCGCCACGTCCCGCACCATGTCCTCGACAAACTTCGGATTGTCGTAGGCGCGCTCGGTCACATACTTCTCATCCGGCCGCTTGAGGATGCCGTAGAGCTCGCACGAGGCTTCGCTCTCGGCGATGTCGATGAGTTCCTCGATCCACATGTGCTCGCTCAGGCGTGCCTTGATGGTCACATGTGAACGCTGGTTGTGCGCACCGCGCTCCGAGATTTTCTTCGAGCAGGGGCACAGGCTCGTGACCGGCACGACCACGCGTACCCACAGGGAGGTCTCGCCGTTACAGGTCTCGCCGATCAGCGATGCCTGATAGTCCATCAGGCTCTCGACTCCGGACACCGGGGCACGCTTGCTCACGAAATACGGAAAGCTCATCTCGATATGGCCCGCCTGGGCATCGAGGCGCGATGCCATCTCGGTCAGCATCGAGCGGAACGAGTCCACCGAGATCTCGCGCTCGTGGTGCAGGATCTCGACAAACCGCGACATGTGCGTGCCCTTGAAGTTGTGGGGCAGGTTCACGTACATGTTGAACATCGCGACCGTGTGCTGCTCGCCGGCCGAGCGGTCTTTGACCCGCACCGGATGCCGGATGTCCTTGATGCCGACGCGGTTAATCGGAATGCGACGGGTATCGGCGCGGCCCTGGACGTCCTCGACCAGCACCACGTTCCCATCCCGGCTCGCTGCTGCATTGCTCATTTTGCGGATTTACCTTAGTTCGGAGGAACCGACGCGGCCCCCAGCTACCAATTTAGTGGCGCTCCGGCCACTCTTCAACCCTGGCTGTAAACTTTGCCACCAGGCCTCAATGCGCCGCCGCACGCTGCCCGCATCGAGCCCGGCCTCAGCCAGGCACTCATCGCGGCTGCCATGGCCCAGGAACTCATCCGGCAGGCCAATATGGAGCCGCGGCAGAGCGAGACCGGCTGCATCGAGGTACTCGGCCACGCCACTGCCGGCGCCCCCGGCCACGACATTCTCCTCGAGCGTGACCAGCGCCGTGTGCTGCGGCACCAGCTGCGCGAGCAGCGTTTCATCAAGCGGTTTGACAAAACGCATGTTGACCAGCGTGGCATCGAGCGCCTCTGCACAGGCGCTGACGGCCTGCAGCATCGTGCCGAAGCTGAGCAGCAGCAGTCCGCAATTGCCACGGCGGCGCACCTCAGCGCGCCCGACGGGAAGTGCGGTGAACTCGCTTTCGATGCGCACGCCCGGTCCTGCACCGCGCGGGTAGCGCACCGCGACCGGGCCGTCGATGCAGGTGCCGGTGTAGAGCATCTGGCGGCATTCATTTTCATCGGCGGGCGCCATCACCACCAGATTCGGAATACAGCGCAGGAATGTCAGATCGAAATTGCCGTTGTGTGTCGCGCCGTCCCCTCCGACCAGCCCCGCGCGGTCCACCGCGAACAGTACCGGGAGCTTTTGCAGCGCGACGTCATGGATCAGCTGGTCATAGCCGCGCTGCAGGAAGGTCGAGTAGATCGCCACGACCGGCCGCAGCCCCTCGCAGGCCAGCCCCGCTGCGAAAGTAATCGCGTGCTGCTCGGCGATTGCCACGTCAAAGTAGCGCTCGGGAAAGCGCTTGGAATACTCGACCATCCCTGAGCCTTCGCGCATCGCCGGAGTAATGGCGACGATACGCGGATCGCGCTCGGCGATATCACACAGCCATTGGCCAAAGACGCTCGAGTAGGTCGGTCCGCCGCTGCGCTCTTTGAGCAGCGTTCCAGTCAAGGGATCGAAGGGCCCCGGGCCGTGCCAGGTAATCGGGTCGGCCTCGGCCGGAGCGTAGCCCTTGCCCTTGCGCGTGGCCACGTGCAGCAGCTGCGGGCCGCGCAGGCCACGCACGTTGCGCAGCGCCTTGACCAGGCCCGGCAGATCGTGGCCATCGAGTGGTCCGATGTAATTGAAGCCCATCTCCTCGAACAGCGTGCCGGGCAGCCACATGCCTTTCCAGTGCTCTTCAGAGCGCCGTGCGAACTCGCGGATGTGCGGCATCTGCTTGAGCACGCGCTTGCCCCCCTCACGCAGGTGCGTGTAGACCTTGCCCGCCAGCATGCGCGCCAGATAATTCGAGAGCGCTCCGACATTTTCGGAGATCGACATGTCATTGTCGTTAAGCACCACCAGCAGGTCGACCGGCAGGCTGCCGGCATGGTTCAGGGCCTCGAAGGCCATGCCGGCGCTGAGCGCGCCATCACCAATCACCGCCACTGCGCGGCGCTGCTCCTTGTTGCGCTCGGCAGCTATCGCCATGCCGAGCGCTGCGCTGACTGAGGTGCTCGAGTGGCCAACACCAAAGGTGTCATATTCGCTCTCGGCGCGACTCGGGAACGGGGCCAGGCCGCCGTGCTGCTTGATCGAGCCGAGCGCCTCGCGCCGGCCAGTCAGTACCTTGTGCGGATAAGCCTGGTGCCCGACATCCCAGACCAGGCGGTCGCGCGGCGTGTCATAGACATAGTGAAGTGCAATCGTCAGCTCAACGGTGCCGAGCCCGGCGGCGAAATGGCCACCGCGGGTGCTGACCGTATGGATCAGGAACTCGCGCAGCTCTTTGGCCACGGCGACCAGTTCCCGCTCCGGCAGGGCGCGCAGGTCGGCCGGCGAGCGTATCGCATCCAGCAGCGGGTAGGGGTCAGCAGGCTCAGTCATGGCATAAGTCTACACGGGCCGCCGCCGGCGCCGTGTGCTGCCCGCCCAGGGGCCCAGCGGCCCCTAATGGGCGCGCTCGATCATGGCATCGGCCAGTTCCCGCAGAGCCCCGGCGGCTTCGCCGAGCTGGCGCAGCGCCGCCACCGCCCGGTCACGGTGCGCGCGGGCAAGCTCCCGGGCCCGCTCGAGCCCGAGCAGGCTCGGATAAGTGGGTTTCACATGGGCGGCGTCGGCGCCGGCGCGCTTGCCAAGAATCGCGGTCTCGCCGGTGACATCCAGAATGTCATCCTGGATCTGGAAGGCGAGACCGACTTCGGCGCCGTAGCTGGCCAGTGCGGCACGCTCGGCCGCTGAGCGCGGCCCGGCGGCGATCGCGCCCAGCTCGACGCTGGCCTGGATCAGCGCACCGGTCTTGCGCCGATGCATCATCTCGAGCGCCGGCTCAGTCAATTCGTGACCGACCGCCTGCAGATCGATGGCCTGGCCGCCGGCCATGCCTTCGGTTCCGATGGCGCGCGCCAGTATCGTCAGCATCTCGACGCGCAGCGCATCGGGCAGCTCGTGGCTGTGTTCGGCCAGTACCGCGAACGCGCGCGCCTGCAGCGCGTCCCCTGCCAGCACCGCAGTCCCCTCATCAAAGGCCCGGTGACAGGAGGCTCGCCCGCGGCGCAGATCATCATCATCCATTGCCGGCAGGTCATCGTGGATCAGGCTGTAGGCATGAATCAGCTCGACGGCGGCCGCAGGCGCATCGAGCCGCTCCGGTGGCGCACCGAAGCAGGCACCGCTGACATAGACCAGCAGGGGTCGCAGGCGCTTGCCGCCGCCCAGCACGCTGTAGCGCATCGCCGCGTGCAGTCGCCCCACCGCCGGATCGTCGGCCTGCAGCATGCGGTCGAGTATCAGTTCGATACGCGCCTGATAACCCTCCAGTCGCCGTGCGAAAGCGCCGGCGCCCGGAGACTCCACGACATTCACCTCAGTCCTCGCTGCTGTCGGCATCGGGGTCGGCATCGGTCGCGAAATCCTCGATCGCCGCGCCCTCGGGGCGCTGCATCAGGATCTGGACCTTGAGTTGCGCTGCCTGCAGGGCGCTTTGGCACTCACGTGTCAGCTGGATTCCGCGCTCGAAGCTACGCAGCGCCTCCTCGAGCGGCAGTTCTCCCGATTCCATGTGGGCCACGAGGGCCTCAAGCTCGGACAGTGACTGCTCGAAATTGACGGGCGCGGGCTTCTTAGACACGGGGCTGGGATGGCTTGGACGAGGGAAGCAAAGAATACCCTACCGAGTGCTTTTCGGGCGGCGTAAACCGGATTGACGGATCGCTCGAGGGAGCTTAGATTCGACGCTGCTTAGAATTAGTCTAAGCCCTAAATAGGGCAGGAGCACAGCGATGGCGAATTTGAAGGGGACCAAGACCGAACAGAATCTGAAGGACGCTTTTGCCGGGGAATCCCAGGCAAACCGTCGCTATCTGTATTTCGCAGCCAAGGCCGATGTCGAGGGCTTCAATGACGTCTCGGCGGTATTCCGCTCGACGGCCGAGGGTGAGACCGGGCATGCCCATGGGCACCTCGAGTACCTCGAGCAGGTCGGTGACCCGGCCACAGGGCTGCCGATTGGCGAAACCTCTCTGAATCTAAAGTCCGCCATTGCCGGCGAGACCCATGAGTACTCGGACATGTATCCGGGCATGGCCAAGGCAGCGCGCACCGAGGGCTTCAGCGAAATTGCCGACTGGTTCGAGACGCTGGCCAAGGCCGAGCGCTCGCATGCCAACCGCTTCCAGAAGGCTCTGGAAAGCCTGGCCTGAACGGCAGCGGATCTTAAGGACGGGACCGAGCAGTTATGGCGGGTGCCAACGGCGGCAGGGGCGAGGGCAACCTTGAGGCTCCCACCCGCCACCCGCTGAACTGGCGCGATCCCTCCTTCTACGACGGGGCGGCGCTCGAGAAGGAGCTGGAGCGGGTATTCGACATCTGTCACGGCTGTCGACGCTGTTTCAGCCTGTGCCAGTCCTTTCCCACGCTGTTCGATGCGATCGATGCCTCGCCCTCGGGCGAGCTCGATCAGGTCGACAAGAGCGTCTATGGCAAGGTCGTTGAGAACTGCTATCTCTGCGACATGTGCTACATGACCAAGTGCCCCTACGTTCCGCCACACCCCTGGAACGTGGATTTCCCGCACCTGATGCTGCGCGCCAAAGCAGTCGAGGCGCGCGCCGGACATAGCCGCTGGCGTGACCGGGTGCTGACCAGCACCGACCGGCTGGGGAATCTGGCGGGTATCCCGGTGATTGCCGAGATCGTCAATGCCGTGAATGCCAGCACCACTGGCCGCCTGGTGCTGGAAAAGGTGCTGGGCGTGCATCGCGATGCCCCGATTCCCGAATATCACGCAGCGACCGCGCGCATGCGGCTGTTTGGCGGGCGCTCGCCCGAGAGCGCCGTGAAGCCAAGCGAGGAGACCCGCGGGCAGGTCGCGCTGTTTGCGACCTGCTATGGCAACCGCAACGAACCTGAGCTGGTTGAAGATCTGGCCGCGGTGTTCGTACACAACGGCATCGCCGTGACACTCGCCGAGCGCGAGCGCTGCTGCGGCATGCCCAAGCTCGAGATGGGCGATCTGGAGGCCGTGGCGCGCGCCAAGGAAGTCAACGTCCCGCAGCTGATCAAGCTCATCGATGAGGGCTTTGACATCGTGGCGCCGATTCCCTCGTGCGTGCTGATGTTCAAACAGGAGCTGCCGCTGATGTTCCCCGAGGACGAGCAGGTGCAGCGGATCCGTCGCGCCATCTTCGATCCATTCGAGTACCTGATGTTGCGCCACAAGGCCGGCCTGCTGCGTACCGATTTCGCCCGCGCACTGGGCAAGGTGAGCTACCACGTGCCCTGCCACCTGCGCGTGCAGAACATCGGCCTCAAGACCCGCGATCTGCTCAAGCTCGTGCCCGGCACCACGGTCTCGGTGATCGAGCGCTGTTCGGGGCACGATGGCACCTATGCCCTGAAGGAAGAATTCCGCGCCGCCTCGGTCAAGATCGCAACGCCCGTGGCCGAACGTGTAGCAGCCGCCGAGTGCGATTTTTACGCCAGCGATTGCCCGATGGCCGGACACCAGATCAGCAGTGTGCTGGCTGATGGCAGTACCGCAACCCATCCGCTGAAACTCGTACGCATGGCTTACGGGATCTGAATGCTGCCGCACGCACGAGTCAGGATACGGCCGGCATGAAACACCTGAGCGCCAGCGACCTGATGCCGCTGGAACAATACGCCCGCGAACGCGCGGCGATCCGCGTGCGCCTGATCGAGCACCGCCAGCTGCGGCGCCTCGTACTGGGCCCCAACTGCACCATCAGCTTCGAGGATCTGCAGACCGTGCGCTACCAGGTCCAGGAGATGCTGCGCGCCGAGCGGATCTTTGAGCCCGCGGGCATTGCCGAGGAACTCGAGGTCTACAATCCGCTGATCCCCGATGGCAGCAACTTCAAGGCGACACTGCTGCTCGAGTTCCCGGATCCGGTGGAGCGGGCACGGCGGCTGGGAGAAATGCGCGGCCTGGAGCGCTGCTGCTGGCTCGAGGTCGCCGGGTGCGAGCGCGTGCTGGCGATTGCGGATGAAGATCTCGAACGCGAGAACGAACAGAAAACGGCCGCGGTCCATTTTCTTCGCTACGAGTTGACTGCGCCAATGGTCGCGGCGCTCAAGGGCGGCGCTGCGCTTTCCGCGGGCATCGATCATCCGGCTTACCATCATGCCGCGACGCCGGTCCCATCAACGCTGCGCGCGGCACTGCTCGCTGATCTGGATTGACGTATCCAGCTGCTCGGCGGGTGCGAGCGAGCGTCTATCCGCGCCAACCCGGCGCGCCGGGTCTGCTAGAATCCCTGCCCCGCGTGATCCTGCACTGTAGCCTGGCCTTGTCGGCCTGAGCTTCGAAGGGCTCCTTAGTAAAGAATGTCCCAGTCGTACAATGCTTCTGATATCGAGGTCCTCAGTGGCCTCGAACCTGTCCGGCGTCGCCCGGGCATGTACACCGACACCACGCGTCCAAACCATATGGCGCACGAAGTCATCGACAACAGTGTCGATGAAGCCCTTGGTGGTCACTGCACCGCGATCGATGTGACGCTTTTCAAGGACGGCTCACTGTCCGTTGCCGACGACGGGCGCGGCATGCCGGTGGATATACACCCGCAGGAAAAAGTCAGCGGCGTCGAGTTGATCCTCACGCGCCTGCATGCCGGCGGCAAATTCTCGGACAAGACCTACACTTTCTCAGGCGGCCTGCACGGCGTCGGTGTTTCGGTCGTGAATGCGCTCTCCAAGCACCTCGAGTGCCTGGTCCGTCGCGGTGGCAAGGAGTACCGGATTTCCTTCAAGGACGGCCGGATCGCCACGAAGCTCGAGGTGATCGGCACGGTCGGCCAGCGTAACACCGGCACGACCGTGCGCTTCTGGCCGGATGAGAAGTTCTTTGACACCAATCATTTCTCGCTCGCCGAGTTGCGTCGCGTGCTCAAGGCCAAGGCCGTGCTGTGCGCGGGGCTGCGGGTCAGCCTGACGCAGGAAGCGACCGGCCAGCGCGAGGAGTGGTTCTACACCGGGCACCTGGGCGAGTACCTGCTCGAGCAGCTGGGTCAGTCCGAGCGCATCCCGGCCGAGCCGATCGTCGGCCGCCATGCTTCGGAGCAGGACGTGGTCGAATGGGCGCTGCTGTGGTCATCGGATGTTGATCCACTGATTGCCGAGAGCTATGTGAATCTGATCCCGACGACTGCCGGCGGCACACATGTCAACGGCCTGCGCGCCGGCGTGGTCGATGCGGTGCGCCAGTTCTGCGAGTTTCGCAATCTGCTGCCACGTGGCATCAAGCTCACCGCCGAGGATATCTGGGCGCGCGCCTGCTATGTGCTCTCGATCAAGATTCGCGACCCGCAGTTTGCCGGCCAGACCAAGGAGAAGTTGAGTTCGCGCGAGGCGGCGGCACTGGTCGAGGGGCACGCGCGCGATGCCGGTGCGCTGTGGCTCAACCAGCATCCGGATGCCGGCGAGAAGATTGCCGAATTTGCGATCGCCAATGCCCAGGAGCGCCTGCGCGCGGCACAGCGTGTGCTGCGCAAGCGCGCCGTCAATGGCCCGGCGCTGCCCGGGAAGCTTGCCGATTGCGCCAGCGAAGATCCGGCACGCTCCGAGCTGTTCCTGGTCGAGGGCGACTCGGCCGGTGGTTCAGCCAAGCAGGCGCGTGACAAGGACTTCCAGGCAATCATGCCACTGCGCGGCAAGATTCTGAACACCTGGGAGCTCGAGCCCGGCGCGATCGGCAGTTCCGAGGAAGTGCACAACATTGCGGTGGCCATAGGAGTGGATCCAGGATCGGCGGACCTCTCGACGCTGCGGTATCACAAGATCTGCATCCTTGCGGACGCCGACTCGGATGGTCAGCACATCGCCACGCTTTTGTGCGCGCTGTTCCTGCGCCACTTCCGGCCGCTGGTGACCAACGGTCATATCTACGTCGCCACGCCGCCCTTGTACCGCATCGATGCCGGCAAGCAGGTGCTGTATGCGCTCGATGCGGCCGAGCGCGACGCCATCATCGTCCGGCTGGCAGCCGAGCACTCGCGCGTCAAACCGGTGGTGACCCGCTTCAAGGGCCTGGGTGAAATGAATCCGCCGCAGCTGCGCGAGACCACGATTGATCCGCGTACCCGGCGGCTGGTGCAGCTCACCATCGAGGCCAAGGATGGCGCCGATTCGATGATGGACATGCTGCTCGCCAAGAAACGCGCCGGGGATCGGCGTGACTGGCTCGAGCGCAACGGGAATCTGGCCGAGATCGGATAAGAGCCGAACATGCAGGAACAGGAACTGAATTTCGAGGGCGTGGAGAAGCGCCCTCTGGCGGGGTTCACCGAGCGCGCCTACCTCGATTATTCGATGTACGTGATCCTCGATCGGGCGCTGCCGGCGCTTGGCGATGGGCTCAAGCCCGTGCAGCGTCGCATCGTCTATGCGATGAGTGAACTGGCACTGTCAGCGGCCAACAAGCACAAGAAATCGGCACGCACGGTCGGCGACGTCATCGGCAAGTTTCATCCGCATGGCGACTCCGCCTGTTATGAGGCCATGGTGCACATGGCGCAGGATTTCAGCTACCGCTACCCGATCGTCGACGGGCAGGGCAACTGGGGTTCGGCCGACGATCCGAAATCCTTCGCCGCGATGCGCTACACCGAATCGCGCCTGACGCGCTACGCCGACGTGTTGCTGGGCGAGATCGATGCGGGCACGGTGCCCTGGGGCCCGAACTTCGATGGCACGATGGAGGAGCCGCTGATCCTGCCGGCGCGGCTGCCGAATCTGCTGCTCAACGGTGCCAGCGGCATCGCCGTGGGCATGGCAACCGATATACCACCGCACAATCTGCGCGAAGTGGCCGCCGCCTGCCTGCATCTGCTGGATGATCCTGAGGCAACGACGCGGGCGCTGTTCAAGCACATCAAGGGACCGGACCTGCCCACCGGCGCCGAGATCATCTCCTCGCGCGATGAACTGCTGGGCTTCTACGACACCGGCAATGGCAGCTATCGGGCGCGTGCCACCTACGACATCGATGAGGATGGCAATATCATCATCGGGGCGTTGCCCTACCAGGTTTCCGGCAGCCGCATAATCGAGCAGATCGCCGAGCAGATGCGGGAGAAGAAACTGCCGATGATCGAGTATCTACGCGATGAATCGGATCATGAGAATCCTACGCGCCTGGTGATCGTGCCGCGCTCCAACCGGGTCGATGCCGTGCAGGTCATGGCGCATCTGTTTGCGACCACGGATCTGGAGCGCTCCTATCGGGTCAATCTGAACGTCATCGCCCTCGATGGCCGGCCGCGCGTGATGGGCCTGAAGGCGTTGCTGACTGAATGGCTGGAATTCCGTCGCCAGACCGTGCGCCGACGACTCGCGACACGGCTCGATAAGGTCTCGCGACGCCTGCACATTCTCGATGGCATGCTGGTGGCCTATCTGAATCTCGATGAGGTGATTCGAATCATCCGTCGTGAAGAAGAGCCCAAGCCGGTGCTGATCAAGCGCTTCAAGCTCTCCGAGGAGCAGGCCGAGGCGATTCTGGATACGCGCTTGCGCCACCTCGCCAAGCTCGAGGAAATGAAGATCCGCGATGAGCAGCAGACACTGTCCGATGAGCGCAAGGAAATCGAGGCCGTGCTCGCCAGCAAGGCGCGCCTGACAAAGCTCTTGCGCAACGAAATCACAGCCGACGGCGAGGAGTTTGGCGATGAGCGGCGCACGCGCATCGTCGAGCGCGCCGCGGCCCAGGCGATCGAGGAGAGCGAGCTGGTCGTCAGCGAGCCGGTGACCGTGGTGCTCTCGGCCGGTGGCTGGGCACGCGCCGCCAAGGGGCATGAAATCGATGCGCGCTCGCTCTCATACAAGACCGGCGACGGCCTGCACTCGGCAGCCCGTGGCCGCAGCACGCAGTTGGCAGTGTTCCTGGACAGCACCGGCCGCGCCTACTCGCTGCCCGCGCACACGCTGCCCTCGGCGCGTGGCCAGGGTGAACCGCTCTCAGGCCGACTGGACCCGCCCGATGGCGCGCGCTTCGCGGGCGTTGCGATCGGCGAGCCTGAGGACCTGTGGCTGCTGGCAACCGATGCGGGCTATGGGTTCACGGTGCGGCTCAAGGAACTGCATTCGCGCAATCGCGCCGGCAAGGCGGTGCTCAAATTGACTGCCGGCGCTCTGGTGTTGCCACCAGCGCCGGTGACTGCCGCCGAGGCACGCGTTGCCTGCCTCAACAGCGATGGGCGCCTGCTCGTGTTTCCGGTGACTGAGGTGCCTGAGCTGCCGCGCGGCAAGGGCAACAAGCTGTTTGGCATTTCGACCAAGGCTGCGACAGC
>JBEKOK010000068.1:0-13711 GCA_049521875.1 Steroidobacteraceae bacterium
GATGAAGTCATATACGAGCCGGCCGTTGGCAGTTTTCAAGCCAATAAGGTTGCCGTTCGGGTCGGCGGGAGACGCTGTCGTCTGCGCCTGCGCTCCGCCGGCGAGAAGCAGCAGTGCGCTCAGCCCAAGGAACCATTGACTCTTCATAATGCACTCCAAATGTTGAAAGCTAATTCTTGTGACTGGCGACTCATGAGCCGATTTCCCGCGCGCTAGTAACTCGTGATGCCAAGCCGCTCGATACAGACATCCTCCAGAATCCGCGCCTCAGGCAGCCTTCGATAGGTCACCGTGGCCTGCCATGGCCGCGTAAAGACTGCCGGATCGTCAAAGCGCAGGATCTCCTGCAATTCGCGCCCACCTTTGAGCAGTGTGTAGCGCTCCGTCAGCTTCAGTTGTTCGCTGTGGGGCATGCCCGCAGCATCCAGCAGCGTCTGATCGTGAAAGTCCTGCGAATCTACAATCAGCGACTTCCCCTGCCAGTGCGCGGTGGCAGTACCGTAGTAAGTCGGGCCAATCGGATCCGGTGGCGCTGAACTGATGTAGGCAAAGCGGATCATGCGATTCCAGGTGTAAGCGAACGCGACCACGGCCTTATTCACCAGGATTTCAAACGGACCGCCTGCAGGGTCATAGGCCGTACGCGGCTCACCCATCGGCTTGCACTGCAAGGTCGAATCGAATGCGCGATTGTTTGCTGTCAGTTGCCCTGCACGCGCGCGGTAGGTGCGCAAGGCCTCGGGCTTGAGCGGCGGCTCGCTGCCGTCCGTGGTCTTCAATTGCACAATGGGCTGAATAACCTGCCACACGCCATCAAAGTCCGCAGCCAGCGCCGCTGTGGGGCTACTCAGCACAACGGCAAGCAAAATGAGATGAAGTCTCATGATTTAATTCTGGGGCGCGCCATAACCTGCGCCAAAGGCTTCGCCAAAGTCCTCGCAAATGTTCTCGAGGAAACTCAGGTCCGGGCGCCACACCAGAATGCTGGTCTGCGGCTCCTGGGTACCCGAGCCCGCTCCATCGCGAGTGGCGACGATTTCAATCGATCCGTCATCCAGCCGGGTCCAGCGCTCCACCAAATGCAGGCCCTCATTGCCTCGGATCGCGATCGTATCGACTACCAGCGTATTGCCCTGCCACTGACCGATTGAATCTCCGCTGTAGCTGGCACGCACATTGGCCGGATGATGCCCATCAATATAGATCCGGCGAATTCTATGGTTCTCCTCACCCACCACGGTGAGTCGGCCCGGGGAACTGATGATGTGCGTGGCGTAGGCCCCGCTGTCGAAGCTTGGGATGCAGGACTGAGCGTTCGTACGCGGTCCGACTGGCGGCCCCGCACCGGGGGGCGCACCGGGAGGCAGGCCTGCACCTGGACCCGCCGGCGGAGCGCCCGAATCGCTGACGTAGGAACCGGTGAAGTCTCGAACATCCGGGTTCGGCGTGTAGCCGACGGGGGTACCGCGCGGTGCAAAGCTCGTGACGGCACCGTTCTTCTGATCTTCGGGCCTGAACTGCAGCGGCACGGTCTGCTTGTCGGCGTCGGTTGGCGCCGAAACCTGGGCAACGCCAACCACGCTGGTCAGGCTGACGGCGATCATCCACCCCAGTACGGCCGCTCGGCATACGCCGGCACGCTGCATCAGAGCACACCGATCGCGAGCACCCGGCCATCCTCGAGTGTCACGCTGACAAAGCCGCCGCCATTTGAGCCATCGCGATTGGGCTGCACCATAACGCGCACGTGCTCGCCGGTCTTGATCGAGTCCGCCCTCCAGCCATTGCGGGCCAGCACCGACACTGATCCGCCTTCCATCGACCACAGATTCGTGCCCCCATTACCGTCAGGCACCAGCACATACAGCCAGCAATGCGGGTTGGCCCAGCGAAATTCCTTCACCGTGCCGGACACAACGAGTTGCTTATCCTTGTCGTAAGCCGACGAGGAGTGGTGTGCTGCCGCCGGAACCGCAACGAGCACACTGGCTGCCAGCAGGACGCTCACCAGGGTGACTGTGAATCGACGTCCGGACACGCTGAGACTCCGTAGTACTGATGAAGCGTCGGCAAGCTCCGGCCTGATGGCGGCGGTGCTCGAACAAGTGCATTCCCTCAACTCGCGGTAATGCCACCATCGACCGCAATGTTAGCGCCCGTCACCCAACTGGATTCGTCTGAGGCCAGATAGAGCGCACAGAAGGCCACATCCGCCGGTTTACCGATCCGCCCGAGAGGAATGCCTGCCTCGACTCGATCGCGACCTGCGCCCTCGGTCAGACCCTGCGAAGCGGTTGCCATCGTGGCGACCAGTCCGGGCGAAATACTGTTGGCACGAATGCCAAGCTTCCCGCCCTCGACGGCAAGTTGCTTGGTCATCGACAAGACGGCACCCTTGCCCGCGCTGTGGGCCAGCATGCCGGCAAACGCGGTGCCACGAAATGCAGCCACTGAAGCGAAGTTGACGATCGATCCGCCGCCAGCGGCTGCCATGTGCGGCCACACCGCCTTGCACATCAGAAACACAATATCCACTTCGCCAATCATTGTCGGAACCCAGATCTTCTCGTAGCTCATCTCCGGCACCGGGGCGAACTGCGGGTTTATGGCACCGGCATTGACCAGGATGTCGATGCGACCGTGGCGCGCAATCACCTGGTCCACGCAGTGCTGCACCTGATCGGCCTGGGTCAGATCGACGGCGCCGTCGCTGTCAATCGTGAGGCCGACTCTGTGCGCGTCAGCCACAGTCTCTGCGCCACGCTTGGCATTGATGTCACAGCCAAAGACCATCGCGCCCTCGCGCGCAAACAGCAGCGCGCACTCGCGCCCGATGCCGGCCCCAATGCCAGTGACCAGCGCTACTTTGTCCTTCAATCTTCCTGGCATTTTCTCCGACCCCTATTTCGCAACAGCAGGCGCCGCCGGTTTGGCCGCATCCGCACTGACCCACATCGACTGAATACGTCCGTCGTGGACTCGAAACATATTACAGTGGATGAATCCAGCCTCGGTGTAGCGACCACTGGCATCGCGGCTCGCAGGGATCACCATCATAACCAAGTCACCATCGGCCAACACCGCCAGCAGCGGTGGCCGCTCGGCGGCCCTTCGAGGCACATAGCCGTTGTGCTCGAACTCAGCGACATAGGTTGCGCGACCGGACTGCTCATCCGGGTCGTTCTGGCGAAAATCCGCCGCCATATACTTTTCGGCGGCTGCCTTGAAGTGCCCCAGATCGAAGAACTCGTAGTGCCATTGCAGCACAATGCGCTTGTTGGCTTGCTCCTCAGGCGTCGAGACCTGCGGCGATGAGGGCGGCACGATACGAAGGTCGCGAACATCGGCAGGTTCGTCCTGTGCGACCGGCGGCACTACCGGCACACCCGCAGCAGCGCCGCAGCAGGCACCAGCAAGGGCCAGAGCGGCGGAGGCTACGCGCGCAATTATGTCGGCACGAAGCGGCATGGCTACACGCTAGCCCTGGCACTCAGGGCGCGCCGGGCTGTTCGGCCCCATGCCGAAGATCACCCACTTGCCCTCGACCGTCCGGGCGCACAGGAAAAGTCCTCCGACGGTGCCATCGCGGCGGGGCGCCGCGATCACGCGCACTTTGTCGCCGGGCTTGAAACTGTCCTTGCGAAAGCCATCGCGCACCAGTGTGTTGGGCGAGCCGACCTCAAAACCCTGCTCCACTTCAGTCCCGGAAGCATCGGTGACCAGTACCTGCAACCAGGCGTGCGGATTGGTCCATTGCCACTCCTTCACCGTGCCATCGATGGTCACTTCCTTAGTGAGGTCAAACATCGCAACCGAGTGGTGCGCCCATGCCGTGCCAATGCCGAGCAGCAACGCGCCCAGAGACCATAGCTTTCTCCTCATACACGCACTCCAGTCAGCTGCATGCGGCTTGCCTCACTGTGTCACCGCGCCGCGCGAGTGGACTGCATTGGCCACCGCGCCGGCTTGCTGCAGCGGCGAACCGAGGATACGCCTGTCACGGCGAATCCTCGGCCGCTGGTGTCTTCAGACTGCAAATGACCACGGCCGCAATGGATCCGGCCTAGAAAGTGGCTGAGTAGTTCACGCCGTAGGTTCTCGGGTTGGTGATGAAGATTCGGTTCAGTGGGAAGTCACCAAAGCCCAGCTGCGCCTTATCCTCGATGTTCTTTATCCATAAGGATACGCGCCACTTCTTGGTGGCCTCATACATCAGCGAGGCGTCGCTGCGCGTGTAGGGCGCCTGGTAGGAGTACCAGTTGGCCCGATTGTTGACGGAACTATAGTAAGAGGAGGAGATCTTGGTGTCCGCCTGTGCCGTGACCTTGCCACCCGTGACATCCCAGCTGTGAAGATAGCTTGCGGTCTCCGTGTCCTCGGGCGTGGCTGCCATCGTCTCGCCATCCAGACTCACCAGCTGTGGATTGGTAATTGGATTGAAATCGCCGTAGTGGGCGTTCGTATAAGTGGCGCTTAAGTCCAACTCATCGTGCGGCGTGAACCGGTACTGCATTTCCAGCTCCGCACCTTTGTTGATACCGGCACCGGCGTTGGCAACGTACTGTTGAAACTGCGTATACGGGCCACCGGTCGTCGGGATGTAAGCGGCCGGAAGTGGCAGCGCAGCATTGAAAGAGTACTGCGCCTGCAGATCGGTGTACTGGTAGTAGTAAACATCGGCGTTGAGCCGCAGGCTGTCATTCAGAAACTGATTCTTGACTCCAAGCTCATAGGCCCTGACGTGCTCGGGTCCGTAGGACTTCGGGGGCGTCGCCGTGGTATCGAACCCGCCGGCCTTGTAACCGGTTGAAGTCTTTGCGTACAGCATGGACTCGGGAGCGAGATCATACTCGATGCCGGCATCATAGGTGGTTGCGCTATATGCCACGTTGTCGATGAGATTGCCGCTGTTGTAGCCGGGAATGTAGACACTGACAATCTCGCTAGCAATGGACTTGGAATCCTGCGTGTAACGCAGTCCGCCCGTCAGCCGGAAGGTGTCCGTCATAGGAAAGGTGATCTGGCCGTAGGGAGCCTTGGAGGTCGTTGGGCTCTGACCAACACTGATGCTGTTGAAGAGATTTTCGGTGACACCGTTTACGCTGAAGTTGTTCGGCGCGATGCCGCCAAAGGTGCCGCCGTTATTGCTCCACAGGTAGTAGTACCCGAATACCCACTTGATCGGCGATGAGACTGGCGAGGTCACCCGCAACTCGACCGTCTTTTGATCCTCGCCGTCCAGCCCCGGGCTCAATGCGCCGCCAAAGAACGGATCATCTCCGACCACGAGATTGGTCAGAACATAGCGCCGGCTGTAACTGTAGGAGGGTATGAGCGTTACCGTTCCCCATGACTCGCTCCAGTCGCTTTGCAAGGCGCCGGTCTCAAAGCGGTAGTCAATGCGATCGGCCGGATGGCAGGGATCCACATACCAGGGGTTGTTCGGCTGGGTGTCAAGCCAGCCGCCGTAAGGCGAAGAGCTCCCGCACCTGTCTGACGTGTTATTGAAAACAAACGAAGGCGGCCCTAAGAACGGATCGGTCGCGGTTGCCTGAGCCGGCACGGTGGTTGCCAGGTCCCCATCCTGATGCGAGAGGCTGTACCAGGCCAGCACGCTCCAATTCGAAGTCGGTTCCATCAGGATTTTTACGCGCAGCGCCTGCACGTGTGAGGAATAGCCGTCATTGGTGAAATAGCCGTCGCGGTTCTCCACCAGGCCGGCGACGCGCACCGCGATGCTGTCATTGACAGGAATATTCTGGGCGAAATCGGCGTGCACCAACGAGAAGTTGCCATATTGCAGATTGATTTTGCTCTCGGAGCTGCCAATCACCGGACTGTTGGTGATGATATTGACATCGCCGCCGTCGGAATTTCGACCAACCAACGTTCCCTGCGGACCCTTCAAGACCTCAATCCGATTAATGTCGTAGAGCCCGGTTGATAGGCTTTCCGAGCGACCGGTATAGATACCATCCACGTTTATAGCGACCGCCGGATCGACGAAATTGGAGTCGCCGTTGGTGCCTACGCCCCGGATGTAGACGGCGCCGCCCTGCGCGGTACCCTCAATTTGCAGAGATGGAACATTGCGCAATGCAGTCTGCAGATCGTCTTCTGCGCGCTCGGCGATTTCATCGCCCGATATCGTGGTAATCGCGATCGGCGTTTTCTGTACGTTCTCGGAGCGCTTCTCGGCCGTGACTATGACCTCTTCCAGGCCACCGGAATCGGCGCTGCTCGCAGATGCCGTAGCCGACTGCGCGTTCGCTACGGAAACGGCCACGGTCGAGATCAACACAGCAACAGACCCTGCGATGCCGGCGGAAGACAGGCGGAAATAACGCATCGGATACCCCCCGGAATGATGTGGTTACACGCTGAGGTGGCATCCAAAGAAGCGTCGCTGTGGCCGGTTTCCCGCCACCCAATCCAGACGCTGCTGCCCGCCCCAACGCCGCTCTAAGGTGTAATCCCTATCTCAGCGGCCGGCTGATAATACCTATTTTGCACACGTGTGCAAGAGGTTTAAAAACAACGTCTCGCGGCTGGTGCAGGCACCTGTATGATCCTGTGCCTATAATTGAGCGGCAACTCGAGCCAAAATACCTACAGGGAGCTGCATTGAGCACGCCGCGAAAAAAACAGCGACGCCGCCCCGCGACCTCACATGACGTTGCGCGCATCGCCGGGGTTTCGCGCTCCGCCGTGTCACGAACCTTTACCGACGGTGCCAGCGTTTCGGCGGACACGCGCAAGAAAGTGCTGAGCGCGGCCCGGGCACTGAAGTACCGCCCCAACCTGTTCGCGCGCTCGCTGATTACGCGACGCTCGTACATCCTGGGCGTTGCCATCAGCTCCTTCGATAACCACTACTACCCGGATTTTGTGCAACGGCTGTCCGAAGAATTCGCCAAGGTGGGCTACCGGCTGCTGCTCTTTGTGACGCACGGCAGTGTCGGCCCGGACCCGCTGGTCGATGAACTGCTCAAGTACCGCCTCGATGCCCTGATCCTTGCTTCCAGCACGGTTTCCTCGGCGTTGGCCGCTGAATGCCGCGACGCCGGCGTCCCGGTATTGATGTTCAATAACATCGATCCGAGCTCGGACGTACCTAGCATGGCCGCAGACAACACGGTCGGCGGCCGCACGGTGGCCGCCTTCTTGCTGGCCGGAGGGCATCGCAGTTTCGGATACGTGGGTGGTATCGAGGGGGACTCATCGACTTACGAGCGGGAATCCTCGTATGGCAACTACGTGACGCAACATGGCTTTGTTGCGCCAGTACGCGCCTACAGCGACTTTCATTTCGAAGGCGCCGTGCAGGCCACACGTACCCTGCTCAAGCGGAAGGACCGGCCCGATGCACTCTTCTGCACCAACGACCACCTGGCCTTGGCGGCGTTGCAGGTCGCGCAGGCTGAGTTCGGGCTTCAGCCGGGCAAGGACATCTCGATCCTGGGGTTCGATAACGTGCCGATTGCCAAGTGGCCCTGTTTCGGACTCAGCACCTACTCACAGCCGCTCGGCGAGATCGTGGCGCGCCTGATTGAACTCGTGTGCAATGCGCTCGATCAAAAAATACTGCCGGAAACGCACGACAGGATTCGCGGGGATCTGGTGGTCAGAACATCGGCACGTGTGCCAGCGGCAGGCCTGATCCGGCTTGCCGACGGCGACACGATCTGGCGTCCCGCACGGCCGATCGCGTAGCGCCGGCCCTATGGGACGCTTAGATTCCGGCCGTCGGCTCCATTGGATACTAGTGCGCGCTCGCGGCGCGTCCTGCACGCACCATGTCGCCGCTGAGCGGTGGTCCGAGCGCCTGGTAGGTGTAGCCAAATACCTTGCTGCCATCAAAGGCCGGGCTGCTGTTCATGCCCGGCGCGAGGCGCTGGAACTCCGCAATCGTGCGCGGCAGATTCTTGGTCTGGATGTCAAACATCGTCAGGTATTTTGGCGGCGTGCCCTGCTGCGGGGCGAGCTGCACATCGGCCAGCACGAGGCGCTGCCCTGAGGTGAAGCCACTGACCTTCAGCACATCCGGCGCGTGATGCGTGTCGTACCAGCTGTTGAATTCGGCCTCCTTGCCATCGGCGGGATCGGCAAACACCAGCTGGATGTAGCCCTGTATCGTGGCCAGATCACTGGCCTGTGAATCCGGCTGCGCCCCGGCAAGGTGCGGGCGCAGCACGCGATAGGTAAAGTTCTGGCCCGAATCCTTATCGAGCGTCGGGCTGATTTTGGTCTCGCCGCTGCTCAGCCTGCGCCTGACCTCGGCGTAGACCGCCGCCAGATCATTGGTCTTGATCTGGTAGATCACAACGTACTTGGGCTTTGCCGGTGCCGGACGCAACTGCGTGGTAGCAAAAACGTAGCGCTGGGCCCTGACGAATCCGGGCACGGACACGACATCCGGCGCGTGCTGGTGGTCATACCAGCGGTTGTATTCCTCTTCCTGGCCGGCGACCGGCTGATTGAAGACCAGCAGGTAATAGGTCTCGGCCGGCGCGGGCACCGGATCCGTCGTCGCGCCTGTGATAGTTGCGACGCCGGTAACTAGCACCACCAGAGCAAGTACCGCGACTCGCCCTATTCTGCAAGCGTTCATCCTGATACCCCCGAGCATCTGAACCTGATGACGTTACTGTACCGATCTTAGGCTGTTCTTGTGGAACGCCCCGTCCTTCATGATCAGCAACAACCGCGCGCGATCCTGCAGCAGGCGAATGTCCTTGAGCGGATCGCCATCGACCAGCAGCAGATCCGCCAGGTACCCGGAGCGAATCAATCCGAGCTCCTCACCCATGCCCATGATCTGGCCACCCAGCATTGTGCCCGCGCTCAGCGCCTGGGCCGGGGTAAAACCAAGATGCGTGACAAACAGTTCCATATCGCGCGCGTTGCGGCCAATCGGATTCCACGGGAACCCGTAATCACCGCCCGGCAATACACGCACGCCACGACGTCGCAACTCGGGCATCAGGCGCGAGACCCGCGCCAGCGTCTCCACCTGCTCCTGCTCCACCGCCATCTCCGGCGTGATGCCAAAGCCTGCGGCCTCATGAATCGCGGCGTAGTTGACCCCCGGGCCAGGTGCAACAAAGATCCGGTCCTTCTGCGCTTCGAGCAGATCAATGGCTTCTTCATCCGCCCACGTGCAGTGGTAGAGCACGCGAAAGCCGTGGCGGAGCGCCATCTTGATCGCTTCGGCCGAGTGACAATGGGCGTTAAGCCACACTCCGGCGGCGTGCGCAACCTCGGCACCCGCGGCCACTTCCTCTTCGTAGAACTGCGTTATGCGCGAGGTGCCCGGCCGGACCGCGCTCTCGCCGGAGAGCAGGAACTTCACCGAATCGACGCCGAGCGCGACCATCTCCCGGACAAACTCGCGCACGCCGGCGACATCGGGTTCACGCGCCGCGGCGCCGGCGTATGCCTTGCTCGTACCCGAGACCGCCGAGGCACCCCGCTCGAAGGAGCACGCACGCAGTCGCGGCCCCGGCAACCAGCCACCGGCGAACTCCTCGCGCAGCGCGACTTCCCACTTGGCATTCGCAGCGCCGCCTGAGTAGGCACTGGTGAATCCGAAATCGAGCATCGTCCGCCCCGCTTCGGCGGCCACCAGACGCTGGCGCTCGGGATCCAGCTCGCGCCAGCGCAACGGCCGGTCCACCGTGGCGCCAAAACCCAGATGCACGTGGGACTCGATCAACCCGGGTGTCAGCGTTGCGCCGCCGCCATCAATCAGCTGCACCTGATCACGCAGCAAGGCCTCACCGTCACGCGCCACGGCCGTGATCCGCTGACCTTCCACCAGCACCTCGCCCGCGAACGGTGCTGCGCCCGAACCATCAAAGATCGATACGTTATGTATCAACGTGCGCATCATCCCTGGGGTCCCTCAGGCTTTCTTGTAGAAACTGTCCAGGAATCGCAACGCCGGCAGATTCTCCGGCGCCCCGAAGCGCGGTTCGGCATCCAGAATCATTGCTGCGCCTTTCGAATCATCATAAGGCGCCCATTCTTCCAGTCCATCGACCTTCGGATCACCGCTGCGCGCGAACTGAGCCCACGACGAGCACATGCGCGTGGCCAGCGTCCGATCGGCGCCGGTCCATGCCCACGGCTGGCAATCCAGGTTGTCAAAGGCGTACCAGAGTTCCGCGCCGTGGTAGGCACCAATGCCGACGGGCGGTTTCGGCTCATGGAAATGCTGTCCCGCCGGCAGCGGCGGTGCGCGCGTGAATTCATACAGGAAGGCAGCTGCGCCGGCACTCCTGTTCTGACGCGCGAGCTGCCAGGCCTGGTAGGCAAAGTTGCCATCGCGCCGCAGGGCATAGCTGCCAATGCGTGCCGAGGCATCGTCTGACACGCCGTAGAGCTTCAGCACCGTATCGGCGAATTCGCCAAATTGTGCGCGCGCCTGCGTGCGGAAACCTTCAAGCGTGTGCAGATCGGGCGTGGGGTATGGGGCTGCCTCATGGCTGTTGAAGCCACACAGCACCGGCACCGGCCTCTGCGCGCCGCGTGCGAACGTGTCAGACACTGGCTCGCTCAACACGTGGCCGTCCAGGATCAGATTCCAGAAGCCCCGCGGACCGTACATGACATCCGCCGGCAGATTGCGCATGGCGATCAGGTCGCGGGCGCCGAGTTTCTCTAGCAGCTCCGCCCCTTCCCGCTCGGCTGATGCACGCGGCTTGAGCGTGCCCATGGCGCCACCGCGAAAGCGACCACCACTGTGGGCGATGACGCGATCGAACAGTCCGTGACTCAGCGCTGAGGCCATCAGTACGCAGGCGTGGGCCGCGCCGGCAGACTGTCCAAACAACGTTACGCACTCGGGATCGCCACCAAAGGCAGCGATATTGCGTTGGACCCATTGCAGCGCCGCGAGGATGTCCAGCGATGCATAGTTGCCCGAGGCGCCCGCTTCGGCCGACAGAGCCGGATGCGCCAGATAGCCCAGTGCCCCGACCCTATAGTTGATCGTCACGACAATCGCGCCCTGACGCGCGAGGCCCTCACCGTCGCTGACCGGGTGGGAGCCGCTGCCAAAACGATGGCCGCCGCCGAAGACCCATACGATCACTGGCAGGTGCGCCGCAGCGTGCGGCGCCGGCGTCCAGACATTGAGATAAAGGCAATCCTCGCTCAGTCCGCATTCGGGCGGCTCAGCAAATGAGTACTGACGCATGAACGCATCGCCAGCAATCAGTGGTTGGATGCACGCGTTTCCGAAGCGATCCGCGGGCCGCACGCCGCGCCACGGCACGACCGGATGTGGTGCCCGCCAGCGCAGCTCACCGACAGGTGGGGCGGCAAACGGGATACCGCGAAATATCCGGCAGCGGCCATCGGCGCTTGTGATGCCGGCGAGCGCGCCACTGTCGATTTGCACTGCGTCACTGATCATCGGCGGCGATCTTGGTTAGAAATCATGGGGTCGTTCACTATAGCCATAATTCCGGGATTGGGGAATTATGTGCCCGGAAGGCTGTCAGCCGCGCTTTTGCTTTTCAAATTGCGCGACGCGCAGCATCAGTTCGGCGCTCAGGCGCAGCAGCGCCTGCTCGGTCGGCGTGAGGGCCTGAGCCATAGCATCGCCCAGCCACGAGCGCCGCGGGCGCATGTCCTGCGCCAGGCACTCGCGCCCGCGCTTGGTGATTTCGATCAGACGGCTGCGCCCGTCATCGGGATCTGCTCGACGAGCAATCAATCCTTTGCGCTCAAGAGCCGCAATGAGTCGCGTCAGCGACTGCGGCTGCAGTCGCTGCTGCACGGCCAATTGTGTGGCGCGCATCGTGCCCTGCTGATGGAGCGTGGCCAGCAGCGCCAGTTGTGGCAGGCTGATAGAAGCGCCAGGTCGCTGTGCACGCAGGCGCCGGCCCAATTGCAGGACCGCGCGGACAATCTGCCGAGAATCGAGTTCGGTTTGGCGTGTATTAGCGTCGGACATATACTACGCAAAGCGTAGCTATTATCGTGCTTATACGCAAGTTTCTCGGCTATTCTGGCGGTAATAGCGTACGTTTCGGATCAAAATTGGAGTTTTGATCGTGAGTTTTATACGCTCTGCGTCCTATCTAAAAGAAATGAAAGGCCTGTCATGATCAAGACGTACCGAACAGACTTGAATCGCCGCTCGGATTCCAGCTGCCGCGTGCAGGCGGCAGTGCTGTGCGCTCTGCTGGCTGTGGTCACAACCCTCTCGCAGGCGGAACCAATCACAGTGCGCACCGACTCGGGCCCGCTCGCGGGTTCCACGAGTGGTGGCGTCGAGAGTTTCAAGGGCATTCCGTATGCCGCAGCGCCGGTCGGAGAGCTGCGCTGGCGCGCACCGCGCCTGCCAACGCCGTGGAGTGCCGCCAGGGATGCCACAGATTTTGGACCCTCGTGTCCTCAGGCCCGGCCGCCACAGCGTGTCCCAGCCGGCAGTGCCGCTGAGAGAATGAGCGAAGACTGCCTGACGCTCAATGTGTGGGCCCCGGCAACTGCGGCCAAGCCGGCACCAGTGATGGTGTGGATTCACGGCGGTGGCAATATCCAGGGCAGCGGTTCGGGCACCTACACCGACGGCACCGCCTTTGCGCATGATGGCATCGTACTCGTGAGCTTCAATTATCGGCTTGGACTGCTCGGATTCTTTGCGCACCCGGCGCTCATTGCCGCAGCGGGCAAAGAGCCAGCAACCAACTTTGGTCTACTCGATCAGATCGCCGCCCTGCAATGGGTGCAGAAAAACATTGCCGCGTTTGGTGGTGACCCGAACAACGTAACAGTCTTTGGCGAATCCGCCGGCGCCGAAGATGTGCTGGCGCTAATGACCGCAGCGCCTGCCAAAGGACTATTTGAGCGCGTGATCGCCGAATCGGCCCCGCTGTGGAACGCCTGGTCATCGCTCAGTGACGCCGAGAGCGCTGCAAGCGGCATCGCCTCCACGCTCGGGCTGACCGGCGCGCCGGCGACGATGAGCCAGTTGCGCGCCCTTCCGGCCGATAAACTTGCACAGCAATCAAGCCTGTCCGCGACCGGACTGATTGTCGACGGATCGCTGTTGCGCAAATCGCCACTGCTCACGCTGGCCTCCGGCGAAGGCCTCGATGTGCCGCTGATCATCGGCTTCAACAACAATGAAGGCTCGCTGCTGAACACCGAGTCGGAACTGGTCGAGCCGGGGCTGCCGCACATCGACCTTGCCTCGTGGCGCAGCGTCTACGGCGCGACAGCGGATTCGGATGCCACGCTTTCCCGGTTGCTGTTTCGCGATGCCGTGTTTGCCGAGCCGGCGCGCTGGCTCGCTACGCATCGCAGCGCGCACTCACCGACCTATGTGTATCGGTTTGATTACGTGCTCAGTCTGCTGCGGGCGCGACGGAGCGGCGCGGATCATGGGTCCGAGATCCCTTACGTATTCTCGAGCTGGAACATCAACCGGCTCTCGGCAGATGATCGGCGGGTCACGGCGACGCTCCACAGTTGCTGGGTCGCCTTTGCCCGCAGCGGCGTGCCGGCTTGCGAGAGCGCGCCGCAGTGGCTGGCCTATCGACCGGACGCGCAGTGGCTCATGGCATTTGCCGAGCAGCCCACGATGCAGAAGGCTTCGGACGGTGCCATCCTCGATGCCGTGCACGCGAAAGTGTGGTCGGAATCCGGCAGTGCCGCCGGGGCTGCGCAGTGACTCACAGCATGCATCAACGGCCGTCGT
>JBEKOK010000069.1:0-13649 GCA_049521875.1 Steroidobacteraceae bacterium
ATTCGCCTGATGTGCGGACTCATTAAAGCGGATGGCGGGAGTGTGCGCGTGCTTGGCATCGATGCAGCTCAGGATCCTCAGCAAATTCAGTCGCGGATCTCCTATATGCCGCAGCAATTTGGTTTGTATGAGGATCTGACCGTCCGCGAGAATCTGGACCTGTATTCCGACCTGCATGGCGTGGCAAAAAAGGAGCGCCCACGCCAGTACGCTCGCCTGATGGCCATGACCGGACTGGACCCGTTCCAGAAGCGACTGGCAGGGGCACTCTCGGGTGGAATGAAACAGAAGCTGGGTCTGGCCTGCACGCTGGTCCGCTCCCCCGAACTGCTGCTGCTCGATGAGCCGACCGTCGGGGTTGACCCACTCTCACGGCGTGAGCTCTGGCAAATCATTCGCCAGTTGACCAAAGAAGGGCTGACGGTGTTGCTCAGCAGCAGTGATCCGGACGAAGCCGAAGCCTGCGAGCACGTCCTGGTGTTGAACGGCGGCAAGAACCTGATCGATGCCCCGCCCGCGGAGGTGAGTCGTCTGGCCATGCATCGCTCGTTTCTCGCGCAAACGCCCCAGGGCATCAAGCCACGGGACTTCCAGACGCGCCTGTTAAGCGAGCCGACTGTTATCGACGCCGTGCCGGAGAGTGGCCAGGTTCGGTTGGTGACCACAGCGGCGGCGGCAGGTACAAGTGTCGGGCCGTTCTCAGGCGTTGCAGTCGAAGCCACCCCTGCGCGGTTTGAGGATGGATTCATGGTACTGCTGCAGGGTGTCCGAGTGGGCGACGCCGCCGTCAAACAGCCGACTGCAGTGCCGGAGCCGACAGTCAGCGGCGGCGCCGGAGATGTCGTTGTGGAGGTCCGCGAACTTGTCCGGCGCTTCGGGAAATTCCTAGCCGTTGATCGCGTAAGCTTTAATGTAACTCGCGGCGAGATCTTCGGGCTGCTCGGTCCCAATGGTGCCGGCAAGACCACTACCTTTCGCATGCTATGCGGGCTGTTGCCGGCTTCTGCAGGTTCACTAAAAGTTGCCGGCGTCGATGTACGCCAGGCGAGCGCTTCGGCGCGACAGCATCTGGGTTACGTTGCACAAAAGTTCTCTCTGTACGGGCAGCTGACAGTCAATGAGAACCTAAGTTTTTTCGCCCGCGCCTATGGCCTTGAGAGCGATGAAAAGCGCGCGCGCATCGCCTGGGCTTTGAATCAGTTCAAACTTGAGCCGTTCCTGAAGCTGCCGGCGGCACAACTGCCCGGAGGATTCAAGCAGCGCCTGGCCATGGCGGCGGCGCTCTTGCATCGGCCCGAGATCCTGTTCCTGGACGAGCCGACCAGCGGGGCTGATCCGTTTGCGCGCCGCGAATTCTGGCAACGCATTACCGCGCTCGCTACCGCCGGCGTCACGGTCATAGTCACCACGCACTTCATGGAAGAGGCGGAGTACTGCGATCGAGCGCTGATACTGGATGATGGTCAGGTGCTCGCCCAGGGGACCCCCGCCGAGCTGCGCGCACTTGCACCAGCGCGCGCGGGTCACCTGACTACGATGGAAGATGCCTTCATCGCCATCGTTGAGAAGGCGCGCGCCTTGCCGGCACGGAAATCAGCCTAGGAATTATCGTGTACGACTGGCGTAGTAGTTGGGGACGCATTGGCGCGTTGACACGCAAGGAGACCCGACAGATCCTTCGCGATCCGAGCAGCATCGCCATCGGCATCGTATTTCCGCTGATGCTGATTCTCCTCTTCGGATACGGCCTGTCACTTGATGTCACGAAGATGACCGTGGCGGCGCTCGATAACGATGACTCGGCCGACAGCGCCGCATTGATTGGGACCTTCCGGCTCTCACCGTATTTCTTAGTTGTGCCAGTTCATTCACTGAGCGAGGCAACTACGCTGGTGCTGAATCGCAAGGCGGACGGTCTGTTGCAGATCCCGGCCGACTTTAGCCGCCGCTGGCACTCTGGCTCCTCGGACGTCCAGATCATTGTCAACGGCACGGATGCCAATCAGGCGCGCATCATGCAGGCCTACGCCGGAGGGCCGATTGCTGAATGGAGTGCGCAACAGCCCTCTCTGGCAGGCGCAGCGAGCGGCGGGCAGGTGACCGTGGACAGTCGCATGTGGTTCAACGAGGCCAACGACAGCCACTTTTTCCTGGTGCCGGGTCTCATTGTGCTGGTGATGACAATTATTGGAGCGTTCCTCACCGCGATGGTGGTGGCCCGCGAGTGGGAACGCGGCACATTGGAGGCGCTGTTCGTCACGCCAATGCGTCCCGGAGAGTTCCTGGTGAGCAAGATAGTCCCGTACTTTGTCTTAGGAATGATTGGTTTCGTACTCTGCATCCTGGCCGGGCAGTTTCTCTTTCACGTGCCTCTCCGCGGAACTCTTGCCCTGCTCTTTCTTGCCTCAATGACTTACCTGGTTGTGGCTTTGGGGATAGGCCTGCTCGTGTCTACGCTCGTAAAGAGTCAGTTTCTCGCCAGCCAGCTCGCAATGACACTGACATTCCTGCCGGCAATGATGCTGTCCGGCTTCATCTATGACCTGCGGAGCATGCCGGTCGTTATTCGCGCTATCACCTATGCGCTGCCGGCTCGTTATGCGGTGACTTTGCTGCAAACTCTGTATCTTGCGGGCGACGTCCCCAGCGTGATCTGGTGGAACGGCGGCATCCTCGTGGCGATGGCTGTCGCGCTGATCATCGCTACCCGCCTGGTCACCCACAAGCGGCTTGCCTGACACCCTCGCATGCGCGCCTCACTGCTGCGAATTCTGGCGTTGATCGGTAAGGAGTTTCTCGCTGTTCTCAAGGATCCCCGCAGCCGCTTCATTATCTTTCTGCCGCCGCTGCTGCAGTGTCTGATCTTTGGATACGCAGCCAGCCTCGATCTGAACACGGTCGCCTATGCCGTTCTGGATCAGGATCACAGCGCCACATCCGTGGCACTGTTAGCCCGGTTGGACGGTAGTGGCGTCTTTAATCGTCAGGCTACCTTGGATCGCCCCCAGGATATTGAACGGTGGATAGATGACGGCCGCGTTCTGCTCGTGGCCCATATCGGTCAGGACTTTGAGAGGAATCTGCTCGCGGGCAAGCCAGTGGCCATTGAGGTGATCGCCGACGGGCGAAACTCCAATACTGCCGGCACGGCTCTGGGCTATCTCACCAGCGTGGTGCAGTCATTCAACAGCGACTGGCAGAAAAGCCACGGTCAGGCTGACCACTCCGTCCACCTACTGACTCGCGCCTGGTATAACCCGAATCTTGATTCGCGTTGGAGCATGATACCGAGCCTCATCGGCACGCTGACGATGATGGGTACGATGATGCTTACGGCGCTTTCTGTTGCACGCGAACGTGAGCAGGGCACGTTCGATCAGTTGCTGGTTACGCCTTTTCGGCCCTCTGAGATCATGGCCGGCAAGGCCATCCCCAACATGGTAATAGGTCTGGGTCAGTCAACCACGATATTGCTGGTTGCACAGCTGTGGTTCCACATCCCGTTTGTGGGTTCTTTCCCCATTTTATACGCCGGCCTCATGCTATTCCTTATGGCTGCGGTCGGACTCGGTCTGTTCGTCTCCTCCATTTCTAAGACCATGCAGCAAGCTATGCTGTACGCGTTCATCTTGGTGATGCCCTTTGCACTGCTGTCTGGATTCACCACGCCCTTTAGCAGCATGCCTGCCGCGCTCCAGACCGTGATGGTGATCAATCCCTTACGCTACGCGCTCGATATTACTAAGCGGGTCTATCTTGAGGGGGCCGGTTTTGTCACGTTGCTCCCCGACTTCATCCCGCTCTTCATAATTGGACTGGTGACACTGTCGGGTGCCGCATGGTTGTTCAGGCGCCGGCTGGTCTAGCGGTCTTTACCCTTACAGTGTCAGGGAGTAGACAACCTGCCTCGGGTCGTCCGGATCGCTCGTGACACTCATTCCCAATTCACTGGCCAGCTCGCGCATTGCCATATTGTCTGCGAATTCAATGGAATACAATTGCTTTACGCCGTGACTTCTGGCGTATGTAATCAAAGACTCCAGGAGTAGCTCGGCCAATCCCTTGCGTTGCCATGCATCGGCAATGGTGATCGCCAATTCGAGCACCTTATCTCTCGACCCGTCCCCATAGCGACATACACCGATTTCCGTCTCGCGGCCATCAGTCTGCACGGTAGCGACAAATGCCATGGAGTGGCTGCCATCGACCTCGCATAGACGCTTTAGCTCAGCGGGCGGCACTTCGCTGACACCACCGAGAAAACGGTAGTGCTTGGTCTCGTCGGATAAGTTCCGGACGAATTCAGCCTCCATGGCGCCATCGGTTGCGAGGATGGGTCTAATAGTTATCGTTTTATCGGCGATCGAGGGCCGAGCAGCGATCTTGTTCAAGATGGCGACTTCAATGGCGGAATGTCGGGGTGGACCGCACTGGCTTCTCTATACCGAGCTGCCTAAGGCGGCCTGCTCGAAGCGATCTTCGTGCCGGCTTATGCATGATGATTGCAGCTCGGACAATATTCTCAGCTGCTCTTCGCCCTCAACCAGCAGCTCGCACAGCAGAACGCTGGTTCCAGGATCACTGATCCGGAGCCGCACCAGCAGCTTCGTATGCACGGTGGCCGCAGCTCTTTCAGCTGCGAGATCCGTGGCGAGTCTCTCCTCCAGCGGCATGCGACTTTCGGACTCATCGTGGTCCGTAGCTCCCAGATTCCCAAGAGCAAGCTCCGGATGACCACCGAGCTGCGCAATGCGCTCGGCCATGCGGTTCGCGAGTTGAAAATCCGTCCAGACCTGAAATCCAGCTGAAACCATCGCGTCCGTAAATCCGGAGTCTGACGCCAAGCGCTGCCTGACGCGCCTGCGAAGGCCGCAGATGAGCTCAGCCGCCAAGGCCTCATTGAGAGACCTGAACAGCAATTGCCGGTCCGCCGAACCCCTGAACGAGGGCGAGCCGCTGTCTGCTAATGGACTTAAGCGACCGGATCCCCTGATCAGTGAGGAAGTTGAAGATTGACTGTTCATAGGCGACTTTTTTGACCTCGGCGTTTGTGGTTGGCCTGACGAAACCTGGCGAAACCCCTGTTTAGCGCCCAATTAGCTGTATTCACCCCGGTAGCTACGCACCGGCTACCGACAATGCAAATATGATGCTGGACCCCCATGCGGGGTCGGTCTGTGCGCTTTGCCACATAGGGGCGGTTTCCAGGGCGGCAGTCCGCTCTCGATCCAGGCTGTCGAGAAGGCCCAGTCATAACGATGGCTCCAACGATCCTGTGCGCAAGACAACCGTGGCTTGCAAAATATAAGCCCGTCGATGACGACAACGCCCTCGACCGGCCAAGGGCTGATTCGGCCGAACACACCTGATGGGGACGGGAAGTGCTCGATAGGGAGTTGACGGAGCCAGTCAACGCACGCTACTCAAGAGTGCCTCACGCATCCGTCCGGAATCGAACGTTACCGTAAGATTCCACCTATACACGCTGGGGTGCGAATTCATTTAGAACGGAGCCCCGCCAGAAGGCAGATGCAGTGAACCCATCTGTTCAGGAGGCGGGGGCACCCACTTTCCGCGTCGCAAGAGCTGGGTGAGGTCCTCAGCGATTACGGGCTGGCTAAAGAAGAATCCCTGCGCTTCAGGGCAGCCCTGTTCTTTAAGCAATTCAAACTGCTGTGGGGTTTCAACACCTTCGGCCACCACCTGCAGATTCAGGCTCTCGGCCATGCTGATGACGGCGCCAACTATGCTGGCATCGCCAGACCCTGTCGCCAAATCTTGGACAAATGACTGGTCTATCTTCAGCATGTCGATGGGAAATCGCTTCAAGTGACTCAGGCTCGAGAACCCCGTACCAAAGTCATCGAGCGCGAGCTGCACACCCATGTCTCTCAGCGCCCGAAGCACGACTGCGGTCGACGCGGTATCTTGCACCAGCACTGTCTCAGTGAGTTCCAGCTCCAGGTAATGAGCTTCCAAGCCGGTGGACGCCAGGACGGCACGCACACCCGCGATGAAGCCTGGATGACGCAACTCGACTGGCGAGACATTGACGGCGATACGCATCGGGCTCAGGCCGATATCCTGCCAAATGCGACCCTGTCGGCAGGCCTCTCTCAGGACCCAGCGGCCAATCGGTACGATGGCACCTGATTCCTCTGCATGCGGCACAAAGTTCTCGGGAGTGACCAATCCACGCTGTGGGTGGCGCCATCGAAGCAGTGCTTCAACGCCTGAAACAATGTTCGTTGCCAGCTGGATAGTTGGCTGGTAATGCAGCACAAACTCGTGCCGCTCAAGCGCGAAGCGCAGACCGGTATCCACGGCGCGATGCTCAATGGCACGATCGTTCTGTTCGGCACGAAAGAACTGATAGTTATTTCTGCCTTTCTCCTTGGCGTGGTACATAGCGAAATCTGCATGTTTCAGCAACGTCTCGGTATCGCTACCGTCGTCGGGATAAATCGCAATGCCCGCGCTCACTGTCAGTCGCAGTTCGTCTGACCCAATGGTGTAAGGGGCGCCGAGCGCCAGAATAATCTTTTCAGTCAAGATGGCAGCGTCGTGGGGCGCTTCAAGCTCTGGAAGGAGAACTACGAACTCATCGCCGCCCTGCCGACTTACCGTATCCGATGTGCGAACACACTGCAGCAGTCGCTGTGACACGGATCGCAGCAGGGAATCTCCCGCATCGTGGCCCAGAGAGTCATTGACGTTCTTGAAGCGATCGATGTCCAGGAAAAGCACGGCGAGCTTATGATGGCGGCGCCGCGCGAGAGCCACGGCCTGACTGATGCGATCGCTGAGCAGTACTCGATTGGCCAATCCCGTCAGAATATCGTGCTGAGCCAGATACTCCATGTGCTCAGACTGTGCTCGTGTCTTAGTGACATCGCGGAACACCATGACCGCTCCTGAAACACTGCCGCTGCGATCATGGATTGGCGCCGCCGAATCCTCGATCGCGGCAACTGACCCGTCGCGTCGTATCAGTACACAATTTGGCGTTAGTGCCACCGTATGATTTCCCAAGATAGCGAGCGCCATCGGATTCTTTGCCGGCTCGCGGCTTGTACCATCAATGATTCGAAATACTTCCTGGAGGGGGCGGCCGCAGGCGTCATCGTGAGACCAGCCTGTCAGGTGCTCTGCCACTGCATTCAGATAAGTGATTTTGCAGTCTACATCGGTGCTCAGGACGGCATCACCAATGGAATTGAGGGTTACCTGGGCACGCTCTTTTTCCTGGAAGAGCGCTTCAACTGTTGCTGCACGCTCGATCACCCCGCGCAGTGCCTTGGGCAATGAGTAGTTATCCAGGCGCTCCTTGAGCAGGTAGTCCTGCGCCCCGCGCTGAACCACCATCCTGGCGTTGCCCTCATCATGCTCAGCGGCGAGCACCAGAATGGGCAAGTGAGGGAACGCTCCGAGGACCTGCTCAAAGGCGTCGATTCCGGCGCCATCGGCGCGGGAGATGTCCACGATCACAGCATGGTTGTGGTCCGAGGCTTGGTCGACGCCACTGGCACGCCTGAGGCGCTCCAAGCCCTCAGCACAGGTAGACACCTGAATTAGGGCAAAGCTCCAAGCCCCTGGGCCGGTCAGAGCGTCATAGACCGCCGCTGCGCCGGTCAGGTCATCTTGAATAAGTAGCACGCGGTGGAACATTGGCAGAGGTCATAGGGTGGTTAGTCACGATTGCATTAATGCACGGCTTGCAGCCTTCGACCGTGCGAAGGCATACATAGGGCCAGGGGTTCGCCCGGAAGGTGCATACCCGGTTTGCAACCGACGAGCATCGAGGCCTTTGAACGGCACTTTTCACGACTGACCGCGTAATCAGGGCATCGAGAGAACAGGTGTACCTGGTTCTGCGCTTGTGTTCGCTTTCGCACAGTCCCTCGCCGCAAGGCGCGCTAACGTATTAGCATTGGCTGCGCCCACAGAACGACCAGTAGCCTGCGCAGAGGCGAATGTCGCGCTCAATGCGTGTATTGCCGAGCGTGCACAGAGCTGGTCAGCTTATTCCTGTCATGTACAGGCCGGATTCGGAAAGTGCGTAGGCGCTGATTTTTCAAGCGCCAAAATTGTCGCCTAACAAGGAAGCTATAACATGGGCCTAATAGTAATTATTGTTCTGGTCGTTCTACTGCTTGGTGGCGGCGGCGGCTACTACGGCTACAACCGATACGGTGGGCGTGGACTCGGCGGAGCGCTTGGCCTGGTCATAGTAGTAGTGCTCGTGCTCTGGCTCGTTGGTGGAGTACACATCAATAGCTGACCCGTCCGGTCGCGCCGGCCGGGTCTCTTAACGGACCTTCCAGCGCGCCGCGAATTTCCGGCCTGACGCAGAAGCGATCTGCAAATCCAGTTGACAGCCATCCGGACTATCCTGCGTTTGAATGTCACGCTTGCGATCGCCCCGGCGGATTTCCGCAAGCAGCTCAGCGCGATGGATCACGTTCCGCGGCTGCGATGCAATTCTTGAGAAACTGCTGCATGCGTTGATTGGCCGCCACACCCTGCTGATACGGAAACAGGGTGAATCCGTGGATGGCGCCTGGATAGAGCGCGAGCTCCGCCCTGTTGCCTGCTGTGATCCAACGGCTGGCCATGAACAGCGTGTCATCAAGCAGCGGATCGAGCGTGCCAACCGTGAATAGCGCGGGCGGTAATCCTGCAAGATTCCCATAGAGTGGTGAGGCGTCCGGTAGATCGCGCTGCTCGGGCGGGATGAACCAATCGAAAAACTGCTCAATGATGGGTGTTGAGATCACCAGATTCCGCGGCCCCCAGCGCCGGGCTGAAGGGCTAAGGTGACTCATGTCATAGTGACCGTAGGTGAGCACTGCGCCACGAAACGGACGCAGGCCATGCCGATCCTTCAGCCGCAACAGCGTAACCGCCGATAGGTAGGCGCCGGCGGACTCCCCGCCAATAAACAACAGATCGGTGCCGAATTCGCGCTGCGCGTGCTCGATGAGCCACAGCGCAGCCTGCTCGCAGTCATCTGGACCTGCCGGGTAGGGGTGCTCGGGCGCCAGACGGTAGCCCACGCTGACTATTGCAAGGCCTGTCGCATCCGCGATGGGCTCCAGCAGGAAGTCCTGCTGATCATGCGAGCCGAGTGCCAGGCCGCCGCCATGGATGTGGAGCAGGACGCCGCGTGCCGAAGGAGTAGGAAACACTCGCAGTGGCAGTGCGCCGTACGGCGTGCTGAGCGTGCGGGTTTGGCCCTTGGGCGAAAGCACCACTGGCCCCAGGACCGATCTGCCACTGGCGCGTGCCTCGCGAATAACTGCAGGCGGCAGCTGCAGGATCGAGGGGATGGTCGCCAACAGTGCTTCAGCCTGCGCATTAAAGGCTTGCGTGAGCGGTGGAATCTGCTGTGGGTCGAACAGCGCAGGATCCAATCTCCAGCCTTCCTCATGCTCCATCGCTACTTCACTCCGTTGTAATCCAGTCGCGTGTCATATAGCGGGCCGCAAGCAAGAACAGTATACCGGCCAGCACATAGAAGCCCGTGCCGCCGAGGATCGCATAGCGCAGCGATTCACTGCCAAAGCGGGCTTTGAGCTGGTCCGAGGCAAATCCGATGAGTAGCGAACCGAGCCCGAGGCCGAGCAAGTTGTTAATGAAAAGGAAAGTGGCCGAGGCCACGGTGCGCATGTTGGCAGGCACCAGGTGCTGGATCGCACTGATCACCGGACCGAGCCACGCCAGCTGCAGTGCGGTCGGTATCAGAAAGAACACAAAGGCAAAAGCGCCCGGGGGCCGGAATACGCCATAGGCGTAACAGGGCAGAATCAGAAAAAACGCCGCCGCCGGGATCAGTGCATAGACCGGCCGCCCTCTGCTTCCCAGCTTATCGGCCAGTATGCTTCCGATACCGATACCGGCTACGCCACCGATCAGCAGCAGACCCGCATAGAATTGCGAGACCTGCGCGATGCTCAGGCCGTAACTTCGCATGAAGAACGAGGGCAGCCAGAACAGCAGCCCATAGCCCATGATCGAACTGCAGGCCGCGCCGCCCGAGAGTAGCCAGAAGCTGGGCTTGGATACGAGCGTACGTGTCATTTCGGACAGCGAGGCCGGAGGAAATTTGGCCCCGGCATCCATTCCACCGCGCTTAGGCTCCTTCAGCGTCGCGATCAGCAGCGGCGCCAGCAGAATGCCTGCGAGACCTAGCACCTTGAAGGCGGCCCGCCAGCTGACCGCGACTGCCAGGTAACCGCCGAAAAGCAGCCCGAGCGCACTGCCGATCGGAATACCGAGCGAATAAAAACCGAGCGCCCGCGCGCGCTGATTTGGGCGAAAGTAATCGCTGATCAGTGAATAGGCCGGCGCGACACCGCCCGCCTCGCCCACGCCGACGCCGAGCCGTGCCGCGAACAGCTGCAGGAAACTGTGGGCAAGACCCGAGCCTGCGGTAAAGGCGCTCCAGCAGGCCAGTGCACCCGCCATGATCCACACCCGATTAACCCGATCGGCCAGCCAGCCGATCGGCACGCCGAGCGCCGTATAGAACAGTGCAAAGGCGGTCCCGCCGAGGAAACCAAGCTCGGTATCGGTGAGATGCAGCTCGAGCTTGATCGGTGCCACCAGGATGCCAAGCACAATGCGGTCAATGAAGTTGAAGGTATAGACGATCAGCAGGATTGCCAGCACATAAAGCTGGTAGCCGCGCACCGGCGCGGCGCTCGCCCCGACGTCATTATGCAAGGCACTCATGGGCGCGACTCCGAAACTGCAGCTGCGCTGTAGTATTCGCGGCGCAGCTCACGCTTGAGGATCTTGCCATTGGGATTGCGGGGTAGCGCATCGCGAAATACCACCGCACTGACACGCTGCTGCTTGCCTACCCGCTCATTGGTCCAGGCCATCAGCTGTTCGGCCGCAACCCCCTGTCCAGCGTGCAGTACTACGACCGCCAGCGGCGTCTCGCCCCAGCGCTCGCTCGGAACGCCGATAACCGCGATCTCCGCGATGGCTTCGTGCCGACGCATGACTTCCTCAATATCCGCAGGGTAAACGTTCTGACCCCCGGAGAGCAGCATGTCCTTCTTGCGATCGACGATGTAGAGAAAGCCTTCGGCGTCCAGGCGCCCAATATCGCCGGTTCGGAACCAGCGCTGACCGTCCGGCGCGGTCCAGGTCGACTCCGCATCAGCATCTGGCCGGTTGTGGTACCCGCTCATGATCAGGCTGCTGCGACCGACGATCTCGCCCGCTTCGCCCACCGGCACCGGGCGATCGGACTCATCGAGCAGCTGCAGGTCCGCGCCCGGCAGTGGCTTGCCCACGGAGCTGAGCTTGCGACGGAAATCCTCAGGTGCCAGCGTCGTCACCAGACCTTCGGTCAGGCCATATAGTTCGATCAGCTGGCAGCCAAGTGCTGCGGCGATGTCGCGCTTGGTATCGGCCGCCAGCGGCGAACCGCAGCACATCAGTGTCTGGAGTGTGCGCGCCGGGTGCGCATCGGCCGCACCCGAATCGAGGATGCGCTGCAGTTGTATGGGTACGAAGGCACCGTGCGTTACCTGGTGACGCTCGATGAGCGCGAGCAGCTCCAGGGGCCTGAAAGAGCGCATTACCACCACAGTACCGCCGGCGTGGAAGGTAGCCAGCATCGTCACCCAGCTGATGTTGGAGAACAATCCGAGTGAACAGATCGTGACCGCTCCGGAGTGGTAGCGGAGCGCCGCGCCCACTTCCACCGCCCAGCGGAGCCGGCACAGATGGGAGTGCACGATGCCCTTGGGCAGTCCGGTCGTCCCGGAACTGTATATGATGTTGCAAGGACTGTCGGGCTGCACCGCATGCGGCGGCGTCGCCGAATCCTGCTGCTCGAGCCACGACTGAAATTGCCGCCATTGCTGAGCAGGGGCGTTGACACCGATGTAGGCCTGCTCGAGGAGTGTTGGGAACTGGGCCCGCAATGCATCCACGCGCAGGCACTGATCATCAGAGGCAATCACCGCAATGGCACCGCAGTCGCGCACCATCTCGGTCAGCGTCTGATCAGTGATTGAGAGGTTGAGTGGTACCACCACCGCTCCGGACCTGAGCGTGCCGAACAGTGCCACGACCATTTCCAGGCTGTTGTGCATCAGCACGGCTACGCGGTCCCCGGGCTGCACGCCAAGTGCGCGCAGCCCGTTGGCGAGCTGATTGAGGCGTCTGTCGAAGGCTGCCCAGCTCAGCGAGCGCTCGCCCTCGATCAGCGCGGTCTGTGCACCGCGCCAGCGGCCATGCAGCGCCAGTACCTCCGGTAGCAGCGCCACCCGGTCCTCAAACGCGCTCATGGCCAAGAGCCTGCGCTCAGTAGTGAAAGGTTACTGTCGCACTCACGGTCCGCGGGGGGCCATAGAAGCCAATCTGGCTGATGCCGCCAATGAAGGAATTGGCCGGACTGATTGGCGCATCGCCAAAGTCATAACCCGCCACCCGATAATAGGTATCAGTCAGATTCTTGCCGTCGATTGAGAAGCGCCACGCCTTGTTGGTCGTTGTGTAGGCGACGCCAGCGTTGAGCAGTCCATAGGAGGGCTGATCGGTCAGGCTCGGCGTCGTATTCGCCACCTTCGTGAAGCTGCGCCAGTCGTAGCCGGCCCGCGCCGCAAGCTCGCCGGTAGCCAAATCCCACCGGTAGCTGAGATTCCCCGACAGCGTCCAGCTCGGCGCATTGATCGGCCGGTTCTCGTCGGCAACGTTGACCGAGGTCACGCCGGCTACGCAGCCAGGCGCCGCCGTGAACACGCTGCAAGGCACGAGATAGTCCTCGTAGTAGGAATCAAGGTAGCCGACGTTGAGGCCAAAGCTCAGCGCCTTGGTGGCGCGCCACACCGACTGCAGCTCAACACCCTGATTAATCTGCTTGCCCGCATTGAGCACGGCAGTCAGGTTGGTCGGCGCGCCAGCGTACTCCACGAACTGTTGCACGCCAGTCTGGGCGTCTGTGTACGGATCGTAGAACACAGTGACATTGAGCAGCAGCGTGTCCTGCAGCAAGGTTGATTTGACCCCGATCTCGTAGTTGTTGGCAATCTCCGAGTTGTAACCGTTCTCGGTCTGCGGATAGACCGCAGCATTGCCGCGCATGTCAAAGCCACCGCTCTTGAAACCCTTGCTGTAGGAGACGTAACCCATCACGTGATCGGTGAAGTGATAGTCCAGTCCAAGCCGCGGGGTCACGTTTACGAAGGCGCGCTCGTGGGTGTAGTCGGTCACAACACCCGGGTCCGGGAAAAAGCCGGCCGGGACCGCGGCAGGATCGAAGAACTGCTGGTTGGGCAGCAACTGCGTGGGCGCCAGACTCGCGTAGTCGGCCTGATAGACATGGGCGGTCTTGTCATCCTCATTCCAGCGCAGGCCGGCATCGAGATTCAACCGGTCGGTGAGTTTCCAGACCGTGTCGCCGTAGACCGCCGAGCTCTTGGTCACAACGCAGCCATCGACCAGCTCCGTGATATAGAGATCATAGGCGGGGATGCCAAGCAGGTTCAGCGTACCGATCGAGGCGTTGTAGGAACCGCAGGCGGTGCTGTCGATGTAATACACGCCACCAACCGCCTTCACCAGATCATTGGTAAAGGTCAGCTGCGCCTCGCCGGAACTCTGGTGGTCGCTGTACTCGCCCGGTACCT